>DASXOX010000106.1:0-18283 GCA_036493975.1 Solirubrobacteraceae bacterium
ACCCTCCGGGCTGGATGATCGCCGTGACTCCGGCCTGCATCGCGACTTCGGGTCCGTCGGCGAACGGGAAGTAGGCGTCAGAGGCCAGTGAGGAGCCGGCGAGCAGCTGCGGCTGGGCGGCCCGGGCCTTCTCGACGGCGATGCGCACCGCGTCGACGCGGCTCATCTGCCCCGCGCCGATCCCGATCGTGGCGCGGTCGCGCGCGATCACGATCGCGTTGGAGCGCACGTGGCGGCAGATGCGCCATGCGAACAGCAGGTCTTCCCACTGTGCCTCGCTGGGCGTGGCGGCAGTGAGGACGTGCATCTGCGTGCGAGTCTCGCTCACCCGGTCGCGGTCCTGGACGAGCAGACCGCCGAGCACGGGCTTGGCTTCGAGCGCGGGCTCGCCAGCTGCGGCTGGCGCGGCGAGTGGCGCGTTGAGCAGGCGCACGTTCTTCTTGGCCTGCAAGACCTCCAGCGCGTCCTCGTCGAACGCCGGTGCGAGCAGTACCTCGAGAAACTGCTTGCTCAGTGACTCCGCGCACGCGCGGTCGACCGGCCTGTTGATCGCGATCACGCCGCCGAAGGCGCTCTGAGGGTCGCAGGCGAAGGCGCGCTCGTAGGCGTCGCGGGCGTCCTCGCCGAGCGCGCAGCCGCAGGGGTTGTTGTGCTTGACGATCGCGCACGCCGGCTCGGCGAAGTCCTCGACCAGCTCGCGCGCGGAGGCGAGGTCGAGGAGATTGTTGAACGAGAGCTCCTTGCCGTGCAGCTGCTGCACGCCGGCGAGCAGGTGCGTCGGGGCGCCGAACTGCGTGTAGTAGGCGCCGCGCTGGTGGGGGTTCTCGCCATAGCGCAGCTCGCTGTGCTTGACGAAGGTGCCTGCGATCCGCTCGGGGAGCGCGTCGGCTGCCTTTGTGCGCTGCGCGAACCACGCGGCGATCGCGGCGTCGTAGCGCGCGGTGCATGCGAAGGCAGCGGCCGCTAGCCGCTCTCGCGTGGCCATCGAGAGCTGCCCATCGCTCGAGCGCAGCTCGCCGAGCACCTGCGCGTAATCGGCGGGGTCAACCACGACGGCCGCGAACGCGTGGTTCTTGGCGGCGGCGCGGATCATCGTGGGGCCGCCGATGTCGATGTTCTCGATCGCCTCCGCGGGCGTCGCGTCGGGGCGTGCGACGGTGCGCTCGAACGGATAGAGGTTCACGCACACGAGATCGACCGGCTCGATCTCGTGCTCGGCGGCGGCGCGCAGGTGAGACTCATCGTCGCGCAACGCAAGCAGGCCGGCATAGAGGCGCGGGTGGAGTGTCTTGACGCGACCGTCCATCATCTCGGGAAAGCCCGTGAAGTCCTCGATCGCGCGTACCGCGATCCCGGCCTGCGCGAGCTCACGGGCGGTGCCGCCGGTGGAGACGATCTCCACTCCGAGCTCGGCGAGGCCGCGCGCGAAGTCCACGATGCCCGCCTTGTCGGAAACCGAGAGCAGCGCGCGACGCACACGCACTGCGGCCGGCTCGGTGGGCTGGAGGCCCGCGCGCAAGGCGGAGTCCTCGGTTGAGGAGGGCGTTATCCCTGCGGAGGCAGGTGCGGTCATGCCCACAGGCTATCCCGCGCCGGCGATGGTTCTATCCGCACGCTCCGCGGGTTCTCCGGGTCGGGACGCAGGGCGCCGCGCGCGAACAATCGCACGGCCCGCGGCAGCAGCTCATGCTCGAGCGGGCGCAGCGCTGCCATCACCTCATCGGGCGTGCCTGCGTCGGGCAGCTCGCGCGCGCTTTGCAGAATCACGGGGCCGCTGTCGACGCCGGCGTCGACGAAGTGGACGGTCACGCCGAACACCTTCACCCCGTACGCAAGCGCCTGCTCGACGGCGCGCAGGCCGGGGAACGCGGGCAGCAGCGAGGGGTGCACGTTGATGACGGCTCCCGGGAAGCGCTCCAGGAAGGGCTCGGAGATCAGCTCCATGTAGCCGGCGAGCACGATCAGCCGCGCGCCGCGCTGCGCGAGCCAGTCGGCCATCGCGAGGTCGCGCGCGGCGCGGTCGGGGTGCTCGGCACGGGCGAACACGGCGGCGGGCACGCCGCGCGCGCGGGCGCGCTCCAGGGCGGGCGCGGTCTCGCGATTGGAGGCGACGGCAACAATCTGAGCCTCGTGTTCGTGGACGCTGTCGAGCAGCGCCTGCAGGTTGGTGCCGCTTCCCGAGGCGAGCACCGCAAGCGGCAGGGGAGAGGGAAGCTCAGCGGTAGGGGTTTGCCTGTCGCTGCGGTCGGTCATTGAGCGCGGACCATAGTTGCCGAGGAGGAGCGCTGCCGTCAGCGCGGACCTGATGTCCCCGCCCACGCCGCGCATCGCGGAACCCGACCGCGCAGAGCGTTGCCGCGAGGACGACGAGGGCCGCCCACGACAGCAGGCGCCCAGCGACGATCGGGAAGCTGTCGGCGGCGCTGACCGCGACCCTGGCCGGCGGGTTGTGCGCGGTGAATTCGAGCACGTCGTTGGCCTGCGCGTCGGTGCCGACGATCCGAGCGCCCTCGAGGCGCACAAAGTCGGGGCCGGCCCTGAGGTTCGAGTCCACCCGCCGCCCGGCGGTCGCGGGGACGCTCGCGACGAGGCGTTCTCCGGGCACGCGCCCGGGTGCGAAGCGCACCCGCGGCAGCGGCTTGCGCAGGATCGGGAGCTCGTCGTCGACGTAGTTGAGCAACCCTTCCCGCTCGAAAGTGGGCGTCGCGTAGGAGGCCAGCGCGGCGCGGCGGGGGCGCAGACGGTCGTGCGCGCCGACCTGCTCGAGCGCGCCGAGCACGGAGGCGAGCGCGACGAGGATCAGCAGCCAGCGCCAGGGCAGGAGTAGCCGGTGCCAGCCCTCCGTGCGCCCCTCTCCTTGCTGAATCAGAACGAGCGCGGCCAGCAGCGTGCCGCTGACGCCCACCAACACGAAGCTCTCCAAACGGAACGCGAACTGCAGGGTTGCGAAGATGCGTGGCAGTGCCAGGATCGCGCCCGCGTGGGTCATCAGCACGAGCAGCAGGCTCGTGACGGTGGCGGCGAGCAGCAGCACGCGCATCCAGGTGCCGCGCCGGCGGGTCAGCGCGAGGATCGCAATCGCGCCTGTGATCCACGCGATCGCGAGGACGGGCAGCGCGAGCGTGAGGACCGTGCCGGAATCGCGTGCGCGGGAGAGCGTGAACAGGTGGCGCGCGGCGACCGTGTACATCGTGCTCCGCAGTACATGGCGGAAATGTGGGTAGTTGTGCGCGATCACGGTGTGCGACTCGTAGGCGAGCGTGGGCAACAGGAACCAGGCGCTCACGAGCCCCGCCGGGAGCAGGATCGCCACGACGCGACCCACTGCGGAGGGTGTGACGCTGCGCCGCGCGGCGGGTATGCACAGCAGCGTCGCGGCCGTCGCGAGCGCCAACAAAGCGATCCCCCAGATGACGGTCAGCAGGTGGCTGCCGAAGAACAGCACACCGCTCGCGGCCAACGCGAGTGCGGGCCAGAAGCGCAGGCGCTCGGCTCGCAGCACACACAGCGCGGAGGCGATCAGCAGCGGCATCGTCGACACGGCCATGAACTCCGGCCAGTCGCCGAGGCCGTAGAGCATCGTCAGATAGGGCGCGGCGGTCACGAACACGATGCCCGGGATGTGCGCGGGCCAGCCGCGCACGCCGAATGTGCGCGCCAGCCAGCACCAGCCGCCGTATGCCGCTGCGAAGGCCAGCACGAATGTCAGCACGTAGGCTCCCAGCGGCTTGTTGCCAAGGACGAGCGAGAGCACGCCGGTGGCTGCGTAGAGAGTGCCGCCGTAGAAGGCATAGAGCGGGTAGAAGACGCCGCTCGCGTAGTCCAGGAACAAGCTCGGGAGGTGCCCTTCGCGAAGCGCGACGCTCTGGTGCCACACGTACCAGAGGTGGTTGAGCCAGTCTTCGTTGAACGTCGCGTCGCTGAGCAGCAGCGGTCGGCAGAGCGCGCCGATCAGCAGCAGCGGCGCCGCGACGCCGACGGCGATGCGCGCCCGCGCGGTCGTCCCGCCCCTCACCACCCCCATCGTGACGGGTGCGTGCAGAGCGGCGCTGACGGGCCGAGCGGTGCGCGCGAATCGGCACTGGCGCTGGGGATGTGGCCGCGCGGTCGTTTCCGACTGCTCAGGTGCGCCGACTGCTCAGGCGCGCACGAGCGGCAGAGCGGGGCCGGCGGGCTCCTCCAGCGCGTACTTGCCGTTCGCCTCGCCGGTGCGCGCCAGTGGGTACTCCCCGCTGAAGCACGCGTCGCAGTGCCCGGCGCGCGTGCCGCGGATCGCCTCGTAGACGCCTTCCAGGGAGAGATAGTGCAGCGAGTCGCAGCCGAGCTCCGCGGCGACCTCCGCGGTGGTGCGCCCGTGGGCGATCATCTCCTCGCGCGTGGACATGTCGATCCCGTAGTGGCAGGGATGCTTGATCGGCGGGGCCGAGATCCGCATGTGGACCTCGCGGGCGCCGGCGTCGCGCAGCATCTGCACGATCTGGCGGGTCGTGTTGCCGCGCACGATCGAGTCGTCGACGACGACGAGGCGCTTGTCGGCGATCACCTCGGGCAGCGGGTTGAACTTCAGGCGCAGGCCGTGCTTGCGCAGCTCCTGGCCGGGCTGGATGAACGTGCGCGCGACGTAGCGGTTCTTGACGAAGCCGTCGTCCTGGGGGATCCCGCTCGCCCGCGCGAGGCCGCGCGCGGCGGCATTGCCGGAATCGGGCACGGCGATCACGAGGTCTGCCTCCACGGGCGCCTCGCGCCAGAGCGTCTCGCCCATGCGCCCACGCGCGACCTGCAGGACCTGGTCGTTCATGCGCGAGTCGGGCCGCGCGAAGTAGATGTACTCGAACACGCAGAACGCGCGTCGCTGGCCGGGCGTGACCATGCGGCTCTGCACGCCGCTCTCGTCGAGCGTCACCAGCTCCCCGGGCTCAACTTCGCGCAGGTACTTCGCGCCAATGATGTCGAACGCGCACGACTCGCTCGCCACGCAGTAGCGCACTGGCTCGTCGTCGCCGAGCGGCGGCAGCGCGCCGAGCGACAGTGGACGCAGGCCGTGGGGGTCGCGGAACGCGAGCACGCGGTCCTTGGTCATCGCGACGATCGAGAACGCTCCGCGCAGACGCGGCAGCATGTCGGCGATCGCGTCCTCGACTCGCTGCGCCGGGTGTGTTGCGATCAGCGCCGCCACGATCTCGGAGTCCGAGGTCGAACTGAACGTGACCCCGCGCTCCAGCAGCTCGTTGTGGAGCTCCAGGGCGTTGATCAGGTTGCCGTTGTGCGCCAGCGCGAGCTCGCGCTGGGAACCGTGCGTGCCCTCCGAGCGCTGTACCGGCTGGGAGTTCTCCCAGGCGTTGGAGCCTGTCGTGGAGTAGCGCACGTGCCCGATCGCGAGGTCGCCCGCGAGTGTGCGCAGGTCGTTCTCGCTGAACACCTGGCTCACCAGGCCGAGCTCGCGGCGCGTGATGATCTGCCCGCCGTGGTCGGCTGCGGCGATCCCTGCCGACTCCTGCCCGCGGTGCTGCAGGGCGTACAGCGCGAAGTAGGACAGACGCGAGACGTCGTGCCCAGGCGCGTACAAGCCAAATACCCCGCACTCGTCGCGAGGTCCGTCACGCATCACGTCACCACGCTAGCAGGGCCGGATGCGGGTGGGCTCACGGGAACAGCGCCGCCAGCGCGCGGTGCGCCTCGGCGAGCTCGGCGAGCGTCGCGACCAGCGTCTCGCCGGCGAGCGCGATCTCGAGCGCCGCGCCTGTGACGACACCGACGATCTCCACGGAGGTCTGGGGGGCGAGAGCCTCCAGCGCCGCGCGCGGACCGGAGAGCAGAAAGCGGCCCGGGTACTCGGCGAAAAGGATTGGGAGGGGGAGGGAGGGGTTCGGCCTGTCGGCTCCGGCGGGTGTGTCGTCGCCGAGCGCGTCCGCGGAGGGAGCTCGGGTGAGCGCGTCGAGCTCCACGCGGGCTCCCAGGCCGTTTGCCAGGCAGCACTCTGCGAGGGCCACTGCCAGGCCGCCCTCCGCGATGTCGTGCGCGCTCGAGAGCTCCCCCACGCGCACCGCCGCGCGCACGGCTTCCTGCGTGGCGATCACGCGCTGCACGTCGAACGGCGGCAGACCGTCGGGGAGCGGCTCGCCGCGCAGCTTTGCCAGCTCGCTCGCCGCGAGCGACGGGGCGCCGCGCTGCGGGTCCCAGCCGACCAGCGCGATCGCATTGCCCTCGCGCGCGAACCCAAGCCGCCCGGCGCGCGCCGCGTCGGGTAGGCGGCCGACCATGCCGACGACCGGCGTCGGGTAGATCGGCCCGGCGGCGCCCTCGTTGTAGAGCGACACGTTGCCGCCCACGATCGGCGCCTCCAGGGCGCGGCAGGCCTCGCCGAGGCCGCGCACCGCTTCGGTGAGCTGCCACGCGATGTGCGGCTTCTCGGGGTTGCCGAAGTTGAGGTTGTTCGTCGTCCCCAGCGGCTCCGCGCCGACGCAGGCGAGGTTCGCCGCGCACTCCAGCGCTGCCTCGATCGTGCCGCGGTAGGGGTCGGCGGCGACGCGCCGGCCGTTGCAGTCGATGCTCACCGCCAGCGCGCTGCTGTCTGGCAGCGCCAGCACCGCCGCGTCGGCCTGCTCGGGGCGGCGCACGGTGCGCGACTGCACGATCGCGTCGTACTGCTCGAACAGCGGTCGTCGCGAGGCGATATTGGGGCTTGCCAGGAGCGCGAGCAGCGCCTGGAGTGGCGTCGCGTCCATTGCCAGCGTCGCCGCGGGCGGCGGGTAGATTGGCTCGGAGGGCTTCGCCGGCGCGAGGTCGTACAGCGGGCAGTCGTCTACGAGTGCGCTCACCGGCATGTCACCGACCAGCCGCTCCCCGTCGTACACGTGCAGTCGACCGGTTTCGGTGACAGTCCCAATCGCGGCCCCGCCGACCTCCCACTTCTCGCACAAATCCAACACCTGCTCCAGATCGCGTGGCGTAACCACGCACAGCATTCGCTCCTGGGACTCGCTCACCATCACCTCAAATGGCTCCAGGTCGGGCTCGCGCAGCGGAACCTTCGCGACGTCGATGTCGATGCCCACCCCGCCCTTCGAGGCCATCTCGGCGGCTGAAGACGTCAAGCCCGCCGCGCCGAGGTCCTGCAGCGCCACCACGAGCCCTCGCTGCAGCAGCTCCAGCGAGCACTCCAGCAGCTTCTTCTCCTCGAACGGGTCGCCCACCTGGACCGTCGGGCGCTTGTCCTCGTCGTCGCCGAGCTCCGCCGAGGCCAGCACCGAGGCGCCGCCGATCCCGTCGCGGCCCGTGGAGGCGCCGAACAGCACCAACAGGTTGCCTACGCCGGCAGCTGCGCTGCGCACCAGGCGCTCGCGGGGGCAGAGGCCGAGCGCCATCGCGTTGACTAGGCAGTTCTGCTCGTAGGGCGCCTCGAAGTAGACCTCGCCGCCGACCGTGGGCACGCCGATCGAGTTGCCGTAGTGCCCGATCCCCGCGACCGCGCCATCGAGCAGGTAGCGCGAGCGGGTGCCGCTCGGCTCGCCGAAGCGCAGCGAGTCGAGCACCGCGATCGGGCGCGCGCCGATCGCGAAGATGTCGCGCAGGATCCCGCCGACGCCCGTCGCCGCGCCCTGGAAGGGCTCGACCGCGCTCGGGTGGTTGTGCGACTCGACCTTGAACGCGCACACCAGGCCGCCGCCGACGTCGACCGCGCCGGCGTTCTCGCCGGGGCCCATCACGACATGCGGGCCTTCGGTCGGGAGCGTGCGCAGCAGCTTCTTGGAGTGCTTGTACGCGCAGTGCTCGCTCCACAGCAGCGAGTACATCGCGAGCTCCACCTGGTTCGGCGGTCCGCCCTGCTTGGCGCAGATCAGCTCGTACTCCGCGCCCGTCAGCCCCAGCGTGAGCGCGTCCGCGAGCGTCGGCGGCGGCTCCGCCTCGCCCTCCGTCCCCGCCGGCGCGTCCGCGGTGGCGGGGCGTTCAGACATGCGCGCCCTCAACCGTCAGGCGCATCGACTCGAAGATGCGCAGGCCGTCGGTCGAGCCCGTCAGCGCGTCGACCGCGTGCTCGGGGTGGGGCATCAGGCCGAACACGTTGCCCCGCGCGTTGCACACGCCGGCGATGTCGCGCAGCGAGCCGTTGAAGTTTTGTCCAGGCGCGTAGCGCAGAAGCACCTGGCCGCGCTCTTCCAGCTCATCCAACGTTCGTTCCTCGGCGTGGTAGCGGCCCCACGAGTGCTTTGCGGGAATGCTCAGGCGTACGGGGGTTTCATCTGCCGTGCCGGCCGCGCGCGCGCATGCGCTCGTGAAGGACGTGTCCGGTCGCGCGACCTCCAGCTCGACCTGCCGGAACGTAAAGCGCAGGTTCGCGTTCGGCAGCAGTGCGCCGGGCAGCAGCCGCGCCTCACACAGCACCTGGAAGCCGTTGCAGATGCCCAGCACGAGGCCACCGGACTCGGCGAACTCGATCACCGCCTCCATCGCCGGCGCGAAGCGCGCGATCGCGCCCGCGCGCAGGTAGTCGCCGTAGGAGAAGCCCCCTGGGACCACGATCGCGTCGGCTCCCCGCAGGTCGCGCTCGCCGTGCCAGATCAGCTCCGCCTCGCCCACGCGGCGGGCGGCGAGCAGGGCGTCGACCTCGTCGCAGGAGCCCGGGAACTGGAGGACGCCGAACTTCATGCCGGCTTGCTAGCTGCCGGGCAGCTGGATCTCATAGTCCTCGACCAGCGGGTTCGCAAGCAGCTTCTCGCACATCTCCTCCAGCTGGCCGGCGTCCGCGACATCTAGCTCCACAAGGCGGCCGATGTGGACGTTCTCGACCCCCGTGAACCCGAGCGCCGGCAGCGCACGCTGTACGGCCTCGCCTTGCGGGTCGAGGATCCCGGCCTTCGGGCGGATCAGGACGCGCGCCCTCATCTGCTCTCGAAGGCGCCCCTCATGCGGCGCTGCGGTCCAGCCATGCCTGGAAGGGCTCGCCTGCGATCCGCTCGTAGGCTTCGACGTAGCGCGCGCGTGTGCCGGTCACGACGTCCTCGGGGATCGCGGGCGCCGGCGGGCGCTTGTCCCAGCCGCTGCCCGCGGCCCAGTCGCGGACGTACTGCTTGTCGAAGCTCGGCTGGCCGTGGCCGATCTCAAAACCATCCGTGGGCCAGTAGCGCGAGGAGTCCGGCGTCAGCACCTCGTCTCCGACGACCAGCTCGCCGTCGTCGTCGAGCCCGAACTCGAACTTCGTGTCCGCGAGGATCACGCCGCGCTCGCGCGCGTGCGCAGCGGCGAACGAGTAGAGCTCGACCGAGACATCGCGCACACGACTCATCAGCGCCTCGTCGCCAACGAGCTCCGCCGCGCGCGCGAAGTCGATCGCCTCGTCGTGGCCGACATCGGCCTTCGTGCTGGGCGTGAAGATCGGCTCCGGAAGTTGCTCGGACTCCCGCAGGCCCGATGGCAGCTCGATGCCGGAGACCGCGCCCGTGGCCTGGTAGTCCTTCCAGCCCGAGCCCGTGATGTAGCCGCGCACGACGCACTCCACCGGCAGCATCCGCAGCTTGCGCACGACCAGCGCGCGGCCGCGGACCTCCTCGGGGACGTCCTCGGTTGCTGAGATCAGGTGGTTGGCGACGATGTGCTGCGTGCGCTCGAACCAGAACACCGATAGGCCCGTGAGGACCTTGCCCTTGTCGGGGATCGGGGTCGGGTGGACGGCGTCGTAGGTGGAGATGCGGTCGCTGGCGACCATCAGCAGGCGGTCGTCGAGGTCGTAGAGCTCGCGGACCTTGCCGCTGGCAAGGAGGGGCAGGTCGGCTAGAGCGAGCATGGGGGCGACTCTATCGCGCCACCCGGTGCGGCTGCTCGCTCGCAAACGCATACCGGGTGGTGGGTTGAAACGATCGCAGCGGTCGCTGCGCGTCTCCCACGCTGGCGCGAGAGGTGGCTCATGGGCCAGCCACCTCTCGCCAGGTTCTGGCCTATAAGAAGCTCCAGGGTAGGTCTGTCGCCAATTTAAGTAATGAAGAGCCTTTCATTTCTATGTTGCTGATGCCCGCTTTGAGTTCACCGCTTGCTGCAGTGACGTTGTTTATGATTTGCTGAGATAACCTTTCATCTCGGCCGGTCGGGGCTAAGAATTTAGCTGTTCCGGTCGCAGTTTGGACTCCGAATAGCGGACATTCGGCGCCTTCGAATTTGAGCGTTCCAAATACGGTTTTGGTCTTCGGTTTAAAGATTAGATTGATCGCTAATGTTCCCTCTAAGGTAGCCGTAGCCGTAAGGGGGACCGTCTTGAAGTTGCTTTCTACAGTGCATTTGCCATTGGCCGAACAACCGGCGAAGATGAGGCTGTTCGTCGGAGCTTTGTCACCAGCTTCGAGCTGGGGGGAGACGAGTTCGACGCTGCTTGTGCATACTATGCTCACGCCCGAAATGTTGATAGTGACGTTTTCGTCGAGTGGAGCTCCAGGTGCGAGGGCTGCCGTTCCGGTGAGATTTGTGCCATTAACCATCCACTGTGCCGAGGCGCTCGACGCCAGCGCAAATGCGCTTAGCGCGAACAGCCCGACAAAGACTGTAGGAGCCAGCTTCTTGGACATGCCGCGTGATCTCCTTTCGCCGGGACGAACCCGACTATTAGAATAGACTCACAGCATACACAGGCACCTAGCCGGCGTCAAGCGCCGTGCGTGAGCGGGCCCATGTTGTCAGTTGGCCGGCTCGAGGCCTTCGGCCTATAAGAAGCTCCAGGGTAGGTCTGTCGCCAGTTTCAGTAATGCGGAGGCCCTGAGTTCTACGGGGCTGACGCCTATTTTGAGTTCGCCGCTTGCTTCGGTGGTCTTGCTTTCGATCAGCTGCAGTAATCTTTCGTCTTGTCCCGTTGGGGCTAAGAATTTCGCTTTTCCAGTCGCGGGCTGGGCTCCTGCAAGCGCACATTCAGAGCCGGTCACTTGGATCACTGCGAATATGGTTTTAGTTTTTGGTAAGAACGAGATGTTGGCTGCTAACGCTCCGTCTAACGTAGCTACCTCCATGAGCGGTAACGTTGCAATGGTTTTGCTGACCGCGCATTTTCCATCGGCTGAACATTCGGTGAAGATGAGGCTGGTCGTGGAGCCCTTGTCACCTGCTTCGATCTGGGGTGAACCGAATTCAAAATTTTTGCCTTTGCATTCTATGGTCACGCCCGCGGCTTTCAATTTCATGAGTTCGTGCACCGGGGCTCCCGATGCGAGGGCTTTGGTTTCTGTGCCGGTGAGGGTGGCGCCGTTAACCATCCACTGCGCCGAAACAGGCGACGCCAGCGCGAATGCGGTCAGCGTGAGCGCTCCGACGCAGGCCGTGATAAACAGCTTCTTGGGCATGCCGATCGATCTCCTTTCGCCAGGTTCAACCTGACTGTTGGAATGTAGGGCGGCACATTTACCCAGACGAAGCGGCCAACGTCAAGCGACTTAACTCGCGCTGTGCATGTGCTGCACCGGGGCCAGCGTCAGTTGTTCCTGTTGCTAGCTCGAAGCTCTCTCTGGCGCAGCCAGTTGACGTTCGCGGGTCAATCGGAGACCTCCTCGGCTCCCGCATCGAAAGGATCGGTGGCCCATGAGACAATGAGGAGAAGATCGGGTCGCCGTCCTCGTGCGACCAGATCTCAGCGGTCAACCTATAAGAAGCTCCAGGGTAGGTCTGTCGAGAGTTTGAGTAATGAAGAGCCCGTCAGCCCGACGCTGCTGCCGCCCGCTTTGAGTTCACCGCTTGCTTCGGTTACCTCGGCTTCGAGTGCCTGAAATAACTTTTCGTCTCGGCCGGTTGGAACTAAGAATTTAGCCGATCCAGTCGCGACTTGAGTACCCAGCAATGGGCATTCTGCACCTTCGAATTTGAGCGTACCAAATACAGTTTTCGTTTTCGGTTTGAAAATGATATTGGCCGCTAACGTTCCTCCTAAGGTTGCCGTAGCCGTAAGAGGAACCGTATGGATGTTTTTTTCAATAGTGCAGCCGCCATTAGCCGAACAATTGGCGAAGACGAGACTGCTCGTTGAGGCTGTGTCACCCGGTTCGATCTGGGGAGAGGTGAGTTCGACGCCTGCGCATACTACCGCCACGCCTGCGACTTTGATTTCAACGACTTTGTCGGTTGGGGCGCCAGAGGCAAGCGCTTGGTTTGTGGTGAGATTTGTGCCATTGACCATCCACTGTGCGGACGCGGTGGATGTCAAGGCGAGTGCGCTCAACAAGAGCAACCCGGTGCAAGCCGCAATCGCTAGCTTTTTGGACATGCTATAGGATCTCCTTCCGATCGGGACATGAGCCCGATTATTTCAATAAGATGAATAATCTATCTACCTTCCCGACCTGCGTCAAGCGGGCATGCAAATAGTTTCCGACTATCGGACAATCGGACAAGGGCCTGACGATCTCGTGGGTCTAGCGGATGCAGTGTCAGTAATTGAAGATTTCATCCGAGGTCTGCTGTGGCCATCGGGCTTGCCGCGAGCAAGTGAAGAAAGGCGAGGCCCGCCGAGAACGACGCTAATCGCCTTGACGCCTTCGTGCTGATTGGCGTGAGCGCATCGGTGCTCGCGGCACTGGCGCTGCTGCAGGGCGGCTCGCGGCGGCTGGGTCTGTGCCGGTGGACGATCTGCCTGTGCTCGCCGTCTCGACCGTCGGCGCCATCCAGCAGGTCGACGCCTATCAGCGGACGTCGACGCTGCGAGCGGCGACCTTCAGTCCCGGGTCGGAAGTCTTCGCCGAGAACTACGACGACTATGACTACGCGCTGACGAAGCTGATCCAGGCGAGCAGCCTGCCGCGGCTGAGTATTCCGCCGGCCGCGATCCACGATGGGCGCTTCTCGACGATTATGTCCGTGCCGCCCGGTCAACTCGTGGACACGAATATCGGGCGTGGGCCCGACCTACTGCGGATCGGCGGCGCGACGGTCGCGGGGCACGACTCGAACTATCACCTCGTGCTGGCCATGGGCCCGCGCACGGCGGTTGCCTCCGCACACCCAGCTCGGTGCCGGTCGCCCAGAGATTGACGGTGGAGCCCGCGCAGACACTGCCAGTCGTGCTCGGGCGCGCGCTCAGCATCGCTGCGGTGATCGCCTTGCTGGGCGCGCTGGTCGGGCCATCGGCGTGGCGGCGGAAGCGGTCGCGCGGACGACGCCGCGGCGCTGCGGCCAGTTGGCGAGGCTGACGGGGCGGCCGCCGCGAGCGCCGAGGGCGGCTGCTGCGCTCAGCCGATCTCGTCCAGCCGTGCCACGATCTCGCGCGCGTAGCGCACGTAGTGCGCGTAGTCGAAGATCGCGTCGAGGTCGAGCGTGGCCGTGACTGGATCCGCGGCGAGCAGCTCCCGCAGTGGTGTGCCCGTATCCCACGCCTGCTGCGCCGCGCGCTGCACGCCGAAGTACGCATCGTCGCGGCTCATGCCGCCCTGCACGAGCGCGAGTAGGACGCGCTGTGAGAAGAGCGCGCCGTGCGTCAGCTCGAGGTTCGAGCCCATGCGCTCGGCATCGACGGTCATGCCTTGCACGAGCGCGATCGTGCGCTGTTGCAGATAATCGATCAGGATCGTCGTGTCCGGCAAGATGACGCGCTCGACCGAGGAGTGCGAAATATCTCGCTCGTGCCACAGCGCGACGTTCTCCAGTGCGGCCTGGGCATTGGCGCGCAGGACCCGGGCGAGCCCGGAGATCTGCTCGCTCTTGATCGGATTGCGCTTGTGCGGCATCGCGCTCGAGCCCTTCTGGCCGGAGCGGAAGGGCTCCTGGACCTCGCGCACCTCCGTGCGTTGCAGGTGGCGGATCTCGGTCGCGAATCGCTCCAGGCCTGCTCCGGCTATTGCGATCGCCTGGAGGAGCTCGGCGTGACGGTCGCGCGCGATCACCTGGGTGGAGACCGGCTCGCGCTCCAGGCCCAGGCGCGTGAGCACGCGCGCCTCAAACTCCGGGTTCGTCGCCGCGTACGTGCCGACCGCCCCCGAGACCGCGCCCACCGCTACCTGTGCGAACGCGCGCTGCAGGCGTTGCGCGTTGCGGTGCGCCTCGAAGGCGAAACCCGCGAGCTTGATCCCGAACGTCGTCGGCTCGGCGTGCACGCCGTGGGTACGGCCGATGCACAGCGTGTCCACGTGCTCGCGCGCGCGCTGCGCGAGGGCCGAGACGAGCGCCTGGGCGCCGGCGACGATCGGCTCGCCCGCCGCGCGCAGCTGCAGTGCGAGCGCCGTGTCGAGCACGTCCGAGGAGGTCAGGCCGTAGTGGATCCAGCGGCCCGCCTCGCCCGCGGAGGCCGCGAGGACGTCGACGAACGCGGCGACGTCGTGGTCGGTTGACTTCTCGCGCTCATTGACGGCGTCGACCGTGAACGTCGCGGCGCGGATCGCCTGCAGCTCGTCCGGGGTTGGGCCCGCGGCGCCGGCGTCGTTCCCGCCGAGCAGCCACGGCAGCTCCTCGCAAGCGGCGACCTCGACATGGCGCCACGTCTCCATGCGGGCCTCGTCGGTCCAGATCGCGCCGAGCTCGGGGCGTGTGTAGCGGGGGATCATGTCTGGATTATCGCCGGACGGCGGCATCTGGCGCTGGCATACAGCGGCTCGTCCGGGCCGCCGTCCGGCGCAAGCTCACGCTGTCAGGATCTGCGCAGCGAGGATCGCGGCGTTGCGCGCGTTGTCCAGGCCGACGCACGCGACCGGGACGCCCGGCGGCATTTGCACGATCGAGAGAATCGCGTCGAGGCCGCCCGCCGCGGTCAAGCGGCCCGACAGCGGGACGCCGATTACCGGCAGGTCGGTGTGCGCCGCGACGGCGCCGGGCAGCGCCGCGGAGATGCCGGCGCCGGCGATGATCACGCGCAGGCCACGCATTTGAGCGTTCTTGGCGTATTCCGCGACTACGTCAGGTTCGCGGTGGGCGGACATGACGCGCAGCTCGTGCATGATGTCGCGCGCCTGCAGCTCGGCGGCGGCCTTCTGCATCTTCTCCATGTCGCTCTCGGAGCCCATCACGATCCCGACGCGCGGGGCGTCGACATCGAGCTCCTCCAGTTGCGTGCGCACGTCGGCCTCGGTCAGGGGTGTCGCGATCGGGGAGACCTCACCCATTGGTGCCGCCCCGCTCGCGCAGCCAGCTCCCGACCGTGCCCTCCTCCGCGCGCGGCTCCTCGGCGATGCCGAGGGCGATGTCGCTGCGCATCTGCATACCCGGGAAGGAGATCATTCGCGCTGCAGCATACGCCGACTCGCGGGCGGCATCCGGGTCCGCGCCGAGCGCGGTCACGTTGAGTACGCGCCCGCCGGCGGTCACCGTCCGTCCATCGCGCAGTGCGGTCCCGGCGTGCGTGACCTCGATGCCGGGGGGCACGTTGTCGAGCCCGTCGATCGGGTCGCCGGTGGAGGAGGACGCGGGGTAGCCGGCGCTCGCGAGCACGACCGTGACGGCGCAGTCCCCGCTCCAGTCGCTGCGCTCCCCGTCAGCGGGTTTCAGCAGACCGCCAGGCCGCATCGCGCGCAGCATGAGGTCGAGCAGGTTCGTCTGCAGCCGCGGCAGCATCGCCTGTGCCTCGGGGTCGCCGAAGCGCACGTTGAGCTCCAGCACGCGTGGACCGTCGTCGGTGAGCATCAGGCCGGCGTAGAGGACTCCACGGAACGGCGTGCCGCGTTGGCGCATGAGGCGCAGGAGGGGGAGATGAACGAGCTCGGCGAGCATCCATGCGTCCTGCTCCCTCAGGCCCGGCGCGGGGGAGCAAGCGCCCATGCCGCCGGTGTTGTGGCCCTCGTCACGGTCGAGGGCGCGCTTGTAGTCGCGCGCGGGCTGCAGCGGGAACGCCAATTCGCCATCGCACAGCGCCATCGCGGAGATCTCGCGGCCGCGCAGGCGCTCTTCGACGACCGCCTCGGGGCTGGCGAAGCGACCCTCGATGAAGATCTCGCGCAGCGCGCGCTCGGCGTCCTGGTGGGAGTCGGCGACCGTTACGCCCTTGCCGGCGGCGAGCCCGTCGGCCTTCACGACGACGCCGGGATTCGCGAGTTCTTCGACGGCCGCCATGCCCTCCTGCAACGTGCGCGCGTGGCGCCAGCGCGCGGTCGGCACGCCGGCCTCTTCCATCGCTTGCTTGGCGAATGCCTTCGAGGACTCCAGCTGCGCCGCGGCGCCGGTCGGCCCGAACGCGAGGCGGCCGCGCCGGTCGAGCTCGTCGACGAGGCCGGCGACGAGGGGTGCCTCGGGGCCGACGACGGTGAAGTGGACCCCCTCGCGCTCGACGGCCCCCACGAGCCCCGGCACGTCGTCGGCCGCCACGTCCAGCAGGCGGGCGTCGTGCGCGATGCCGGCGTTGCCGGGTGCGCAGAACAGCTCCAGGCCGTCTGTTTGGGAGCGCGTGAGCGCCCGCACGATCGCGTGCTCGCGGCCGCCGCCGCCGACGACGAGGACCTTCACAGCTTCAGCGCCTGCGAGGGTTCGATGGCGAAAATGGGTGGGTTCAAAGCGAGTTGATGAAGTCGTCGACTGGGATCGCGGCGAGTGTCTCATAGCGCACGGTCCCACGCGAGCCGAGCTCGAGTGAGACGCGCGCCATCGTCTGCTCGTCGGGCGCCTCGACGATCGAGAGAAAGTCGAAGCGGCCGAGCGTGGCCCACTGCGCGGTGACCTTCGCTCCGAGCTGCTCGACCTCGCGATTGACCTCGTGGATGCGCTGGGGGTTGTTCTTGACGGTCTGCACGCCCTCGGGCGTGAGGTTGGCGAGCATGATGTAGGTGGGCATGGGTCGCCTCCTTTGGGTCGGTGGTGGCGCTGGGGTGGTAGGGGTCGTTTTACCCGATCGCGGGGCGGGAGGTTTTCGAGAGGTGCGCGCTTGCCGGCGGTTTCGCCGCGGCCGGCGTTCGCGAGGGGAGGCGTCGTCGTCGGGTGGCACAGTAGGAGCGTCGCGGCGAACGTCATTGACATTTGTGGTTCGTTCCACTAGGGTCCATCCCGTAAGTCGGAGTTCTTCCGGTATTCGGATGGCTTGCTAAGTCCGATCCCACGCATCATGGGAAGCAAGAGGGCACGGTCTATGTCCCGGCAAGCCCAATATGTAGGAATCGAAAAGGAGATCGAGTATGTCTAGAGCTAAGTTGCTCGTAGCGGCGTGCTTCGTGGTTTTTGCCGTGGTTGCGGCCGCGTCGGCGACGGCGTCTGCTGACTGGATGGTCGGCGGAACGGCGCTCGTTGGGAGCGCGCCGCTTTCAAACGCCTTAGTATTAAAAGAAGGGGAACTCGTTGTCACCGGTGTGACTACACTAAAATGCACGGCGCATGAAATTACTGTCACGAATGGTAGCATCGTCGCACCGGACAAAATTTTAGCTTCAAGTCTAACGTTCAATGGGTGCAAAGGGTCGAATGCGCCCTGTGACACGATTGCTGGTGAAAAAGTTTCAACTGTGCCTATTCATGGTGTCGCCAAATTAGACGGCACATTAAATACGTATATCACAGTGTTACCTGAGACCAAAACCGTCTTTGCGACTATCGCATTCACCAACGCGGAATGTCCGCTGATAATTGGAGGAGGAGTGCCGGTTTCAGGAACCTTCAGCCTCTTAGCGCACGAAGGTTTCGATGAGCGCTTAGGACACAGTGTATTAGTTTTCTCGTTAACGAATGCCCTTAAAGTAGGTAGCACCAACGCCGAAATCAAAGGCGTCACCTTCGACATAAAACTGACAAGCAATAAACTTTGGAGTTTCTTATAGTTAGCAGCTGGATGAGCTGCCTGGGTGAGTTGTCTGCTCCGCAATGGCGGGGCGGGCGGCTCACCCGCCTAACGGCTTCCGGCCTCTGGGCGAACGGTGCGGGACAGATTCACTGAGCACCAGCGCACCGTGTCGCGTGTCTTCGCCTCGATCGCATCTCCTCCGGGTCGAAGCTCGCCTTGCAGCAGTGCCAGCGCGAGGCCTAGGCGGTTGATGCCTTCCGGTATCGCAGAGTGGGGACGGCCTGCCTGTCTCGTTAGGAACACGTCCAAGGGTTGCCTATCCATTGGTGGATGTCATTGTCTCCGACTTGCTGCCGTGCTCTCTGTGTCCCAGTTTAGCTGCATTTGCAGGGATCTCTTACGGTTGAGGTGGGTTGTCCCGGGCGTTGCGTTTGACAGCCGAAGGGGCTCTCATTGACAGGGCAATGAGGAATGGGCTAAGAAGTGATCGACCCTAAAGGTGATCGATCGCATGATCGGATGATGTAGGCCGGTCTTGTGACCTGTGCCGGGGTTGGGTGAGGAGAGGGCATCTGGTCGAGAAGGATGAAGTCACTACGTAGGATCAAAAGGAGATCAATATATGTTTCGAGT
>DASXOX010000107.1:0-13513 GCA_036493975.1 Solirubrobacteraceae bacterium
GACGGACACCCATCCAGCCCGGCCTAAACAAGCATCACCGAGATCACCAACCAACCCAACCGCGAAAGAGAAGCAAAGGAGAGACCACATTGACCCCCAACACCAGCCCCCACAACAAACAGACCCTCGCGGATCCCGCCAGGCATGGCACACTAGAAAACAGAGCCATGGCCGATAACGCGATACATGTCACGCTCACCGGCGACCTCACCGGCGAGTATCTGATCGAACAGGAGCTACCCCACGGGCGCCTCCTACTACGCCCCAACCCCACACAGGTCGCGGCGTCCTTCCCGGGTCGTCCGGCGACCCCCGAGGAGTACCAGCAGATCCTCGGCGCTCTCCCCACCGACGACGAGGGCTAAACCATGCCCACACCCGGGCGCCCAACGCGATTCCGCGTCGCGTTCGACGCTGCCCTGCTCGCCGAGGACGCCAACCACTCAACACCCAAAGCCCGCACCACCCTCAACCAGGCCGTCCGCGACCTCTCACGGCACGGCATCACCACCAGCCGACTGAAAGCCTGCCAGGACCACGGCCAGGACGGCACCCGGCTGCCCGGCTGCGCCAAGACCTACCTACCAGCCCCCGACGGCCCCTGGGGCATGGTCTTCCAGCTACGCATCGACCCCGACAACACGCCGTTCCTGGCCTGTCTGGCATTCGGAGCACGCCACCCAAGTCGCCCATGGCAGCCAAGTGTCTACCAAACAGCCCACCAGCGCCTCCACACCTGACAATCGCCTTGCCGGTATCCCCGCCCGTCCGGCTAAATACACATGCACCAGAACAACACCACCCAACCCCCGGCAATCCCCCAGCTCTCCCAGCCGTTGCTGCGCCCCGAGCAGGCCGCCCAGCTCCTCGCCGTCAAGACCAGCTGGATCTACGACGCTGTGCGCACCGGCCGCCTACCCTGCCTCCGCGTCGGACGACACATCCGCTTCACCCACACCATCCTCGAAAACTGGCTACTCAACACCAACACAACATAATCGGCAAGCAGCGATCCAGTCTGCTCCTACTGGCTCCTACGCCTCGCGGCGGTGCTGAGACGAACTCTGAGAGTCAGGCTGAGCAAAAACTCAAGGCATGCAATAACCATAAACCTGCTGTCGGCTCCGAAAATCGCACCCGATACGATCGTTCCGACCGATCCTGAAACCATTGCGTTTATCACCAGCGGTTGGGTATCTCGCAGGCGTCGGCGAGCAGGGCGTGCCTTAGCAGAAGGCTGCTGGCGCCTGCTCTTAGACACCGGCTGTCGTGTCCGGTGACTATCTGCCAGCGGGTCCCCAGCATGATTCCGGACAAGTTCCGTGGCGCTCTTGCGTAAACCCCACGCGAAGGCGCTGGCGGCGAGCGGCATGGAAATAGTCGCGGCGAGCTCGGCCCGCCACTCATCCGCCCACTCCGCCTGCAAACCCTGGGGTAGTGAGGCGATCGTCCGCTCCACATCCGCGGATATCCGCCGCTGCAGACGACCCCGCGCCTCATCGATCAGCAGCGCCCGCACAACTGCCCCGACCACACCGAGTGCGCAGACGGCGACGAGGACTAGCAGGGTCATGTGAGCCTCAACCCGGGCCGCAGCCGGCGGCCCTTGGGGGTCTCGCCGCGCAGGGAGGCTAGATGCTCGTCAACCGCCCACCGTGCAGCCGGCGCACCTACTGCGCTCAATCGGTAGAGCCGCCGCCGCGGCCGACCCTCGGCCACCGGGTCGATCTCCTCCCAGCGCCGCTCAACCCACTCGGCCTCAAGCAGCCTTGAGAGGATCGGATAGATCGTCCCCGGCTTCAACCCCGAACGCTTGGACAACTGCAGTCCATACCACTCCCCGTCAGGCTCACGCAGCATCGCCCCAAGCACCAAAAGCGCCTGTGCCGTCAACCGAACAGAACCACGCCCCATACCCATAGCTCTAGATAGAGTAGCACGCCGCTCTATATAGGGGGCGGTGTTTGACCGGCTTGCCTCTCAGTCATGCTCGGCCACGCCCTTGATTCATGACCAAATCGATGTTTATGATTGAGAACACACATATGACGGGTAAAGTCCCAAGCAGCCAGTTTTTGAATTTGCCGCTCGATAAATCGTTAGGACATTGGTCCAACTTCTTTCTGACTGTTTGCCGGCCTGGGCGCAGCTGCTTGTCGACTGCGGTGGCTGCGTTGTCGCCGCCGTCGCGCTCTTTCGCTGGCTGCCCAAGCGCTCTATGAAGCGCTGGGAAACTGGAGACGGCTGAAGCTCTACGTCAGGGTCGAGTCCCCCTCCAAAAACGATTCGCCGTAGCGGTGTGAAGCGGCGCAAATGCTGCGTGCCGGTCACGGTCAAGCGAACAACCGGCGGCGACCGGGCGATACCAAGAGCGGCGTCGCATCCCGGCGACGATCATGCCCCCTTTCCGGCCGGCCTGGCGTCCCAGCTCACACCGACAGGGAGGGGAGAGGACATCATCAGGATTGGTGGCCCGCCTATGCGAGGACCAACTCGCGCGCGGCGATCGGGGATGCCGGTGGGTCGAGTGCTTGGGTGAGGCGGTGGGCGAGGTCGGGTTGGGGTGCGTAGGCGAGATACTGTTCGGTGGTACTCAACCTGGTGTGCCGCATCAACGCCTGAATCGTCCGCAGATCCACACCCGCCCGGGCGAGGCCTGTGCCGAAGGAGTGGCGCAGGTTGTACATCCGAATCGCCTTCAACCCCGTCCTCTGCTGGGCATCCTTGAACGCTTGGCGGATCGGCTGCTCAGCGACCGGCCGGTCCGGTAGGTCACTGGCGAACACAAAATCCCCCTCCCCGCACGTCGCGGCGAGCTCTTTCAGGCTCGCCAGAGCCTGCGTGAGCCGGGGGGTCATCGGGATCGCCGCGCTCGTGGCGGTCTTGCTGGTCTCCGGTGCGTTTCGCACCCAGTTGTCATACACGCGGATCACCCCAGCATGGAAGTCCACCGCGCCCCAGCGCAGGCCGAGCGCCTCACCGGGCAATCTGAGACCCGCATGCGCGCCGCACAACCAGAACGCCTCCTCGCGGATCCCGGGGGCGTGCTCGAGCAGCCGGGCGACCTCGCTGGGCTCGTAGAAGTCATCGCGGCGCAACACGCGAAGCCGTGCCTGGCGGCTGCTGGCCCGCCGCACGGCCGCCAACGGATTGCTCTGTAGCCGCCCTTCTCCGATGGCGTGGTCAAAGACCGCGGCGAGAATGTCACGGTACTTGTTGCGGGTCTGCGCCGAGGCCGCGCTGCGCAGCATACACCGCGGCTGCCGGCGCTCAGCTACAACCCAGCCTTCGCTCTCACGGATCCTCGCCTGCGAGCGCGAAACCCGCTTGGGTCGCTGCGCACCAAGTGCGGTGACGCGGTAGCAGCCGCGTGCACGATGCTTGTAGCGCCCGCCGATCCGTGCAGCCAACCGCTGCGCCTCCCTGAGCGTTGCGACCTCAAACGCCTGGCTCCCTGGCGGCTGGGCCGTGAAGCGCACAACCTCAACCTCAACCACATCAAGGCCGGCCTCCCGGGCCCGCTGGGCGCCCTGCTCACCGAGGAGCCGTTCAGCCTGGAACCCCGCGAAATACCCCCGCAGACGCCCATCGGCCAACTCTCCTATAGGGGTGTCTGCGCCGAGATCGCGGTAGAGGCGCTCAAACATGTCCTCGTAGTCGGCGACCGTGGAGCGCTTGAGCTCGCGCTCAGCCATCCGCGCTGAAAGCCAGGCATCGCAGGCCCGCCACAAAACCACCCCAGCCGACGCTGCCGCCTGCGAGCGCTGCTGCTCCTGCGCCTCACCCAGGATCCGCTGGAGCTCAGCCTGTGCGTCCTGGGGCGTGAGATGCCCGGGGGTTGGCTTTGGTCCGTCGCCGGCGCGCCACACCACGGCGCCGCGCGCGGTCCGCCGGCCGGTGTCCCTGACGTGCGCCAGCCCGAGCCGCCGGCCATGCTTTGAGCCATCCGCGTCGCGCCAGTAGGCGTAGTAGACCCGCGTGCGACTGCCCTTCAGCTGCCTGACCACCAGGTAGCCCCTGCGTGTCGTTGTGCTGCCCATGCTCATAGAAGCCCTCCACAGACTCGATCGACAAACGATCTGTGAAGCGGCGAACAGCACCGAGAAGTTTCCAGCGAGTTTCCCCAGCCGTCCCAGGGCACCCCAACAAGCCGAAGATAACCCGACCGAACCCGCCTAGATGCAGGGAATCTAGCCTCGACTCGCAGTCATCATAATCCGCGTGTCGGGGGTTCGAGTCCCTCCTCCGGCACTGTCGCAAATTGCCACCGGCCCGGGTCGGGTGGGGAAATTTCGCCGCGCTTTAGGCAGCCGCCTTAGATTGGCGGCGATGCGAGGGGTGGACTGCGGAGAACATCGTCGGTCGCGGCGGTTTGGGCACGTTCGGCTGGCGGGGCTCTTTGTTGTGCTCGTGTTCGCCGTTGTGCTTGGCGGCTGTGGAGAAAGCGGCTCTTCCTCGACCTCGGCGTCGAGCGCCGCGGGCGCCGCGACGCAACAGGCCGCCAGCGCGGGGCGAGGTGCTTCGAACGCGTCCGCCGCGGCGATCGCGTGGGTCAACGGCAAGCCGATCACCAAGTCGCGCTACGGACACTGGCTCTCGGTTGAGCATGCGCTGGGCGCGAAGTCGACCGCGAGTCACCTCGCGGTTGGATTCTTGGTGAGCACCGCCTGGCTGCTGAACGAAGCCGCGACCCGCCACATCGCGGTGTCCGAAACCGAGACCAAGCAGCGCCTGAGCGAACTGCGGCACAAGAGCTTCTCGCAGGCCGGCGCGTTGAACAGCTATCTGGCGAATGCTCACGAGACCGAGGCCGACTTGCTGCAGCGCATCAGGGTCGAACTGCTGGAGGCACAAATCGCCGCACAGGTCACTGTCGGCCAAAACCACGCGCGTCGCAGTGCGATCCTCGCGAGCTTCCAGCGGTCTTTCCAGCAGCGCTGGAAGAGCCGCACGAGATGCGCGGCGGGCTACGTCATGGAAGATTGCTCGGAGTACCACGGCAAGCCTGAAAATCTCGCGGTCGCCACCGCATCGTCGTCGGGTCCCTCTAGCTCGGCGGCCTCTTCGAGCGCGGGCTCGACCTCAGGCGCCGCCGCGAACACCAGCGGCGAGGTCTACTCGGCGCCCGGCGCGATGACGATCTCGAGTCCGGCGTTCCAGCGCAACGGCGCGATCCCGTCGCAATACACGTGCGATGGCGCCAACATCAGCCCGCCGTTGCAGTGGCAGAACGTTCCGGCGAAGGCCGCGGCGCTCGTGCTGTTCGTGATCGACGACACCCCGACGGGACCGACAAGTGGCATCCGCTGGATCGTCGGCGACATCAGCCCGACCGCTGCAGGCGTCGCGAGCGGAGCGACCCCGCAGGGCGGGATCGTGGGCGCTGATACTCAGGGCCACGCGGGCTATGGCGGGATCTGCCCCGCGCGCGGGAAGACGAGCACGGTCGAGTTCGTGCTCTACGCGCTCAGAAAGAAGATCCCGCTCTCGCCCGGCTTCACGCCGGCGGTCGCCGAGAGCGAGTACGGCGCCGGCAAAGATCTGCTGGGCTCCGCCGCGGTGACCTACGCGGTCTACCAGCGACGCTGAGCGATAGGGCCACGGCGTCCGCCCACACTGTTCGTGTGTGGCGCGCGGTACCGCTCGATAAAAGCTGGCAATGTGTGCGGTGCCCGTGTCGAGCTAGCGAGAGGAATCGGCGATGAGCGTGACGTGGACAGCTGAGGGCGAGCGAGACCGCAAAGCCGAGGCCCGCGAGCTATTCGCGCCGCTGCCGCGCCACTACGAGCGCGTCGCCGCCGTGCTGAGCTTCGGCCAGGACCCGCGCTGGCGTCGCGCGATGGTCGCTGCTGTGGACGCCGACTCTGGCGAGCGCGTGCTGGACGTCGCGACCGGCACCGGCCTGGTTGCGCGAGCATTGGTGCGGCGCTACGACTGCACGGTTGTCGGAGTCGACCAGAGCCGCGAGATGCTCGGACGGGCGCGCGAGCGCCTGGAGCGCGAACCGGACCTGGCCACGAGCATCACGCTGCAAGAGGGCGAAGCGGAGCGCCTGCCGTTCGAGACGGCGTCCTTTGACCACCTGACATTCACCTACCTGCTGCGCTACGTCGAGGATCCTGGCGCGACGCTGTCTGAGCTCGCGCGAGTCGTGCGCCCCGGTGGTCGTGTGGCGTCGCTTGAGTTCGCAGTGCCTCCCAGCCCACTGTGGCGAGCGGCGTGGCGGCTGTACACGCACGTGGGGCTCCCCACGCTTGGCCGCGCGGTCTCGCGCGAGTGGGCCGACACCGGGCGCTTCCTGGCGCACAGCATCCCCGACTTCTACGAGCGCTACCCCCTGGAGCGAGTGCTTTCGCTGTGGCGCGCGGCCGGCATCGAAGCGGTGCAGGCACGGCGCATGAGCCTCGGCGGCGGCGTCGTGATCTGGGGCACGCGTGGCGGGGAGCGCTGAGCCGATGGCGAGCGCGTCCAGGCAACTGGAGCGCCCGGCGTTCTACGCGCTGCGCCCAGGCGGCTGGCGCGACCTGGTGACGCTGCTGCACCCCCCGTACACCGCGTGGAACCTCGCCAACGTCGCAATCGGGGCGGCGCTGGCGCCGCACTTCTACGGCGGGCGACTGCTGGCGGCGCTCGGTGCGTTCTTCCTCGGGGTCGGCGTGTGCGCGCACGCCCTAGACGAGCTCAACGGACGCCCGCTGGGAACCCGCCTCTCGAGCCGCGCGCTCGCCGCGCTCGCGGGGATCTCGCTCGTGGGCGCCGTCGCGATCGGAGCGGTGGGAGCCGCGACGGTGTCGCTCACGCTGATCCCGTTCGTGGCGGCGGGTGCGTTCATCGTGATGGCCTACAACCTGGAGTGGTTCGGCGGGCGCTTTCACACGACGTTCTGGCTGGCGGCGTCGTGGGGCGCCTTCCCGGTGCTCACCGGCTACTGGGCGTGCTCGCAGACCCTGCGCGCATCTGCGCTGGTGGCGGCGGCGGGGTGTTTCATGTTGACGGTCCTGCAGCGGCGTCTGAGTACGCCGGCACGCGAGCTGCGCCGCCGTACGGTCTCCCTCAGCGGCGAGCAGCATCTGCGCGACGGGACCACGGTGGCACTCGACGCGGCGCGGATCGCGGCGCCGCTCGAGGGTGCACTACGGGCGTGCGCGACCGGCGTGGTGCTGCTCGCGCTCGCGATGGTGGCCGCGCGGCTGTGAGCAGTCAATTGCCCCTGCTGGCGGTCCCCAACGTCTCCGAGGGTCGTGACGCCGCGAGCGTCGATGCGATCACGGCGGCGTTTACGGCGAGCGGCACGGCGCGGTTGCTGGACGTGCACGCCGACGCCGACCACCACCGCGCGGTGCTGAGCCTGGAGGGCCGCCCCGGTACGCTCGCGAGCGCCCTCGCGGCCGGGGCGCAGGAGGCGGTGCGCCGTATCGACGTCGGGGCGGGACGCGAGCAGGCACAGGTCGGGCAGCACCCGCAGGTCGGCGCGATCGACGTCGTGCCGGTCGTCTACCTGCGCGAGGAGCTGCGCGGCGCGGCGTGCGCGGAGGCGCTGCTGGCGGCACACCTGATCGGCAGCGAGGTCGGGGTGCCGGTGCTGATGTACGGCGAGCTCGCCCAGGGACGCTCCCGTGCGCAGCTGCGCCGTGGAGGCGTGTCAGGCCTGGCGCAGAGGATGCGCGCGGGGGAGGTGCGCGCGGACTTCGGCCCGCCTGCGCCACACGCACGGGCCGGCGTGACACTCGTCGCCGCCCGCGGGCCGTTGGTGGCGTTCAATCTCGAGCTCGCGCCGCCGGCGGGGCCCTCGCAAGCGTGTGCGATCGCGGCGGCGATTCGCGAGGGCGGGCCCGATGGCCTGCCGGGTCTGCGCGCGATCGGGGTCGAACTGCGGCGGGGAGAGCGCGCGGTGGGCCAGGTGTCGATGAACGTGGAGCGGCCGTACGAGCTGGCGCTCGTGGAGGTGCTCGCCGCGGTCAGGCGCCACGCGGCGGTGCAGAGCGCGGAGATCGTCGGCCTGGTGTCGCGGGCGGCGCTCGAGGGCTTCCCGCAGGAGCTGGCGATTCGCGGCTTCGACCCCGCGCGCCAGGTGATCGAGAACGCACTAGGCTTGTAGGACCGTGGCCCAGACGAAGCGCAAACGCCAAACCAAGCACCGCGGCAACGCGGCGGGAATCGTGGAGTCGCGCGGGCGCACCGGCCGGCGACCGACGACGGCCGAGAAAAGTGTGCAGGCGCGCGAGAAGGAGCAGAAGCGCGCGGTGCGCGAGCAGCGCTATGACCGCCCGCCGACGTGGCGCGGGGCGTTCTATCGCGCGCTGGCGGCGGCGGCCCTGATGCTGGTGGTGAGCCTGATTCTGATCAAGCAGACGGTGCAGGCGGTGGCGATTTTCCCACTGGTGCTTGCGATGTACGTGCCGATCAGCTACTACACGGACATGTGGATGTACCGCCGGCGGCTGCGCAAGAAAGCGGCACAGGGGGGCCGGGCGCGGTGAGCGGCCTGGACGTGCGTGCGTTCACGGTCGGCCCGGTGCAGGAGAACGCGTACATCGTGCGTGCGGACTCCGCGACTGAGCGCGCGCTGTTGATCGATCCCGGCGAGGAGGCGCCGCGACTGCTGGAGGCGGTGCGCGACCTCGGGGTGACGATCGAGGCGATCCTGATCACGCACTGCCACTTCGATCACATCGGGGCGGTGGCGCCGGTGGCGCGCGCGACGGGTGCGCCGGTGTACTGCCCACGAATCGAGGAACCGCTGCTGAAGGACATTACGGCGTGGACGCCGCCGGGGTTCGGTCCGTTCGAGAGCTGGAACCCCGAGCACACGCTGGCGGGCGGGGAGCATCTGAGCCTGGCGGGCCTGGATATCGAGGTGGTGTTCACCCCGGGCCACAGTCCGGGTCACGTGACATACGCAATCAGCCCCGCCGCGCGCACACGCGCGCACGCGGGCGCGCGCGCGGCGGGGTCCTCGACAGAAGAGCCGACCCCCGCGCTGGACCCGCCCGCGGCGGCGGCCCAGGCGGCGGTGCCGGCGCTGCTCTCGGGCGACGTGCTGTTCCAGGGATCGATCGGGCGCACGGACCTGCCGGGCGGCGACTGGAACGTGCTGGAGCGCTCGATCGTCGAGCTCGTGAGGCGCTTCCCGGGCGAGGCGGTTGTTTACCCGGGGCACATGGGTGTGACGACTCTGGGACGGGAGCTGGCGACCAACCCGTTTCTCCTGGAGGTCCGGCGTGTGGCGGAAACGCCGAGCGCCCCCGATGCGGCGGGCGCGGGCTGGCCGGCGGGCGGCCGGGCGGCGCAGGCAGACCCGATCGGCCGTTGAGCGCGCCGAAGCTGAAGGCGCCGCGGGGCACCCACGACGTGCTGCCAGAGCAGGCGGCGGCACGGGCGCGCGTGGAGTCGGCGGCGCGGGCGATCCTGGAGGGGGCGGGCTATGCGCGGATCGAGACGCCGTGCTTTGAGGCGACTGAGCTGTTCGCGCGCGGGGTGGGGTCCTCGACGGACATCGTGCAGAAGGAGATGTACACCTTCGAGGACGGCGGCGGGCGCTCGCTGACATTGCGCCCGGAGGGCACGGCGCCTGTGTGCCGGGCGTACGTGGAGCACGGGATGCACAAGCTGCGCCAGCCGGTGAAGCTGTGGTACCTGTCGAGCTTCTTTCGCTACGAGCGCGCGCAGGCGGGGCGCCAGCGGCAGTTCTGGCAGGTCGGGGCGGAGGCGCTGGGCTCGCACGAGCCCGCGGTGGACGCGGAGTCGGTCTTGTTGCTGGTCGAGCTGCTGAACGAGCTCGGGGTGGCGGATCTGCGCTTGCGCCTGTCGAGCCTCGGCGGACACGAGGCGCGGACGGAGTATCGCGAGCGGTTGCAGGAGCACTTGCGCGCCAACGAAGCGAGCCTCGCCGAGGAGGTGCGCGAGCGGATCGACCTCAACCCGCTGCGCGCATTTGACTCAGAACACGAGGGCACGCGCGCGGTGATGGCGAGCGCGCCGCGCCTGCTCGACCATCTGAGCACGGAGGACGCCGAGCACTTCGCCGAGGTGCGCTCGCTGCTCGACACGGCGGGCATCGCCTACGAGGTCGACGCGACGCTGGTGCGCGGCCTGGACTACTACACGCGGACGGTCTTCGAGCTGACCTCAGAGGCGCTCGGCGCCCAGAGCGGGGTCGGCGGCGGGGGTCGCTACGACGGCCTGGTGCAGCAGCTCGGCGGACCGGCGACGCCGGGCATGGGCTGGGCGGCGGGCATCGAGCGGATCCTGCTGGCGGGCGCCGCGGCGCCGGCTGGGATGCCGGCGGTGGACCTGTTCGTGGCGTTTGACGGGGGAGGGGATGAGGCCCCCTCCGGGGGCGGGGATGGGGCCGCGCCGCCGAGTTCCAGGGTCGCGTTCGGGATGCTGCGCGAGGCGCGGAGCGCGGGCCTGCATGCGCAGATGGAGCTCGCGGGGCGCTCGCTGAAGAACCAGCTCGGGCACGCGGGTCGGCTGGGGGCGCGCTACGTGGCGATCGTGGACGGGGGAGAGGCGGTCCTCAGAGACATGCAGGCGGGGAGCGAGGAGCGCCTGTCGACGACGACGGTGGTGCACACGGTGTTACGGGGGTTGCACGACCTGTAGCGCCGCGCGCGGCGTCCAGCGCGTGTTGCGAGGCTCAACTCGTGCGCACAGGATGCCGAAGGAGGGGGGGATGGTTCAGATGTCGCGACCCTTCCAGGCGATCGTGGCCGCGCTGGCGCTGTTTGTGCTCGCGTGGTTCGTTGTGCTGCACCGCCCGGGCAGTGAGTCGTCGGCGGGATCCTCCTCGTCGTCCTCAAGCGCCCAGCCGGCCGGAGGGCAGGCCGTTCACCCGAGACACAGGGTGAGCCATGCTGCCGCTTCGACCGGTCACCCGAAGGTTGCGGCCAAGCACGTCCGGGCCACAGCGGTCCACCCGAAGTCCTCGGTGCACTCACAAGCTGTGACACATCCGAAGGTCTCGGCGCGCTCAAGGGCCGTGACGCCGGCGAAGCCCGTCACTCACCCGAAGGTTCGGTCCACGCCGCATGCGCCCGCGATGCAGGCGAAGGTGGCGGCTGAGCTGCACCAGGGCAAGGTGGCGCTGCTGCTGTTCTGGAACCGCCACGCAAGCGACGACAGCGCGGTGCAGCGAGAGGTCCAGATCGTGGCCCACAAGTTCGGGCGGCGCGTCGTGGTTCACACGGCGTCGGCTGACCAAGTTGGCTCGTTCGGCTCGATCACACGCGACATCCAGGTCTACCAGACCCCGACGTTGCTGATCGTGAATCCTCGCGGCCAGGTGACGACGGTCACCGGCTACACCGACGCGTACGCGCTCGAACAGATGATTCGCGAAGCCCGCGGCTAGAGCCCGGGCGCGGGCGACCGGTGGTCGGCCTGGCCTACACTCGGCCAAGATGCTCGCCGAGTCGCTGTTTGCCGATCACCTCGCAAGTCCGCTGGGGCACGCGCACACACCCGCGGACGCGTTCACAGGCGCCGCCGGCGGCGCGGCCTGTGGAGATCTCGTGCGGGTCTCGGTGCAGCTCGACCCCAAAAGCCCCGACGGGCTGGTCGTCGACGCCGGCTTCGACGCTTCGGGCTGCGGTGCCGCGACGGCCGCGGGCAGCGCGACGGTCGCGCTCGTCCGCGGCGTGCCGCTGTTTGACGCCGCCCGCGTGGGGCCCGATGAGATCGCGACCGAGCTGGGCGGTCTCAGCCCCGCCAAGCGCCACGCGGCGGAGCTCGCCGCTGACGCTTTGCATCGTGCGCTCGGCGCGGCCGCCCGCGAGCGCGCCGCGCTCGCGCCACCCTCCGACCGTGGTGGGCGTCCGCGCACGCTGGTTGCGATGAGCGGCGGCGTCGACAGCGCGGTCGCGGCGCTGCTGGCGGTGCGTGCAGGCGAGGATGTCGTGGGGGTCACGCTCGAGCTGTGGTCTGATCCCGAGAACGATGGCGAGCGCAGCTGCTGCTCGGCGCAGGCGGTGCGCGGTGCGCGGGCGCTCGCGCACGCTCAGGGGCTGCCGCACTTGTCGATCGACCTGCGCGAGGAGTTTCGCGCCGGTGTCGTGGATCCGTGGCTGGCGGGCCACGCGGGCGGCCTCACCCCTAACCCATGCGTGCGCTGCAACGGCAACGTGCGCCTCGACGCGATGCTCGATCTCGCCGGCCGTCTGGGAGCGGCGCGGCTCGTGACGGGTCACTACGCACGCGTGTATGACGACGATGGGCCCCTGCTGCGGATGGCGCGGGACCCAGTTAAGGACCAGAGCTACGTGCTCGCCGGCCTCGATCCCGCTTCACTGGCGCGGCTGCGCTTCCCCCTGGGTGAGATGACCAAGGACGAGGTCCGGGAGATCGCAAAGGAGGCTGGGCTGGCGGTGGCGCGCAAGCCGGACTCCCAGGATCTGTGCTTCTTGGCGGGCACGCGCCTGCCGCGTTTCCTAGAGCGCCATGCAGAGCTGGCCACCGAGGAGGGCGACATTCTCGACAGCGCCGGCGAGGTGCTCGGACGCCACCGCGGCGCGCACGCGTACACGGTCGGTCAGCGCCACGGCCTGGGGTTGGGGGGACGCGCGCCGGTGTACGTCTTGGGCACCGACCCACAGGCCAACACGGTGACGGTGGGCTCGCGCGAGCAGTTGGCGACAAGCACGCTGGCGGTCCACGACGTGACGCTGCGCCGCCCCGGCACGAGGGTCGACGCGGTCAAGGTGCGCTCGCGCGGGCGCAGGCACGCTTGCAGTCTTGTCGCGAGCGCCCCACCCGGCCACCATGGCAGTGTCGAGATCAACCTGCGAGAGCCGATCGAGCGCACGGCGCCCGGTCAGATCGCGTGCCTCTACGCGGGCGATGCGATCGTGGGATACGGCACCGTCGCCGCCTAAGATCATCCGACCATGACCTCCGACGAGATCCGCGAGCGCTATCTCTCGTTCTTCGAGGAGCGTGGGCACACGCGCTTGCCCTCCGCTTCGCTTGTCCCGCCGGCGGGCGACCGCTCGGTGCTGCTGACGACCGCGGGCATGCAACCGCTGAAGCCGTACTTCCTCGGCCGCGAGGCGCCGCCGGCGCCGAAGCTCACGAGCTGCCAGCGCTGCTTTCGCACGCCTGACATCGAGAAGGTCGGCTCGACGCTGCGCCACCTCACGTTCTTCGAGATGCTCGGCAACTTCTCGATCGGGGCGTACTTCAAGCAGGGCGCGATCGAGCTCGCCTGGGAGCTCTCGCGGGAGGTCTTCGGCTTCAGCGAGAAGGACCTCTGGGTGACTGTGTTCGAGGGTGACGACGCGCTCGGGCTGGGTCCCGACGAGGAGGCGATCGAGCTCTGGCAGGCGGTGGGCGTCCCGCGGAAGCGGATCGTGGGGTGCCCGCGTTCGGAGAACTTCTGGGAAGCGGGGCCGGTCGGACCGAGCGGGCCGTGCTCGGAGCTCTATCTGGACCGCGGTCTGCGCTTCGGCGCCCCGGACGATCTGCCGGGTGGCGAGAACGAGCGCTTCCTGGAGTTCTGGAACCTCGTCTTCATGCA
>DASXOX010000108.1:0-73661 GCA_036493975.1 Solirubrobacteraceae bacterium
CCGCGGCGAGCCCGCCGCGTCGCTGGAGGCAGCGTGGAGCACGGTGCGCGAGAGCGGTTTGGGAGTCGTGGTGCTCGCCGGTGAGCCGGGGATTGGCAAGACGCGGCTGGTGCGGGAGTTCACCCGCACCGCGCACGAGCACGGCGCTACCGTGCTCGCGGGCAGCTGCCCCGAGGAGACCCTCGTCCCCTACCAGCCGTTCGTGGAGGTGCTGCGCCACTACATAGCCTGCTGCCCCCCGGCGCAGCTGGCCGTGCAGGTGACCCCGCGGCGTGCGCAGCTCGCGGCGATCGTGCCCGAGCTCGAGGATGCGCGTACGCCGTATGGCCCGACTGGGCTCGGCGCCGAGCAGGAGCGCTATCGCTTGTTCGAGGCCGTCTCCTCGTTGCTGGCCGACGCCGCGCACCAGCGTCCGCTGGTTCTATTCCTCGACGACCTGCATTGGGCCGACCAGTCGAGTCTGCTGCTGCTTCGCCATCTCGCGCGCTCGGCGAGGGACGCGCCGCTGATGGTGCTTGGCACCTACCGGCCGGTGGAGGTTGGCGAGGAGCACCCGTTTGCCCTGGCGCTCGCGGAGCTCCGCCGCGCGCGGGTCGTGCAGGTCCTCTCCCTGTCGGGGCTAGGCGAGGTCGAGGTCGCCGAGCTGATCGCCGGTCGCACCGGGCGACAGGCGCCGCGCGAGTTCGTGCGGCGCGTCGCCGATCGCAGTGAGGGGAACCCGTTCTTCATCGAGGAGCTGTTGCACGATGTCGGCAGCCAGGCCGACTGGGAGACCGCCGCCGGCGGTGTGCCGGACAGCGTCAGAGATCTGCTGTCGCGGCGGCTGCGTGTCCTGGGCGAGGATTGTCGTCAGGTGCTGGCGGTGGCGGCGGTCGCGGGCCGCGACTTCGAGCTCGAGGTGCTCGAACGCGTACTCGAGCACCCCCGGGATCGCCTGATCGATCTGGTCGAGGAGGCGCTCGACGCCGACGTCGTGGTCGAGGCCGTCCACGTGGTGGGGCGGCTCAGCTTCTCACACGCGCTCTTTCGCGAGACGATCTACCAACAGCTCTCAGCCACCCGCAGGGCAGCGATCCACGGACGGATCGCCGCCGCGATCGAGCAGGCGCCTACGGACCGTCCCGACGAGCACGCCGGCGCCCTCGCCTACCACTACCGCGCCGCGGGCGATCTGCGCAAGGCGTTTGACTACCACCGGCGCGCCGCCGCCGAGGCCGAACGTGTCCACGCCCGTGAGACCGCGCTCGAGAATCTGCAAGGCGCGATCGTCGCGGGCGAGATGCTCGGCATGATGCTCGCCACCGACGAGACGATCCGCACTCTCTACCGCGCGCGCGCCTGGGCTTTCGAGATGCTCGGCGAGCGCGAGAAGTCGGTGGCTGACCTCGAGCACGCGCTACAGGGTGCGCAGGCTGCGGGTGACCGCGTGAGCGAGATGCACGTGCGCAACGATCTCGGGACCCACTGGCATGTGCGCGACCCGCGGTCCTCGCGGCGCTATCACGAAGAGGCGCTGCGGATCGCCGAGGAGCTCGGCGACGAGCCGGGTCAGGTCAGTGCGCTCAACCGGCTTTCGCTGGTGCTCGCCAACGAGCTAGAGCTCGCCGAGGCGGTCGAGGCGGGCGAACGCGCGTTGGGGATCGCCCGTCGCAGCGACGACGACGTCGCAGTCAGCCGCGCGATGGACAGCCTCAAGTTCGTTGCGCTGCAGCTCGGCGAACTAGAGCGCCTCGAGGAGCTCTGCACAGAGCTGGAGCGAGCCCAGCGCCGACGTGGCGAGGAGTGGTACCTGCAGTGGACGCTGTGCGAGGCCGCCTATGTCCCGCTGGAGCGCTGCGACTGGCCGGAGGCCGAGCGGCGTGTCACCGAGGCGCTCCACATCAGCGAACGGATCGCGGACTTCGTCAGCAGAGTGTTGATCGGCGACACGTTGAGCTCGATCGCGCGGTGCCGAGGCGACTACGCACGATCTCTGGCGCTCGGTCGCGAGGCAGTCGCACAGGCGGACACGCCCGACGCCGACTGGCTCGGCTGGGCCGCGGCGGGCCTCGCGACTCCGCTCCTGGATTTGCGCGCCGCGGAGGAGGCCATCGTCGTGCTCGAGCGTGGGCTCGCCGCCGCCGAGCGCAACCGCGCGCGTGGGCAGATCTTTCGCTGTCTTGGAGCGCTCTCTTCGGCGGCGCGGCTCGCGGGCTCGGAGTCACGGGCCAGCGCTCTTGCCGAGCGCGCGCTGCGGATCGCCGAGGAGGTCACGACGCCGCCCGGCAGGGTCGACTTCTGGGGCGAGCAGGCCTACTTCGCGATCGCCGAGACGCAGCTCGCCGGCGGCGAGATCGAGCGCGCTGAGGAGGCGATGCGAGACCGCCTGCAGGCATCGGAGCGCAGCGGAGCGCGAAAGTCGATCGCGACGACCGCCCGTTTCCTGGCCCGCTGTGCGGAGGCTCGCGGGGATTGGTCTTCGGCGGCGCGAATGCTGGCCCGCAGCGCTGAGGCAGCTGGGCAGGAGGGCTTGCTCTGCGAGCGCTGGCAGATCGAGGCCGGGCTCGCCCGCGTCGCGGGCGCAGCGGGCATGGTCGCGGACGCTGAGGATCACACTCGGCGCGCACGCGAACTGATCGACACGATGGCGCTGGCGGCCGGCGACGAGGAGATCGGCGCGCGATTCCGCGAGCGCGCGCTCGCGGAGATTGACCACCCCGAGCCGTCGCTACGCGCCTAGCAAGCTCACAGAAGCCAATCGACCTCGAAGCCCAGGACCCGAGGATCTTCCAAGGAGGTCGCGAAGTCCTGTTGCAACGGCGCTATTTGGCTCCGGTAGGCCCGCACCGCGGCGAGCTTTTCGGCATAGTCCTCTGGAGCTAGCGGGTAAGTCGCGGCCGTGGTCCGCTCGACGCGGATGCCCCCCGCTTGCAGCTGGCTGGCCCATTGCTCGCCCGCCGGATCCGTTCCCGCGGTCGCGCCGCCGAGTACCCACCGCGGCCACCCGTACTTGTTTGCGTGTGGCAGATCGGCATACAGCACCACGTCGGCACCCTGCGTGTGGAGCTCCAGAGCGGCATCGCGCACGGCAGCGTGGTCGCGGTGGCAGTCGCCCAGGCCGGCCGGCGCGTATATCCGCGCGCCCGTGACGCGCAATCGGCGTAGCGCCTCGACGATCTCTCCCGGCGATTGATCGCGCTGGCGGTACTGGCCATCCAGGAACGGCAAGTTGAGAGCCGCGCGGCCCGCAAGCGCGAGCGCCGCGCGATCCTCCTGGGCGCGCGCGCGAACGGCGGCAGCCGAGTCTGTCACGCCCGCCAGCTGGTCCCACCAGCCGAGCGTGCCCGCAGGGGGCTCGCCCGTGAAGACGTTCACCACGAGCACTTCCCCGGCGCCCCTGAGGACATGCCAGCACGAAAGCACCGCGTCGTCGAAGTGAGGCGAGAGGATGACCACGTCGGGGTCCATCGCCGCTCACTATGGCGTGCCCGCGTGTCGCCACCGTGAAGCCGTCGCGAATGCTGCTGGGCAGCCGAGTCTGCTGGTGGCCATCTTTGTGCGGATGCCGCTTTCTGGAACGCAGTGTCGCGCTACCGCGGCGGCATCCTGAGCGCGCCGTCCAGCCGGATGACCTCGCCGTTGAGCATCCGGTTCTCGACGATGTGGCAGGCGAGCAGGGCGTACTCCTCGGGTCGGCCAAGACGCGGCGGATAGGGAACGCCGGCGCCCAGTTTCTGCCGCGCCTCCTCCGGGAGCGCCGCCAGCAGGGGAGTGTCGAATAGGCCCGGCGCGATCGTGCAGACGCGGATCGCGTACTGCGCGAGGTCGCGCGCCGCGGGGAGGGTCATGCCGACCACACCGCCCTTCGACGCCGAGTACGCGATCTGGCCGATCTGGCCGTCGTAGGCCGCGATCGACGCCGTGTTCACGCATACCCCGCGCTCGCCGTCCTCGGCCAGCGGCTCCGTTGCGATCATCGCGCTCGACGCGTAGCGGAGCACGTTGAATGTCCCGATCAGGTTGATCTGCAGGATCGTCTCGAACGGCAGCAGTGAGTGTGGGCCCTTGGAGCTCGCGACCTTCTGCGCCCAACCCGTGCCCGCACAGCAGACCGCGATGCGCAGGCCGCCCTCACGCTCGGCGGCGCGCTGCACCGCCGCGTGGACCTGGTCCTCATCGCGCACGTCGCACGCCACGAACTCCACGCCCAGCTCGGAGGCCAACGCCTCGCCCTTCTCGGCGTTGAGGTCCGCGATCGTCACGATCGCGCCGCGTTCGTGAAGGGTGCGCGCGCTTGCCGCGCCGAGACCCGAGGCCCCTCCGACGACTATCGCTGACCTGCCCTCGATCCGCACCGGCGAGAGATTACTTCACGGGCGGTTGAGGTCATGCACACATCTGTCTGAGGCGAGGTCTGTTGTTCTTAAGACCATGGGTCGCCGTCGCCGACTTCTTCGTCTGAGCGATCCAGGGCGCGCCTGTCCGGCTCAGGCGGTCGGCCGCGACAGCGTCAGCGCGAACAGGTCCTCGGGGTCGGTGAACCAGCGCACAATCTCCATGCCGGCCGCGTCGAGATCTCCCTCGAGGCGCTCCGGCGTGAACTTCGCGCTGATCTCCGTGCGCATCTCCTCGCCCTGGTCGAAGTGCACCGGGAGCTCCAATGCACGCACCGTCACGGTGTGGTCGCGGCGCGCGCGCAGGCGCATCTCGATCCACTCATGGCGGTCGTCGAAGAGCGCCACATGCTCGAAGTCCGCCGGATCGAAGTCAGCGTCGAGCTCGCGATTGAGCACGTGCAGGACGTTGCGATTGAACTCCGCTGTCACGCCCTCCGGATCGTCGTAGGCGGCCTCCAGAACGCTCGTGTCCTTCACGAGATCTGTGCCCATCAGCAGGTGGTCCCCTGGTCCGAGTAGCTCGCCGATCTGGCGCAGGAAGCGCCGGCGGCTTCCCGGTGGGAAGTTGCCGATCGTGCCGCCCAGGAACGCCACCAGGCGGGGGCCGTCGGCGTTCGGGACCCGGTCGAGGTGGCGCTCGAAGTCACCGATCACGCCGTGCACGTGCAGGCCCGGGTACTCCAGAGTCAGCTCCTGCGCACAGTCGCGCACCATGCTCTCCGTTACATCGACCGGTACGTAGCGCGCGAGCGTCCCCGCACTGTGCAGAGCGTCCAGCAGCACCCGTGTCTTGGCCGCCGTCCCCGAGCCCAGCTCGACTAGCTCCACGGCCCCGCTCAAGGCCGCGATGTCGGCCGCCGCATCGTCGAGAATCGCGCGCTCCGTGCGCGTCGGGTAATACACCGGCAGCTCGCATATCCGGTCGAACAGCTCCGCGCCGCGCGCGTCATAGAAATGCTTCGGCGGCAGTTCCTTGAAGGGGCGCGTCAGTCCGTCGAGCACGTCCTCGGCGAGCGTTCGCTGCTCGGACCCGCCGAGATGCGAGTCGATCTGGATCGTCGCCGTAGCGCAGTCTGGGTCGCGCACCGGCTCCATCAGCTCACCGCCTCGATCGCACACGCTCCGCTGCGCCGCTCGATCACGCCGCATCCCTCGCGAGCCGCACACCGGCGAAGATCTGGCGGCGCTGCGGGTAGTCCCAGTTGCGGAACGTTGCGCTCGCCACCCGTGGGTTCGTTGCCCACGAGCCGCCGCGCAGAACCTTGTAGTCGTCGCCGAAGAACACCTCTGAGTACTCACGGTAGGGATACGCCACGAATCCCGGGTATCCGCCGAAGGGACTGCTCGTCCACTCCCACACCTGTCCCGTCGCCGCCAGCGCGTCTGGTCGGCTCTTCGCCGCTCGCTCCCACTCCGCCTCGCTCGGTAGGCGCGCCCCGCGCGCTCGCGCGTACGCGTCGGCCTCAAACCAGCTCACGTGGCACGCCGGTGCTTGGGGGTGTCCGCTCGCGATCGCCGGATCATGCGTGACCTCGTGCTCCTGCTTCCACGCCCAGCCGTCCGCGCTCCACCACTCTCGTCGGGAGTAGCCGCCGCTCTCGCTGAAGCGCAGCCAGCTGGAGTTGCTCACCGGTTGGCGCGCGATGCCGAAAGCCGCCGTCTCGACCGTATGCCGGGGGCGCTCGTTGTCATACGCGAACCCATCCGCCGGGGCGCCCATCTGGGAGGCGCCAGCAGGGATCTCAATCCAATCCTCCGCGACGTCCGCCAACGGGCGCAGACACGGCTCGCCCGGCGGGAGGATGCCCGCGAGCGCCATCGCTTGGCGCATCGTCTCGGTGTGCTGCAGCTCGTGTCGCAGGACCAGCTCGCACAGCACGCCGTCACCGACTCCGTTTGCAAGGACCCCGGCCTCGACGCGTCCACGCACGCGCTCCAGGTAGTCGCGTGCCCCCGGCGCGTCCAGCAATTCGATCTCGCCGCGCACCGCGCGCGGGGTCTCGAAGGCGTCGTAGAGCTCCGCGAGCTCCGGGCGCAGCAGCTCCAGCCCCGCCAGGCGGTGCGCCAGCCACAGGTCCTCATAGGCCGCGATGTGCGCAAGGTCCCATACCAGCGGGCTCATGATCGGGGAGTACGAGTGCTCGAGCTGTCCGTCGTCGAGGTGCGCCACGAGCGCATGCGTGTCGCGCCGCACGTCACGCAGAGCGTCGAGCGTCTCGGTGACGCGTCGGGGCGCAGCGGCGTCTAAAGGTGGGGCGGAGAGGGCCATAGCTCCGGACAATCATTCAATGTACGACGTTTGCGCCCTCGCGGCTCACTCGACCCGCGTCGGCGTCGCCCAGCTCGGTATCCCAATGGTACGGATCTTCGGCCGTCAAGGTCAGCTCTCGGCGGCCGCTTGGCCCCTCCAAGCCGGGGGTGTCGCCGCGTCGTCGGCGATCACATGAAGGCGTCCTGAGGTCAGCAAGCTAGCCGGTACCTGGGGATCTGGGCCGGCCAGCGCTGCCGCGAGCGCATCGGCCTTAGCCGAGCCTGTCGCCAGCAGAAGGCTGTGGCGCGCCGCGTGCAGCATCGCGACGCTGAGCGTTACGCGATCCGGTGGCGGCTTGGGCGCGTCGTGGACCGCCAAGCACAGCGCGCCGCTCTCCTCGCTGACCTCCGGATGGCCGGGGAACAGCGACGCCGTATGCCCGTCCTCGCCGATGCCCAGTAGCGCGACATCCAGGACCGGCAGGCTCGGCGGCTCACCGGGCGAGGGCCGCGGTGCGGTCGCCGGCGGAACCCGCGACCGCAGCTCCTGCTCATAGGAGCGAGCCGCCTCCTCAGCTCCCAACTCTCCGCGAATCCGGTGCTCGCACGGCGGCGTCCCTGGAATGCGGGAGAGCAGCGATTCGGCGACCAGCCGGTGGTTGCTTTCGGGATCCTCCGGTCCCACACAGCGCTCATCTCCGTACCAGAGCTCCACTGCGCTCCAGTCCGGCAGCAGACCCGCGAGCAGTTCATAGGCCGCGCGGGGCGTGCCGCCACCGGCCAACGCGATGTGAGCGCTGCCGCGGCGCTCCAAGCTTTCCCGCAGCAGCCGCGCAAGCTCTCGCGCCGCACGCCGCGCTGCGGCTTGCGCGTCGGCGACCGTAGTCAAGCGCGTCATCGCGAACCCTTGCCCTTCACGGTGCCAACCTCGAGGCCGCTTCGAGCGCCGGCGCATATGTGGGGTCGCGCAGGAGCGCCTGGCGGATGCCCTCGCCGAGGATGCCCGCCTCTCCGCGCGAGGCCCCGAGAATTGTCCATTCTCGCTCCCTACCCTGGCCGTCGCGGCTGTATGCGCGCAGGCCCCCCCGTCCGCGGTCCAGCCGCAGCACACGTCCCGCGGCCGTTTGCAGTGCCAGGCCCGCCAAGCCACGCACCTGTAGCTCCGGCGCCGCGTGCAGACGCAGCGCCACGTCCTGGCGACGCGCGTGAGCCTTACCGGTCAGCTCGCCGTTGTGGTCGAGCAACGGACTCACCTCCCAGCCCAGCCGCGACGCCAACCAGCCCACCAGCAGCATCGATGCGATCGCCGAGTCCGGGTGATGGCGGACCGTCACCGCCGAGAGCGTCCGCAGCTCGCGGCGCATCGCCGGTGAGTCAAACGCTGTCGCGATCCGCTCGCGCCACGGCATCGAGCGCAGCCACGCCAGGTCCCCCACGTACAACCGCTTTGACAGCGCACACGCCCGCTCGATCGCCTCGCGGAAGTCCGGCTCGTCGACCGAGTCGAGCAGCACCGCTTGCGCCAGTCCCAGCAGCTCCTCGACCGCCCCGTGGTGGCCATGCGGCGACCACAGCAGCGTCGGCAGATCTGTGACCACCAGCGGATCAGCGATCGTCACCAGGTCGTCGAGGTGACGGTCGCCGATCTCCACCACCACCGTCTCGCGCAGCAGGCTCATCTCGCCCGGGCTCGGATTGCCCTCGGAGGCCACCGTCGCGCGCGCGTCCAGGCGTTCCCGCTGGGGCTCATAGGAGAGCACGATCAGCCGCGACGCGTGGTAGCGCCCCACGCCGCGCAGGCGGTTCGCGATCTCCCCGCTCCACTCCCTATCCACGAACGCGATCATGTTCAGCGCGCGCGCCGGCACGAACCCGCCGTTCTCGGCGTGACGCTCCGCCAGCAGCGTCCGCAGCGCCGCTTCGATGCGATCGGGCGTCGTGCCCTGCTCGCTCCACACCGCGTCGCTGACCGCGGGCATCAGATCGCGCGCCAGCTGTGGCCTTCGCGCAAGATGCCCGCCGCCTCCGGCGGTCCTTGCGAGCCCGCCTCGTACTCCGGCAGCGGTCCCGGCGCCGCTTCCCAGGTCTTGACGATCGGGTCGCAGATCTCCCACTGCGCCTCGACCTCGTCGTTGCGGGTGAACAGCGTCGGGTCGCCGCGCATCGCGTCCATGATCAGCCGCTCGTACGCCTCCGGGGATTGCGAGAGGAACGCCGTCCCGTACAAGAACTCCATGTTCACCGGGCGGATGATCATGCGCGTTCCCGGGATCTTCGCGCCCAGTTGCAGTGACACGCCCTCGTTGGGTTGCAGTGTGAGGATCAGCTGATTGGGCCTGATCCCCAGCGACCCCGCCTGGTCGAACGCGAGATGCGGCACCGGCTTCAGCGTGATCGCGATCTCGGTGATCTTGCGCGCCAGGCGCTTACCCGCGCGCAGGTAGAACGGCACGCCCGCCCAGCGCCAGTTGTCGACTTCCAACCGCAGTGCCGCGAACGTCTCCGTGTTGGAGTGCTCGCGCACCCCCTCCTCTCCCAAATATCCACGCACGTCGTCGCCGCCGGCATGTCCGGCCGCGTACTGCCCACGCACCGCCATGTCGGGGATCTCATGCTGGGTTGGCGCGTGGATCGCGTGCAGGACCTTCACCTTCTCGTTGCGCACCTCTTCGGAGTTGAACGTCACCGGGGGCTCCATCGCGACGTGGCACAGAAGCTGCAGCATGTGGTTCTGGATCAGGTCCCGCAGGGCGCCCGCGTGGTCGTAGTAGCCCGCGCGGCTGCCGATGCCGATGTCCTCCGCCGCCGTGATCTGGACGTGTTCGATGTAGTTGCGGTTCCATAGCGGCTCGAACATGCCGTTGGCGAAGCGAAACGCCAGCATGTTCTGGACCGTCTCCTTGCCCAGGTAGTGATCGATGCGGAACACCTGGTGCTCCTCGAACACCGCCAGCACGCGGCGGTTGAGTTCGCTGGCCTCCTCAAGCGACGTCCCGAACGGCTTCTCGATGATCGCTCGCACCTCTGCGCTTTCGTGACGCGCAAGCTCCTGGCGACCCAGCGCCTCGACGATCACCGGGAAGAAACCCGGCGCCGTCGAGAGATAGAACGCCCGGTTCAACGGTTCGCCCGCCCGCTCCTCGAAATCGTCGAGGATCTCTTTCAGCTGCCCATACACCGCATCGTCGTCGAACGTGCCCGGCACGTACTTCACCTGCTCCAACAGACCCGCGAGGACGTCCTCGTCGGGTGGGCGCCGCGAGAAGCTCCGGATCGCCTCCTCGCACTCCGCGCGATAGTCCTCGTGCGCTTTCTCTTTGCGCGACACCCCCACGAGGTGAAAGCGCTCCGGCAGCGCGCCCTCGTGCGCGAGGTTGTAGAGCGCCGGCAGCAGCTTGCGCCGTGCCAGGTCGCCCGTCGCGCCGAAGATCACAAGCGTCGTCGGGGCAACCGGCAGGCGCTCCAGGCCCTCCACGAGCGGGTTCTCGGGCTCCTGCGCTACCGCTGTCGCGTCGCTCATCGGCTCGCGCGGCCCTGTGAGCTACGCCCGCTCCTCGCGGCTGGTTTGGTCGACTTGCCGCGTCCGCCTTTTGCGGCGTGACCGTCGGCTGATTGTTTGGTCGAGGCATCACCGGCGCTCTGCACCGCGTGCCCGCCGAACTGATTGCGCAGCGCCGCCAGTACGCGGTGGGAGTAGTCGCCGTTGCCGCGCGAGTAGAAGCGCGCATACAGCGATGCCGTCATCACCGGCGTCGGCACGTCTCGGTCGGTCGCCTCCGCGATCGTCCAGCGACCCTCGCCGGAGTCCTCGGTGTAGCCCGTCAGCGCGTGCAGGTCGTTGCCGTCGGCTTCGAACGCGCGCGCCGCCAATTCGCACAGCCACGAGCGCACCACCGAGCCCTGTCCCCACAGATGCGCGATCTTCGCGTTGTCGAGCTCGTACTCGCACTTGTCGAACAGATCGAAGCCCTCCGCATAGGCCTGCATCAACCCGTACTCCACGCCGTTGTGGACCATCTTCACGAAGTGCCCCGCGCCGGCCGGGCCGAAGTGCAGCCAGCCACGCTCGCCGACCGCCGCCTGACTCGCCGGCGCCGTCGGGGGCGCGAGCACATCGAGGATCGGTTCCAAGCGTCCCACCGCCTTGGTCGGTCCGCCGACCATCATGCAGTAGCCGACGTCCAGTCCCCACACGCCTCCTGAGGTGCCCACGTCGACGTAGTGGATACCGAGTTTTTTCAGCGTCGCCGCGCGGCGCTTGTCGTCGGTCCACTTCGTGTTTCCGCCGTCCACGATCGTGTCGTCGCGATCCAGCATCTTTGTGAGTCGATCGATCGTCCGCTGCGTCACATCGCCCGCCGGCAGCATCAGCCATACGGTTCGCGGTCGACGCAGCTCTCTCACGAGATCCGTGAGCGTCGTCGCCCCGATCGCACCGTGCTCGACAGCCCCCTTGACCGCGTCGCGGTTGGAGTCGTACGCCACCACCTCATTCTCGGAGTCCCGACAGATGCGGTGCACCATGTTGGCTCCCATCTTGCCCAGTCCGACGAACCCGATCCGCGTCACAGTTCCTCCTCTGGTGTAGGTTTCGCGCGCATGGCCCCGACAAAGGTACCCGCTTGACCCCCGACCCCACCCACCAGCGACCCGACCGCAATCTCGCGCTCGAGCTCGTGCGCGTCACCGAGGCAGCCGCGCTCGCCGCCGCGCGCCTCGTCGGCAAAGGTGACAAGGAGGCCGCCGACCAGGCAGCCGTCGACGGGATGCGCTACGCCCTGCACTCCATTCAGATGGACGGCGTCGTCGTGATCGGCGAGGGCGAGAAGGACGAGGCGCCGATGCTCTACAACGGCGAGCGCATCGGCGACGGAACCCCGCCCGAGGTCGACATCGCGGTCGACCCGCTCGAGGGCACCACGCTCGCCGCGCACGGGATGCCCAGCGCGCTTGCCGTGATCGCGCTATCCGCCCGCGGCACGATGTTCGATCCCGGGCCCTGCGTCTACATGGAAAAGATGGCCGGCTCACCCGAGATCGCCGACCTGCTCGACCTCGACCGCCCGCTGCCCGAGACGCTCGCGCTGATCGCCGAGCGCAAGCACACCGATATTGGCGACGTCATGGTCGTCGTCCTCGACCGCCCCCGCCACGAGCAGGGCGTCAAGGCGATCCGCGAAGCCGGCGCCCGTGTGCGGCTGATCGCTCACGGCGACGTCTCGGCCGCATTGCTCGCCGTCACCGAGCGCTCGCCCGTCGATCTGCTGTGGGGGATCGGGGGGACGCCCGAGGGTGTCATCTCCGCAGCCGCCATCAAGTGCCTCGGCGGACAGCTGCTCGGGCGCCTTTGGCCGCGTGACGAGCACGAGCGCAGCGCGGCGCTGGAGGCCGGCTATGACCTCCAGCGTGTGCTCGACCGCGACGACCTCGTCGCCGGCGACGACGTCTTCTTCTCCGCCACCGGCGTCACCGACGGCGACGTCCTGCAGGGCGTCCGCTACCCGAGCGCTGGGGGAGCCACGACCGAATCGCTTGTCATGCGCACCCGTTCGGGCACCGTGCGCCGCGTCACCGCGCGCCACGATCGCGCCAAGCTGCGCGCGCTCTACGGCGACGCGCGCTTCGGGTAGCTCCCCGCCTCCCGTCTCGCCTCGTCGCCGTCGTCCTCGGCCTTGTCGCCCGGGGGCTGCGCGAACTGGCCGACCCGCGAAGGCGCGAGGTCCAAGCGCGCCAACGAGCGCAGAAAGCCATGCGTCACGAACACGTGGATTCGTGACTGCGTGAGGTTGTATAGCCGGCGTCCCAGCCCAAACGCGATCGCCGGATAGAAGTTGGCGACCTCCACCTCCACGTGCAGCCGCGCACGTGTCGGGTCCGAGCCCGGCAGACGGCGCACGTCGATCTGCAGGTGCCCTTCGCCGTGTCGTCCCGCGCGCGCGACCAGCAGGCCCCGCTCGATGCGCCAACGCACCACGCCGTGATCGGCCTCCAGCACATACTCCGGCGCCCGGAACGTCAGCAGCTTCAATGGCCTGAACAGCAGCACCACAAAACGCTCGCGCTCCGTGTAGCGGACTCGCACCAGGCCGAGCGTCACGCGTGTCAGAAAGCGCCAGTAAGTACGCGCCAGGCGCTCGAGGTTCACAGGCGACCACAGCCCGCTCAGTTGCACCTCGCTCAGCAGCACATCGGCCGTCTGGACCGAGCGCACCGCCCCGGTCTCGAGGTCCACCGAGGTCGAGTCCCGCAGGTTCGCGATCGAAACCTCGGCCATTCCTTGCAGGCTATCCGCAGGCTCCACCCGCGGCGGTCCTAGCTGCTCAGTGGGCGGCTGCGCCGCCCGTGCTCGCCGCCATCGCCGGTGGGCTGGAGGCGGAGGACTGCGGGGGTTCCGCTTCGATCGGCCGACCGAGCGCAGGGGTGTTGGGCAGGCTGCCCACGATCTCCGTCGCGATCCGTACCGTTTCGGTGATCTTCAAGGCCCGCGCCGTGCCTGCCGTCAGGTCCCACGTCGCGCCGATGTGCCCGTAGGGTCCGCGGTCGACGACCGGCACCGTCAGGTGCCGTCCGCGGTAGGCGATCTGCACAAGCGTCCCGCATGCGAGTGTCCGCGACGCCACGCCGACGAGCTTGGGGCTCATCTTCTGACCGCACGCCGTCGTGCTGCCGTAGAAACCAGGACCGAACCACGTCGCAAGCGACAGCTTGTTCGTTGGCTGCTGCGTCGGCGCCTCTGCCGCGCCGGGGGTCGCGCTCGTCGGCTGCGTGGTCGTCGTCGCCGAGCCTGCCGCGCCACCGGCCACAGACCCGCCGGTTGTGTTCGCGATCGCCTTTGCGCTGGGGAGCATCAGCGCCACTCCAAGGCCGAGGAGGGCCCACAACGCCACAGATCGCAGATCTGCACGCGCGGCGTGCTTGACGGAAGCGGTTCGCATAACGGTTCGATGCGCCTACGGGGTGAGCTGACGGGCTCGCGCCTGGACATGTCCGGCGCTACGGCCCTGGGTGGGCCGATTCGCCCCAGTGGAGCGATCGCTCGCACCACATTGGGTCCCCCGCCCCGCGCGATTCTGGACCGTGCGGGCTCGGCGTGCGGGGCAGTATACAGGGCGCCCCGATGGGCTAGCGGCCGTCGAGTAGTGCTGCCAAGCTCAGGCCCCGGGCAGTCGGCCGAGGATGTCCTTCAGCAAGCGGCCCCCGGCGGTCAAGCTGCCCTGGGCGAGCTCGCCCAGCAGCTCTGCAACTGCCGCCGCAAGCTCGGGGCGGCTGGGTGGCTGCACCGTGGAGCCCGGCGGGATCTCCTCCTCGGTCGCGAATCCTTGTCTGGGGATCGATGGCTCTTCGGTGGCCCGCCGCGCGCCGCCGCGCGTACGCGCGGCGGGGTCGGCGTGCTTGGAGGCCCTGCGCGGCGGGTTCGTACGGTCGCCAGTCGTCGCCGTACGCTTGGTCGGCGCCCCGGGTTTCGTCGGCTTGGAGCGCTCAGAGGGTGCGGCGCCCTTTGTGGCAGCGCCGGTCGTTCCACCGCTCTTGGCGGCGGCGCGTCGCGCGCTGGGGCGCTGGGGCCGCGTGCTGGGCAGGTTCGAGAACACGCCACGCTCGTCGGAGGCGCGTTTCGGTCGCTTGTCTTCGTTGGCTTGAGGCACGCGCGGGCATCATCGCGCATAAGGGAGAACGACGGCGAAGCGTTAGCATAGGGTCCACGTTGGGCTGTAATGTCGGGCGGGCTTCGGCCGCGGCCGGCAGTGCGGGGCTCGGTCGCATCCGGCAGGGGTAGCCTGCGGACAAGGCGAGGTCCCTCCATCTAAGGAAACGGAAAGACGATCGATGTCAGTAGTGGAACTGCAGGAGCTCGATGAGATAAAGGGCCTGTTGGCCAAGGGCCAGCAGGTGGGGGTGCTGACCTTCGCGGAGATCTCTACCGCGACCTCCGAGCTGGATCTGGATGAGACGGACGTCGAGGAGCTGCACGGCTTCCTCGAGAAATCGGAGATCGAGCTCGTCGAGGACATCGATCCGGCGACGGCCGCAGCGCTGCAAGTCGAGCGCGCGCCCGACAAACGTGGACGACGCAAAGCGAAAGCCGCGCTCGACCTCAAGCCGGACATGACGACGGACTCGCTGCAGCTGTTTCTCAAGGACATCGGCAAGGTGCGCCTGCTGACCGCGCAGGAGGAGGTCGATCTCGCCAAGCGCATCGAGCGCGGCGACCTCGACGCCAAGCAGAAGATGGTCGAGTCCAACCTCCGACTCGTCGTCTCGATCGCGAAGAACTACCGCAACCAGGGCCTGCCGTTCCTCGACCTCATCCAGGAGGGGACGCTCGGCTTGGTGCGCGCCGCGGAGAAGTTCGATTACCGCAAGGGTTTCAAGTTCTCAACGTACGCGACTTGGTGGATTCGCCAGGCGATCGCGCGCGCGCTGGCGGACAAGGCGCGCACGATCCGCATCCCGGTGCACGTCGTGGAGAAGCTCAACAAGATCGGTCGCGCCGAGCGTAAGCTCGTGACCGAGCTCGGGCGCGAACCTACGGCCGACGAGATCGCCGAGGTCACAGGGATCGATCCCGAAGAGGTCGACTCGATCAAGCGCTCCGCGCAGGCGCCAGTGTCGCTGGAGAAGCCGGTCGGCGACGAGGAGGAGTCAGAGTTCGGGCAGTTCATCGCTGACGAGCGCGCCGAGTCCCCCTACGAGCGCGCCGCGGAAATCCTCACGAAGGAGGCGCTGCGTGAGGCGTTGGAGAATCTCTCCTACCGCGAACGGCGCGTGCTGGAGTTGCGCTACGGCCTCGGCGGCGAGCACCCGCGGACGCTCGACGAGGTTGGCCGTACGTTCAATGTCACGCGCGAGCGCATCCGCCAGATCGAGAACCAGTCGCTGAAGAAGCTGCAGTCGCTCGCTGAGGCGCAGAAGCTACGCGACGTCGCGTAGCTTCTGTCCATGACCGCGGCCGGTATTCAAGCCGGCCGCGCGAAATGCCGATGCGCAGGGCATGTTCGACGTGCAATCAGCGCTGCGTGAGCTGGTTGACCGCAAGGGCTCAGACCTTCATCTGAAGGTCGATGCGCCGCCGCTGTATCGCGTACACGGCGAGCTCGTCAAGGACGATCGCGCCGAGGCGCTGACCGCCGAGGACACCGAGCGGGCGCTGCACGACCTGCTGCACGACCCGACCAAGCTCAGCGAGTTCTCCGAGGAGCACGAGGTCGACTTCTCCTTTGAGATCACCGGCGTCGCGCGCTTTCGCATCAACGCATTCCGTCAGCGCGGAGTGATCTCGCTGGCGTGCCGCGCGATCCCGCACAAGATCAGCACGATCGACGAGCTCGCGCTGCCGTCCGTGATCAGCGACCTCGCCGAGGAGGAGCGCGGGATCGTGCTGCTCACAGGCACGACCGGCTCAGGCAAGTCGACGACGCTGGCGGCGATGATCGACCACATGAACGAGACGATGAGCAAGCACATCGTCACGATCGAGGACCCGATCGAGTTCGTCCATAAAGACAAGCGCTCGGTCATCAATCAGCGCGAGGTCGGGATGGACACCGCCTCCTTCAAGCGTGCCTTGCGGCGCGTGTTGCGCCAGGATCCCGATGTGATCCTTGTCGGCGAGATGCGCGACGAGGAGACCGTGCAGACCGCGCTCTCCGCTGCTGAGACCGGCCACCTGGTGCTCTCCACGATCCACACCGTCGATGCGATGGAGTCGATCAACCGCATGCTCGACTTCTTCCCGCCCCACCAGCACGGCCAGGCACGCTCGATGATCGCGGGAACCGTCAAGGGCGTGATCTCCCAGCGCCTTGTTCCCGGAGCCAATGGCGGGCGGGTCGCGGTCTGCGAGATCCTGCGCATGACCGGCCGGGCGCGCGACATGATCGTCGACCCCGCGCAGACCGGCAAGCTGATGGAGGTGATCGAGGCCGGCGGCTACTACGGCATGCAGACCTTCGATCAGGCGCTCTTCGGTCACGTCAAGGCCGGGCGCGTGACGTTTGACGACGCGATGCGCGTCGCCTCGAGCCCGCACGACTTCAAGCTGCTCATGCAGGCCGACGGTCGCAAGGGGACCACGATGGCTGACGTCGCCTCCGCCGAGGCGCAGCGCAACGGCGCGTCGACTCCGCCGGCGCCCCAGACGCCGCCGAGCGCCCCTCAGGCACCGCCGGCGGCGTCCTCGCCGCTGGGCGTTGGTTGAGGCTTGGCCCGCGTTCGCAGTCGGGGTTGTTTACTTCATTTGGTAAAGTAAAGGGGTGGCCGTCGGTGAGACATGTCCGGTGTGTCGCACCGCGGAGGTCGTGTGCGGCAAGTGGACGCTGCTCCTGATACGCGATCTCGCGGAGGGCCACACGCGCTTCTGCGAGCTTGAGCGCTCGCTTGAGGGCATCAGTCCCCGCACGCTCTCGCTGCGGCTGCGCGCGCTGGAGGAGGAGGGGATCGTTGAGCGCCACACCTTCCCCGAGGTGCCCCCGCGCGTGGAGTACGCGCTGACCGACAAGGGACTCGCGCTGCTGCCGATCGTCGAGGACATGCGCGCATACGGCAAGCAGTGGCTTGCGGGGGCGTGTGAGGATCGGGTCTCCGTGGCGCTCGGGGAGAGCGCGGCGGCGCTGGCCTGAGGCGTTCGCGCGACCCGCTCTCGCTAACAGACTCGTATTAGCCTGCAATCCGCCCGCTGCGTGGCGCGTCGGGCCTGCAATCCGGGCTGCGCCGCGCAGGAGTGGCGCGATCGCCGGCGAAGGGCTTTGGGATGCGCTCGCGCCAACTCGAAACGGCCCTCGCGGTCTTCGCCAAGGAGGTCTCGGGGCGCCTGCGGGCCGACCTCGATGCCGGCGCTGACCTGGCGTTTGATCTGACCTCGCGCTCCCCTCGCGGCCACGGCCCGCGCCTCTACTGCTATGAGCCGCAAACCGAGGCGTTCATTCGCGAGCGTTGGTCGGTGTTGCGGCGTCTGCCCAGTCACGGCACGGCGGTGGCGCTGTTGGAGAGCTTCGACGGGCTCGAGCGCTACCTGCTCTCACGTGAGACCCCGACCGCCGGGCGCGTGGGCCGCGGTCGCGATTCGCGTCGCCAGCGCCCGCGCGCCGGCGGACCGCTGGCTGATGCTGCCCTACGGGCGCTGGTCGAGGACGTCTTTACCGAACAGAGTGGTTTCGAGGTATCCGAGGAGCGCTTGCGCGGCGCGTTAGAGCGCCTGAACCGTGCGGCACACACCAGTCCTTCGGAGGTGACTTTGCTCGCCTCCCTGCACGGCCTGGCAATCGCATCGTCTGAGCTCACGCTCGCGCCGGGACTCACGATCGCCCAACCCGAGGCGCTGCACGGAGTCCCGGAGGACGCGTTGGCGCCAGCAATTGAGGAGCCGGCCGAGGAGCCCGGGCGTCTGCTGGTCGCGTTCACGACCGAGGAGACCGACGTGTTGGGTGCGCTGGTGCGAGGACGGGCGGTGCTCGGCGAGCTGCTACGCGCGCTGCGCCTGTTCGGCGATGGGCGCATCGCGCTTGGGCGGCTCGCGTGGGCGCGTGTCGGCGACGGCGGTTGGAGCGCACGGGCGCTGCCGTGGGGCGGTCGTCCGCGCGGCATGCTCGTCGTGAGCGCCGCGCAGGAGGACGAGCTGCGCGCATTCTGCAATCTCGTCTCGCGACGCGCGCCCCGCGAGGGTGAGCTCGCGTGGGCGCTCGCGCGCTATGAGATGGGGTGTGAACGCCTCCGCGAGAGCGAGGCCCTGAGCGACTACCTGCTCGCGTTGCGCGCGCTGCTTGAACCCGAGGCCCGCGGTGCGGATGCCTACAACCAGACGCTCTTGCCGGAGCGTCTCGCCGCCCTCTGCGCGCTGCCTCCCGACCGCGCCGCGCTCGCCCGCCGCGTCGAGCAGGCGATCGCGCTCGAGTGTGCGATCGTCGAGGGCGCCGCGATTGAGCGCGCCGGCGCGGAGACGGCGGTGCGGGAGCTCGGGGGCCATCTGCGCGCGCTGCTACGCGACGTTATCTGCGGGCATCTCGACGCCGACCTCGTTGAGCTAGCCGAGGATCTGCTTGAGCGCGAAGAGTCAGCCGAACAGCTCATCGGCGACGACGCGCAGACCGGCGAGATCTCGAATGTCCTGATCTAGGTGCGGGACAAGGATCGGCTGCGGTCCGCCGAGCGCACGAGCCAGTAGCTCCACGCTGCGGCGGTCGCGCTGGGCGAGCACGTCGAAGTCGGCGAGATTGGACGCGACGCGTCCGGCGAGCTGCTCGCCGAGCTCTCCGGCCAGCAGTTCCTTGACCTCCTGCGCGGTGTGGCCCTGCAGGCCGTCGCTGTGCATGCGGTTGACGATCGTGGCGGTGCGCCCCATACCAGCGGCGTCGAGCTGTTCGGCGAAGAAGATCGTCTCGCGCACCTGCTCGGGCTCGGGAGAGGTTACGAGCAAGAACGCCGTCGCGGGGTCGCGCAGCAGCTCATCCACGGCGTGCGCGCGTTCGCGGAATCCGTCGACCATCGACGCCAGCGAGCCAAAGAAGGTCGACAGGTCGCTGAGCAGGTCCACACCGGTGAAGCGCGAGAACACCGAGAGCACGAGGCCCGTTCCGCGTCCTACGACGCGCGCCGCCAGTCCGCTGGGCACGAGGAACATCTTCAGCGCGCGGCCCTCCAGGAAGCGCGTCATACGCGTCGGGGCGTCGAGGAAATCAAGCGCGTTGCGCGACGGTGGCGTGTCCAGCACGATCGTGTCGAAGCTGCCCTCGCGGTGCAGTTCGTAGAGCTTCGCGACGGCGCTGAACTCCTGGGTGCCCGCGACCGCTGAGGAGACCTCCTGGTAGATGCGGTTGGAAAGCGCTGCCTCACGTGAGCGCTCGTCGGGCGCGAGGCGTTCGATCAGCGCGTCGAAGGTGACCTTCGCGTCGAGCATCATCGCCCACAGCTCGCCAGGAGGCTGTACTCCATGAGTTGCCAGTAGCTCGGGATCGACTTGTCGCGGCTCGTTGCCGAGCCCCTTGACGCCGAGCGCTGTCGCGAGGCGCTTTGCGGGGTCGATCGTGACAACTGCGACACGCTGCCCGTGCCGGGCGAGGCCGAGCGCAAGCGCGGCGGCCGTCGTGGTCTTGCCGACGCCGCCCGGGCCGGCGAGCACGCACACGTCGTGGCCGGCCAGGCGCTCGGCCAGCGACTGCGTGCGATCGATTGCCACGGAGGGATCCTAGTCGTGCAGGAATCCCCAGCCCATCTACGAATACCCACGATGACACCTTTCCCGTCCCGTAATCGAGCATCGGAGCCTCCCGTGCAAGGAAGGGCCAAGGTCATCGCGTTCGCCAATCAGAAGGGCGGGGTGGCCAAGACAACCACGACGCTGAACCTCGCTGCCGCGTTCGCGGAGGAGGGTCACAGAGTGCTGTGCGTCGACATGGACCCGCAGGGCAACCTCACGATGTCCCAGGGCATCGATCCGGACACGCTCGAGAAATCGATGTACGACGTGCTCGTCCACAAGACCTCGATCCGCGAGGTCGTACGCCGGCGTGAGGTCGACGTCGCGTGCGCCTCGATCGACCTCGCGGGCGCCGAGATCGCGATGTCCACGATGATCGGTCGCGAGCGCTCGCTGCAGAAGGCCTTCGAGCCGATCCGCGAGGACTATGACTTCATCTGCATCGACACCCCACCGAGCCTCGGTCTGCTGACGATCAACGCGCTCACCGCGGCCGACAAGGTGATCGTCCCCGTCCAGTGCGAGTATCTGTCGATGCGCGGCTTGATCCAGCTGCAGAACACGCTGGCGATGATTCGTGAGAACCTCAATCCCGACGTCGACATCGAGGGTATCCTTCCGACGTTGGTGGATTCCCGCACGATTCACGCCAAGGAGGCGATCGAGATCCTCGAGGAGAACTTCGGGGACCGCGTGTTCGCCTCTCGCATCCGCAAGACCGTGCGCTTCGCCGAGGCGCCTGTAAAGGGGATGTCGGTGCTCAGGTACGAGCCGGACGGAGTCGCCGCGCAGTCCTATCGTCAGCTCGCGCAGGAGGTGCTCGCGCATGGCTCAGAATAAGCGCGCCTCCATGCGCGAAGGGCCGCTTGCGGCCCTGTTCCGCAAGACCGAAGAGGACGAGGCCGAGGCGTCGGCCGGGGAGGCCGAGGCGCCGGCGGGTGAGTCTAAGTCATCGGTAGCCGAGTCAAAGGCGGCGGCAACTGAGTCCAAGTCATCGGTGGCCGAGGCAAAAGCGACTGCAACCGAGTCCAAGTCCTCGACGGGCAAGTCAGAGGCAGCCGAGTCCGAGGCAGCCGAGTCCAAGACGTCGGTGGCGGAGCCCAAAGCGACGGCGACCGAGCCTAAGTCGACATCTGAGCCCACGCAAGAGCAGCTTGAGACGGGTCCGCAGGACGAAGAGGATGCTCCGCGCGTGCCGAGCCCGCGGGAGCGTCTGCGCAACGTGTTCTCTGCTGACATCCCGGCGAATGTGATGGAGCCGCTCTCAGCGCAAACCGCTGCGGGAGCGGCTGCCGCCGCCGAGGCACCAGCGCGCCGCGCGGCTGCTGAGGACCCCGATGCCGCCAGTGCGGCGCCGCCCGCGTATGACGTCTATGCGCGTGAGGAGCCGCGTCCGTTCGGCACCGCCGCGCCGGTCGCGCATCCGGTGATCCGCGTCGTCGGCGTCGGTGGCGCGGGAGTCAACGCGGTCAACCGCATGGTCGAGGCCGAGGTCGAGGGCGTGGAGTTCCTCGCGATCAACACCGATTTGCAATCGCTGCAGCAGTCCACCGCGGACATCACGCTGCACATCGGCGCCGAGCTCACGCGCGGCCTTGGCTCCGGTTCGGACACAAACCTCGGGCGTCAAGCCGCGATGGACGACTACGACCGCGCGAAGGCCCTGCTGAAGGGCTCGGACATGATCTTCATCACCGCCGGCGCCGGCGGGGGCACCGGCACCGGGGCGGCGCCGATCATCGCGCGCATCGCACGCGAAATCGGAGCGCTCACGGTCGCGATCGTGACGAAGCCGTTTGGGTTTGAGGGATCGCGCCGCGCCGAGCAGGCCGATCTGGGCGTGCGCGCGCTCGCCGAGGAGGTCGACACTCTGATCGTCGTGCCCAACAACCGACTACTGACAGTGCTCGACAAGCAGACCTCGATGGTCGACGCGTTCCGCGTCGCCGATGACGTGCTGCGCCAAGGCGTGCAGGGGATCTCCGATCTGGTCACGCTCCCCGGCCTGATCAACCTCGATTTCGCCGACGTCCGCACGATCATGAGCGGCGCCGGCAACGCGCTGCTGGGGATCGGGATGGGCGCTGGCGGCGAGCACCGCGCGACCGAGGCCGCGATGCAAGCCGTCTCCTCGCCGCTGCTGGAAACCTCGATGGAGGGCGCGCACTCGATCCTGTTGTCGATCACAGGCGGCCGCGACCTCTCGCTGTGGGAGGTCAACGAGGCCGCGAAGGCCGTCTCGCAGGCCGCGCACCCCGACGCCAACATCATCTTCGGCGCGATGGTCGACGAGAAGCTCCAGGACCAGGTCTGGGTGACCGTTGTGGCCACCGGCTACGACCAGGACTCCTCGCGCAGTGCCGGACGCACGCGCCTGCAGGAGCCCGCCGGTGAGCCGCGTGTGGCGCGCGGCAACTCGGCTCGTGAGGGTCGCCGCCGTGGGTCTGTCGTGGATGAGCTCGACGTGCCCGAGTTCATTCCCAACGCCTAGCCCTCGCTGTCGCCGAGCGTCCTCGCGACGGTCAGCGCGAAGCGCTCGCAGCGCGGGTTCTGTTCCCCGACTATGCGCTGCAGCGATGCGCTTATCTCGTTGAGATCGAGGTCCTCGACGCAAACAAGGACCTGTTCTATGTCGAGCCAGTCCTTGGGACGATCGAAGATCGCCTTACAGATCACAAGGTGCTCCGGTGCGAGGACCGGAATGCGATCCTCGCCGAATGGCAGGGTGCGCAGGGCACCACGCATAGCGCTGTGGAGATCGTCGTATGCGAAGAACACGTCGATCGGCGTGTCGTCCCACCATGTGCGGCACTGCCCGTCGCGGGTGCTGATGAGTGCGTCCAGCGGCTGGACGCCGACCGGCTGCAATGCAGTCTGGACGCGCTCGTGGGCGGAGGGAGGGACGAACACATTGATGTCTATATCGATCGTCGCGCGAGGCTCCGCGTAGTAGGCCAGTGCGAGGGCGCCGCCGAAGGCGTGCGCGATCCCCGCCTGCGCAAGGCACTCGTGTACGCCGAGGACCTTCTCCGGAAGGGAGGTATCGCTCACGGCGCCGCCGTAGAGTGGATCGGCGGAAAGCTCAGCGTTGGCGGCCGGCGCCGGCGCGGGATGCGGTCGGCGAGCAGGAGTAGGTCTCGCAGTGCCACACCGCGCTGTTGAGGGGTCGCCGATATCCAGATGGCAGCCGCGCGCGCGCTGTCAGAGGACCTCTTGTGCTCATGCTCGTCCTCGAGCGCGTCGAGCAGCAGTCGCCGCAAGAGCGCTCGCGGTCTCCTACCCATGGCGAGCTCCGCCAGCAGCTCGCCCGCGGCGTGGTCGCCGGGTTCCGAGTCGATCGGTGCGCCGGCGCGTGCCGCGGCCAGGCGAAGTCTCGCGTGGTCCAGTGGCTTGGACGAGCGTGTCTGCGCCTTCCGAATGACCTCGGCGGTGAGGACGTGAAAGGAGGCGAGGGTGTAGCTGCGAGGTCCGGCGGAGGTCGCACGCGATTCGCGGATCTCCCAGGTTCCGGGTTGACGGGCGACGATGAATGCCATAGTGGGTATTGTAACCCACTAAGCTCTTTTGCGGGGCGGTGCCGGCAGCGATGCGGCCCGACGCTGCCCGTACTCTTTCGGGATGGATCGTTCTGTCGTAGTGGCAAGAGGTGTTGTCGCCGCGGGTCACCCGTTGACCGCACAGGCTGGTGCCGAAGTGCTGCGCGAAGGTGGCAACGCAGTCGACGCTGCGGTTGGCGCGATGCTCACCTCATTCGTTGCCGAGCCGCTGCTGACAGGCCTCGGAGCGGGCGGCTACCTGATGGTCGCCGGTGCCGATTGGAAGCCGGCGCTGTTGGACTTCTTCGTCGAGGCCCCGCCGCGCGAGCGGGATGGCTCGGCCGCGGAGCTCGTCGCGATCGACGTGTCCTTCGGCGACGCCGCCCAGGTGTTCCACATCGGGCCGGCCTCGTGTGGCGTCTATGGCACGCCGGCGGGAGTCTGCGAGGCGATTGCGCGCTGGGGCACCGTTTCGCTACAGGAGCTCGTCGCGCCCGCGGTGCGGCTTGCTCACACCGGTGTCGCTTTGAATCGTGGACAGGCCTATGTGGCGGAGATCCTCGAGCAGCTGCTGCTCTCCAGTGATGAGTGCGCCGCCCTGTGGGCGCCCGCGGGTCACGTTCTGCGAGAGGGCGAGGTGCTGCGCAACCCCGAGCTCGGCGAGGCGCTCGAGCGTCTCGGTCGCGACGGCGCCGACCCCTTCTACCGAGGCGACATCGCGGCGGCGGTCAGTGACTGGCTGGACGAGCGTGGCGGCTCGGTGACACTCGACGCGTTGGGGACATATCGCGCGCTCGTGCGCGATCCGGTGCGCATGGCTTATCGCGACCGCGTGCTGCTGACCAACCCGCCTCCATCGGCGGGCGGTACGTTGCTGGCCTACGCGCTGGGCTTGCTCGATCGTCGCCCTGGGCCGCCGTCCCTGGAGGACACCGTCGCGGCAATGGAAGCCGCCCAGGCCGAGCGCACCGCTGAGTTCCTCGACGGTCTCGCTCGGGATGGCTTTCTCGATAAGTTCCTTGCCGAGCGCCTGGGCCTGAGTCGCCTTGGCTCGACAACGCACATCTCTGTGCTCGACAGCGAAGGTCGCGCGTGCAGCGTGACGTGCACGAATGGCGAGGGCTCGGGCGTCGTGGTCCCAGGAACCGGGATCCACATAAACAACATCATGGGCGAGCAAGACCTCAACCCGCTCGGTTTTCACCTGCACCCCGCCGGCCGCAGGATGCCGAGCATGATGGCTCCCTCGATCGTGACCCGTGCCGGTGAGGTCGAGCTCGTGCTGGGCAGCGCCGGCTCCAACCGCATTCGCTCGGCGCTCCTGCAAACGATCGTCGGAGTCGTCGATCACGGTCTCGGCGTCGCCGACGCGATCGGTGCCCCGCGGGCCCACTTCGAGGGCGGTGACGTCTACGCCGAGCCCGGCATCGACGTCGCTGCGTTGCGGCGCAGCGGCCGCCGCGTCGTGGATTTTCACACGCTCAACCTGTTCTTCGGGGGAGTCCAGGGGGTTCAGTCGTGCGGCGGAGAGCTACACGGCGCCGGCGATCCGCGGCGTGGTGGCGTGGCGGTAGCGGCGTGAGGGTCCCTGCCGGGGCGGTCGCGGCACGTCGCGCGCGGCTTGGACGGCGCCGCCGCTGGGTGCCGGCGGTGCTCGTCGTGCTGACGGTCGGGGCTCTCCTGGCGGGTTGCGGCGAGAGCGTGGAACTACCCGACCTCTTCCTGATCCAACGCTCCGGGGGCTCGGGCAGGCTGACGCTGCTCGTCAACGAAGGCGGAGCGGTGCGCTGCAATGGAGGCGCCAAGCGCCAGCTCAGCGATTCCCAGCTCGTGCTCGCGCGCGGGCTCCAGGAAGAACTGCAGAGCCCCTCGGCAAAGCACCTCGCACTACCCGCGCGAGCCGGATCGGTGTTCGATTACTTCGTGCGCGACGCCGAAGGGACGGTGCGTTTCGCTGACAATTCCGCGGGCCAGCCCTCGGTGTTGCGCCACCTCGCGTACTTCGTGCTCGAAGTCGCGCAGAAGATCTGTGGGCTGCCGGGGTAGGTCAGGGTCAGTAGCGGGCTCGGTGTGAGCTATGGCCCGGGGCGCGCGCCGATGAGGGCGTGGAACACCAGCGGCGAGACGTAGACCTCGACGAGCGCGGCCGCGATCAGGACCGGCACTGCGACCGCGACGGTGACGAGTGTGGCGGCGAGCAACTGGTCCCAGTCGCCGCGGCGGCTCGCAAGGATCCACGCGGCCAGCGGTAGGAACAGGGCGATCAGCTCCGGAGCGGCGTGGGGCAGGACGGTGAGCAGCAGCAGTGCGGGTGCGACGCCGAGCTGATGTGCGAATGCCGCGAGTCGGTCGCCCAGCAGGTAGGCCTGGGCGGACAGCGAGAAGGCCGTCGCGCAGGCTACGAATGCGATCGCGATTCGACCGCCGCGCTCGTGGACCCAACGCGAAAGCCCGCTGCGTGAACCGGCCTGCAGCGGCAGCGAGCTGCCCGCGATGAAGCCCGCGACGCAGGCCATCGCGTGGAGGGCCAGCACCAGCAGGTTGCGCCCCAGGACGCCGAACGTGTCGGCGATCGTGCCGGATGCAAACGGCGGTTCGGAGGGAGGCGCTTCGGCCGTGGCGCCGGATATCGCTGAGATCACGAGCACCGCGACGAGCAGGCCCAGGGCCGCGAAGGCCGAGCCGGCGCACCACTGGAGCAGGATTCGCCAGTGCGCGTCCCGCCACTGCGACAGGGCAGTGCGAGTCCGGCGCACGCCGTAGGTGAAGGCATAGGCGGAGGCGTCCACGCTTCCGTGATCGGCACCGCCACTGGAGCGCGTGAGCAGTTCTTGCGCGCTCCGCGCGGCGCCTCCCTACCCGAATCGCACCTTTCCGTTGGAGCGCGCCCGTGTCTGGGCGCGCTCGACGAGCTCCATGCGCTTGAGTGCAGCACGGAAGAGCATCGTGAGCAGGTGCAATCGCGCGGTCTCCGAGCGCAGCTCGAGCAGCTCCTGCTTGGCGTCCGCGCCGAACTCGACGGTGGCGGCCATGCGGTAGGCGTCGAGTTGCTGCAGCTCCTCGGCCGAGAGCGTCTTGTCGGTGGCCTGCTCGACGAGCTCTGCGTAGAGCTCGCGCGTGGTGCGCGCGACATCGGGATCGGTGTCGGGGTCGTGCTCGTCGAAGAACTCGACCACACCCGCGGGATAGGGGAGATGCTCCTGGCGCTCCAGTAGCCGGAATGGGCGGGTGCCGCGAGCGAGGATGTTCATGGCCCCGTCCTCGAGGCGCTCGATGACCTTGTCGATAGTGCACGCGCATCCGATCGGCTTGAGCTCGTCCTCGGACAACCACACGATGCCGAATTCCTGCTCGTCCTCAAGGCAGCGCTCGATCATCGTTCGATAGCGGTCCTCGAAGATGTGCAGCGGGACGCTCTCGGTTGGCAGCGCAACGATGCCGAGCGGGAAGAGCGGAAAGCCCTCGAGCGGCCGATCGGACATACGGAACATTCTACGGCGGGCGCGCCCGCCGGCGAGCTCAATCGGCCTTGCGCGCGGAGATCATCAAGTTGTAGAAGATCGCCGGCGGCAGCCGTGACTCCAGCAGGCGGCGATCGAGCTGCTGCAACGCGAGGTAGCCGCGATAGGCGTACTGGCGCCACGCCCACGGTACGTCCGCCGGATCGGCGGTGGCCTCGAGTGTGCGGTTGGTCCAGCCAAACCAGTTGGCCAGCAGCTCCTCGCCGATCACGCGCACCTCGCGCAGGCCCGCGCTCTGGGCCAGCTCACGCAGTTCTCCGGGCGCGAAGGCGTGCACGTCGACCACGCCCTCCAGCGCTGCATCGGGTGCGCCGCCCTCAGCGGGCGGGGCCGGACGCGCGCGCAGCGCGCGCCGCCACAGCGGAGCCACGGTGCTCGCGAAGCGCTTGGGGACGCGGGCGAGTTGGTCCCCGTAGCGCGACGGCTCGCCGGCAAACAGCAGCGTCCCGCCGGGGGCCAGCACGCGCGCGAACTCTTCGAACGCGCGCGCGAGGTCAGGGATGTGGTGCAGCACGGCGTGGCCGAGCACTAGCTCGAAGCTCGCGTCCTCGAATGGGAGGCGCTCGGCGTCGGCGCTCACCGTCTGGACCTCCAGTCCGAGGCGCTGTGCGTTTGAGCTCAGCGTCGAGAGCATCCCGGGGGAGATATCGGTGCACGTAGCGCGCTCGATCAACCCGGCGCGCATCATGTTCAGCGTGAAATAGCCCGTCCCGGCGCCGATCTCCAGAGAGCTCGCGTAGCGCCCCGGCGCGACGCCGAGCGCCTTGCGCACCTTGGCCCCGACCTGCTCGATGCCGATGTCGCCGAAGTCGATGCCCCACTTCGCGTCGTAGTGGTCGGCAGCGACGTCGTGGTAGCGCGTGTTGACGTCGCGGATCTCCTCGGCTGTGAGCGGCGGTGCCATGGGTCGCGCACCTTAGCGGGCCGTGGCGATGGTTGGGTCTCGCCGCGCGGTCTCGTGCTCAGCGGTCTCGTCGGCGGTGAGCGCGGGCTCATATACTCGCCGGCGTGTCGGCTCCGGCGTACGTGCAGCGCGATCAGCCCGATGGGGTTCCGCCGCTGGAGCTGACCGGGGAGCGCACGCTGCCGGACGTCCCCGAGGAGAACTACTGGTTTCGCCGTCATCTCGTCGTCTACGAATGGATCGCGGCCCGCGTACAGGGCGTGCGCGCGATCGACATGGCCTGCGGCGAGGGCTACGGTTCGGACGTCCTGGCACGGAGTGCGGCGAGCGTGGTCGGCGTTGACGCGAACCCGCAGGCGCACGAGCACGCGCGAACGCGCTATCGGCGCGGGAATCTGAGCTTCGAGCGCGACCTGATCGAAACGTTCTCGCAGCCGGCCGACGCGGTGGTGTTCTTGCAGACGATCGAGCATCTGCAAGATCCCGGGGCGGCGCTGGAGCGCTTTCGCGAGCTCGTCGGTCCCGGCGGCGCGGTGTACGTGTCAACCCCGAATGTCCTCACGCTTGCCCCGAAGGGGGCGCCGCGCTCAGACAACCCGTGGCATGTGCACGAGTACCGAGCGGCGGAGTTCGAGGAGCTCTGCCGCGAACACTTCTCCTCGGTTGCGTTGTTCGGCCTGTTTCACGCACGCAAGCTGCGCGCGCACGAGCTCGCGCTGCGGCTGGGCTGGGACGCGATACACGCGCGCCTCGGGCTGACGAAGCGCTTCTACGACTGGTTCACGCCGGCGATCGCGACGGCGGATTTCGCGCTGCGGCCCCGCGGGCGGGCCGACTTGGAGCGGGCGCTGGACTTCATCGCGGTCTGCCGGCCGTGAGCGGCGCGCGGTCGGTAGGCGCGCGGCGGTGAGTGAGGGACCCGCGGCGGTGTCTGCGAAGGACCCCGCCGCGCGCGCACACACGCGCACGCGCGCGCGGCGGGGCCAACTGGCGATCGTCCTGCACACCCACATGCCCTACGTCGAGGGTTTCGGCACGTGGCCGTTCGGCGAGGAGTGGCTGTGGGAGGCGATGGTGGGCTGCTACCTGCCGCTGCTCGAGTTGCTGGAGCGCGACGCGCCGCTGACGCTGTCGTTGACCCCGGTTCTGTGCGACCAGCTGCAGGCGTCGGGACTCGTGGAGCGCTTCGAGAAGTTCGTCGAGGAGGTCCGTCGCGACACCCACGAGGAGGATGCGCGCGGGCTGCGCGCGGGCGGACACGAGCAGCTCGCGCGCGAGCTGGAGCGCTCCTGGGAGGACTACGAGCGCGCGCTGCAGAGCTTCAGGCGCCGCGGCGGTGACCTGGTGGCGGCGTTGGCGCCCTATGCCCAGTGGACGTCGGCGGCGACGCATGCGGTGCTGCCGCTGCTCGCGAGCGAAGCTGCGTTGCGACTGCAGGCGCGCGTGGGTGTCGAGTCGCATCGTGCGCGCTTTGGCGAGTCATGGCGTGGCGGCTTCTGGCTGCCGGAGTGCGCGCACGCGCCAGAGCTCGAGCCCGTGCTGGCGGACGCCGGCGTGCACGCGACCTGTGTCGAGCTCACCGGCCGGCTTGGTCTTGGCGCCGCCGGGCACCTGCGTCCGCTCGTCGGGGATGCCGGCGTGATCCTGGCTCCGATCGATCGCGCGACGATCGCGCTGGTATGGAGCGACGACGGCTACCCGGCCGATGGGGGCTACCGCGACTATCACCGCCACACCGTCCACCACCACAACCCGTGGGCCAACGACGGCGGCGCGTACGACCGCGAGCGCGCGTCGGCGCTCGCGCGCGCTCATGCCGCTGACTTTGTCGCGCGCACGCACAAGCGTCTGATCACCGACGGTGAGGGCCTGCCGGGTGGCGGTCTCGCGGTATGCGCGCTCGACACAGAGCTGCTCGGCCATTGGTGGTACGAGGGGATTGAGTGGCTCGGTGCGGTCGTCGAGGAGTGCGCCCGCCAAGGTCTCGAGCTCGTGCGCCTCGACGACGCGCTTGAGGGGTGCGAGCCGGCGCGCGTCGAGGAGGCGCTGGGGGGCCTCGGCGGAGCTCCGGGCGCGAGCATCCTCCAAACCAGTACGTGGGGCGCCGGCGGCGACCTCTCCACGTGGTCCGGCCCGCCTGTCGCCGAGATCGCGTTCGCGACACGCAAGGCTGAGCTCGACGTGCTGCGCGCAGGGCCGCGCGCGGGCGAGGCCGCGGTGCGGGAGCTGCTGGCGCTGCAGGCCAGCGACTGGGCGTTCATGGTCTCGCGCGGTCTTGCCGTCCCCTACGCGCGCGAGCGCTTCGAGCACCATCGCGCCGCGCTCACGCTCGCACTGGCGGAGGGCCCCGACGCCGACACCGGGGCGCTTCGCAATCTCGCCCGGTACGCGGCGCCGCAATCGCTTTCAGCGCCTTAACGCCTAGCGGATCCCCAGCCCATCGAGCCCGCCTCGTCTACTCCCAGCGCATCGAACGCGGGGCGTCGCGCATGCGGATGACACGCGCCGGCACGCCGCCGACGACCGCATTGGCGGGGACCTCGTGGGTAACGACGGAGCTCGTTCCGATCACGCTGTTCTCGCCGACGTTGACGCCGCGCAAAACGCAGGCGCCGTAGCCGATCCAGACATTGTGCGCGACACGGACGTCGCGCTTGTAGATGCCCTGCAGGCGGATCGGACGCTCGACCTCGACGACGCCGTGGTCGAAATCGATCAGCATCACCCGGTCGGCGACGATGCACTCGCGGCCGATCGAGACGTGCTGGTAGGCGGAGATCGTGCATTCCTGGCCCATCACGGTCTTGGCCCCGATCGAGACTTCGCCCTCGTGCACGCGGATCTTGGTGCCGTGGCCCACCCATGCCCAGCGGCCGATGTGCAGGCGGGCGTGCGGTCCGATCTCGAGCTGCACGCCGGGGCAGAGGAAGCACATGCCTTCGGTACGCAGGCGGCCGCGGTGGCGCAGCTTCAGCAGTGCCAGGCGCGCGAGCATGCGCGCGTACGGAAGCGAGAGCATGTGGTTGGCGTGCATGAAGCGCAGCAGCCTCAGCGGACCTCCGCTCAGCGGTGCCGGAGCGGACCGGATGTCGAATGGCGGCGCCGGCGATCTTGGGTGTTGGGACGGGGGGGAGGGGTCGGTGTGATCTGGTCCCGCGGGGCGGTCGGCGATCTGCTCGCGTTGGCGCATCGTCCGGGATCGTATTGGCCTGCGGCCGGCCGCAGCGGTGGGTGGTGCGCCTGCGATGATTGCGCGCGCGATGAGCGAGTCGGGAACACTGGCGCAACGTCTGCTCGCGGGAGACCGCCGCGCGCTCGCACGCGCGATCTCGCTTGTCGAGGACGACCGTCCGGAGGGGTGGGAGCTCGTGCGCGAGGTCTATCCCCACACCGGCAGCGCCGCCGTCGTTGGCTTCACGGGACCGCCCGGTGTCGGCAAGTCGACGCTGATCGGTGCGCTCACGCGTGCCCGTCGCGAAGCGGGGCGCACCGTCGGGGTGCTCTCGATCGATCCCTCCTCGCCGTTTACCCACGGCGCGCTGCTCGGCGATCGCATCCGCCTCAGCGAGCACTTCCTGGACCCCGGCGTGTTCATCCGCTCGATGGCCAACCGCGGCGCACTCGGCGGTCTCTCCGAGGCCGCGCTGCAGGCCGCGCTGCTGCTCGATGCGGCCGGGCGCGAGGACGTGTTCGTAGAGACCGTCGGCGTTGGTCAAGCGGAGGTCGACATCATCGACCACGCCGACACCGTCGTGCTTGTGCTGATGCCGGGCTCAGGTGACTCGATCCAGGCGCTCAAGGCTGGAGTAATGGAGATCCCGGACGTGATCGTGATCAACAAGGCAGATCATCCGCTCACCGACACAATGGTGCGTGAGATCCGTGGGGTCCTCTCGCTCGCCAACCTCGACCGCGCAGAGGATCAGCCGCGTGGCTGGAGGGTGCCGATCATCAAGACCGAGGCCGAGCGTGGGCGGGGCGTCGAGGAGCTGGCTGAGCGCCTCGACGAGCACCGTACGCAGATCCTCGCCGAGGGAAGTCTCGCCGAACGCCGGCGGCGCAACCTGCGCAACGAGGTCCTCGCGCTCGCGAGTGCCCGCATGCGCCGCCGGCTGGAGGAGGAGCTGCGCGGAGACGCCGAGTTTGAAGGGCTGCTCGACGAGGTAGCGCAACGCCGGCTGGATCCCGCGAGCGCGGCTACAAGGCTGCTCGAACGCGCCGACGTCGCGCGCTGAGCACGGCCATTCCGTAGCGCGCATCGCGTCGATTGAAGCGTGTTTGGGCCCCGCCTTCTGGCGCGACGATGGGTCATCTGGAAACACGCAGCGAGCCATTTTTTGCGGCAGTTCGGGTTAGCTGTTTCCGTTCTTTGGGCACAATGGATCCCGGTGCGCTAAAACGGTTTATCGTGAGATCCAACAATCAGCCATGACCAAGTCTTTAGACCCAGAGCATCCCGGTAGGTTCTCTTCCTCGTTGTGTGCGGGCCTCGCGATGCTGACTTGCTTCACGCCCGAGCACCCCGTGCGCGGGATCGCCGACATGGCCGACGCGCTGGAGCTCGGCCGCTCCACGACGCATCGCTATGCGACCACACTCGTCACGCTCGGCTATCTCGAGCAGGGGCCTTCGCGCAAGTACCGCCTGTCCTCACGCGTCTCGGACTTCGGGCTCTCATTGCTGGACTCGATGGTCGTGCGGCGCGTGGCGCGCGAGCATTTGCGTGAGCTGCGCGCGCAGACCGGCCGCACAGTCGGGCTGGTGATCCTCGACGACGGCGAGGTTTCCTACATCGATCGCTGGCAGGGCTCGCGCCGCGGGCAGTACGCCGTCGATCTGGGTGTAGGGCTGGGCTCGCGCCTACCCGTGCACTGCTCCGCCGCGGGCAAGGCATTGCTCGCCGGCTTGCCCGAGTCCGAGTGCCGCGAGCTGACCGCCAAGCTCCGCCTCTCGCGACGAACTCCCAGGACGATCACGACCAAGGCGGCGCTGAAGACGGAGATCGAGAAGGTCGCGGATGATGGACTGGCGATCGAGGACGAAGAGCTGTTGGCAGGTCGCCGCGCGCTCGCGGCGGCGGTGTTCGATGAGCAGGGCCAACCGCTTGCGGCCGTCGAGCTTGCGTTGCCCTCCGACGCCTATACCCGCAAGCAGCTAGTCGAACAGCTCGGCCCGACAGTAGGAGCGACCGCCGCGCGCATCACCGACGCACTCGCTTGACGGTAGCGCCGCGCCGTGTCGCGCGATCGCTGTTGCGGCTTCAAGCGATCGCTACGCGCCGAGGGCGCGCGCGATCACCATCTGCTGTACCTCGTCGGTGCCCTCGCCGATCGTGAGGATCTTGGCGTCGCGGTAGAAGCGGCACACGGGGTACTCCTCAATGAAGCCGTAGCCGCCGTGGATCTGCACGGCCTCCTCCGCGCAGCGCACGGCGAGTCGGCCGGTCTTCAGCTTCGCTTGGGCGGCGGTGAGCGTGAAGTTGCGCCCCGCATCCTTCTCGCGCGCCGCGCTGTAGACGAGCAGGCGAGCCGCCGCGATCTCAGTCGACATGTCCGCGAGCTTGCCCTGGATGGCTTGGAACTTTGAGATCGGCTTGCCGAACGCGCGGCGCTCGCGCGCATATTTCAGGGCTTCGTCTAGCGCTCCCTGGGCCAGCCCGAGGCCCATCGCGGCGACTCCGATGCGGCCGATGTCGAGCACGTGCAGGAACTGCCTGAAGCCCTGGCCGCGTGGACCGAGCAGGTTCTCCTCCGGCACCCGGCATTCGCTGAAGCTCAGCGGCCGCGTATCTGACGCGTTCCAGCCCATCTTGCGATACGGCTCGCCCTGCACGTAGCCCGCGGTGTCGTTGGGCACGAGGATGTTCGAGATCTCGCGGCCGTCGCTGTTCTCGCCGGTGACCGCGGTGATGGACACGACTCCTGAGATGCTCGTGCCCGCGTTCGTGATGAACTGCTTGGCTCCGTCGATTACCCATTCGCCGCTGTCCAGCCGTGCTCGCGTGCGGGTGTTGCCCGCGTCCGAGCCCGCCTCCGGCTCGGTCAACCCGAACGCGCCGAGCTTGCGGCCTGCGCACAGCTCAGGCAGCCACTCGCGCTTCTGCTCCTCGGAGCCGAACAGGTAGATCGGCTGCGTCCCCAGCGACGTGTGCGCGCATAGCGTGATCGCCACCGAGGAGTCCACGCGGGTGAGCTCCTCGACCGCCAGCGCATACGCGAGCGTGTCCCCGCCCCCGCCGCCGTACTCCTGTGGAAACGGGATGCCCATCAGCCCGAGCGCGCCGAGCTTCGCGACGATCTCGTACGGGAAGGACTTCGTGCGGTCGAGCTCCTCCGCGACCGGGGCGACCTCGCCGATCGCGAATTCGCGCACCGTGCGCCGGATCAGCTCGTGGTCTGGGGAGAGGTCGAAGTCCATGTCTCGGCTTACGCGTAAGAGCGTGCGAGCTCGACCAGCAGGCGCACTCCGTAACCCGAGGCGCTTTTGGGTGCGTAAGCCCGGCCGAGATCCCACGCCGAGCCCGCGATGTCGAGGTGCGCCCACGGCGTCTCATCGACGAAGTGAGACAGAAAAGTCGCCCCTACGATCGTCCCGGCCTTGCGCTCCTCAGGCGCGTTGTTGAGATCGCCGTAGCGGCCCTTGATCAGCTCGTCGTACTCCTCGTGTAGCGGCAGGCGCCACACGATCTCCCCGCTGCGCCCGCCCGCTGCCGTGACGCGCTCGGCGAGCTCGTCGTCGTTGGCGATCACGCCCGCGTGCGTCGATCCGAGCGCGACGATCACCGCGCCTGTCAGCGTCGCGAGGTCCACGATCTGCTGTGCGCCCAGTGAGACTGCGTGGTGCAGGCAGTCGGCCAGCACCAGCCGGCCCTCGGCGTCGGTGTTGTTGACCTCGATCGTTTTGCCGTTCGCGGCGGTCACGATGTCGCCGGGCTTGACGGCGCGGCCGCTCGGCAGGTTCTCGGTCGCGCCCACCACGCCCACCAGTCTCACCGGCAGGCCCAGCTGCGCGATCGCGCCGATCGCCTCGATCACGGCCGCGCCACCGGACATGTCGAACTTCATCTCCGACATCTTCGGTCCCGGCTTCAGCGAGATGCCGCCGCTGTCAAACGTCACCGCCTTGCCGACAAAGCCCAGTAGCGGGCCGGTGGCGTCGGGATGTTCGTAGCGCAGCGTGATCAGCGCCGGCTCCTGCTCGGAGCCCTGTGCGACCGCCGCGAACGCGCCCATCCCGCGCTCCACGATCCCTTCGCGCCCCTCGGCCTCCGCCGAGAGCCCCTCGATCCGCCCCGCCAGTGCCTGTGCGTGGGCCGCCAGCGCGGTTGGCGTGAGGTCGTTGGCTGGACGGTTCTGCAGGTCGCGCGCTGCGTTGGCGGCGGCAGCGACGATCGCGGCCTCGGAGACCGCGCGCTCGAGCTCCGCCGGCGCTGAGTCGTCGGCGACGATCAACGCTTTGAGCTGCTTGGGCGCGCCGTCAGCGGGGTCGGCGGTGCTCGACTTGTGGCGCTCAAAGCGGTAGTCCGCGAGCGCCGTGCCCTCTACGAGCGCCGCCGATACGGCAAGATCGCCCGCGATCGGGTTCTCCCAGCAAAGTGTGTCCGTGCCCGTCTCCAGTGCCCGCGCGTGCACGGCTGCCGCCGCCACGCGCGCACGCTCCGGCGTCAGCTCGGCGGGCTTGCCGAGGCCCACCAGCAGCCAGCGCTTGCCCTCGGCGTGCGCGAGCGCCAGCGCCTTGAACTGGCCGCGCGCCTCGCCTGAGGCGAGCAGCTCCGCGGCCTGCGAGGGCAGCCCGCGCGAGGGCTCGGCGTCCTCGAATACACCCACCACCAGCGTGTCGGCGACGGTCTGCGGGGCGGGTTGTGTGCTCGCTGATACCTGCACGATCACGCGCACCTTATCCGCTTGGGTGGGCGGGCTCCAATACAATTGCCGGGTCCGGCCCCCAAACCAGGAGAGCTTCCCCAGATGCCAAAGACCGTGATCCTCGGCGCCGCGCGCACCCCCATCGGCAAGATGGGCGGCGGCCTTTCAACGCTCGATGCCACCGAGCTTGGCGCCGTCGCGATCGAGGCCGCCTTGCAGCGCGCCGCGGTCGAGCCCGAGCAGGTCGAACACGTCGTCATGGGCCAGGTCCTGCAGGCCGGGCAAGGGCAGATTCCCTCACGCCAGGCTCAGATCAAGGCCGGCATTCCCAAGGAGGTCTCCTCGGAGACGATCAACAAGGTCTGCGCTTCGGGTCTGCGTGCATCGGTGATCCTCGACCAGGCGATCCGCGCCGGCGACGTCCAGATCGGCGTCGGCGGGGGCATGGAGTCGATGTCGAAGGCCCCCTATCTGCTGCCGGGTGCACGCTTCGGCTTTCGCATGGGCGACGTCAAGGCGCTCGATGCGATGGTCCACGATGGCCTCACCAACCCGTTCTCCGGCAAGCAGATGTTCGTCGAGGCCACCGAAGTCGGGGAGGAGCTCGAGATCACGCGCGCCGACCTCGACCGCTGGGCGTTGCGTTCGCACGAGCTCGCGCTGAAGGCCACCGACGAGGGGCGCCTGCCTGAGGAGATCGTCTCCGTCACCGTCAAGGGCAAGAAGGGCGACACTGTCGTGGAGGTCGACGAGGGACCGCGCCGCGACACCTCGCTGGAGCGCCTCGCCGCGCTGCCGGGGCTCGTGGGCAAGGAGGGCTCGCACACCGCCGGCAACTCGCCCGGCGTCAACGACGGCGGTGGCGCGCTGGTCCTCTCCTCTGATGAGTGGGCCGCTGCCAACGGCAAGGAGGCGCTCGCCGAGATCGTCGCCCACGCGCAGAGCGCTACCGACTTCGCCTACCTCGCCAAGACGCCCGCGAGCGCCGCTATGAAGGCGCTGGAGAAGGCCGGCCTGCAGCCCGGCGACATCGACGTGTGGGAGATCAACGAGGCGTTCGCTTCGGTCACGCTCAACTCGATCCGCATGCTCGGCATCGAGGAGGATCGCGTCAACGTCAACGGCGGCGCCGTCGCGCTCGGTCACCCGATCGGCGCCTCCGGCGCGCGCATCCTCGGCAGCCTTGTCCACGAGCTGCGCCGCCGCGGCGGCGGTCTTGGGTGCGCCGCGATCTGCTCCGGCGGCGGCCAGGGCGATGCGCTGATCTTGCGCGTCTGAGCGCCGTGCCACCGCGCGGCGCCGCGTTCTTCGACCTCGACCGCACGTTGATGGCGGGGTCCTCGGGCATCTTCTTCGCGCGCGCCGCGTTTGAGGCCGGGATGATCACGCGCACGCGGCTGCTGCACGACCTCTGGGAAAACCTGCGCTTTCGCCTGCGCGGCTCGACCGACAACTGGGCCGACGCCGTGCGCGCTCGCGTCGGCGAGATGCTCGCCGGGGTGCCCGTGCGCGACCTGCAGCGGATGTCGCCGCGGGTGCTTGCAGGGGTGCTCCCGCGGCTCTATCCACAGATGCTCGAACGCGCCTACCGCCACCAGGACGCCGGGCGACCGGTCTATATCGTCACCGCCGCCTCCCAGGAGATGGCCGACCTGCTCGCGTACGTGCTCGCCTTCGACGGCGGCATCGGGTCGCGCCTCGAGGTCGTCGAAGGTCGATACACCGGGCGGGCCGCCGGGCCCTTCAACTACCGCGACGGCAAGGTCGCCTCGATGCGCGAGCTCGCTGCGCGCGAGGGCATCGAGCTCGCCGCCTCCTACGCCTACTCCGACTCCGAGTCCGACCTTCCGATGCTGCGCGCCGTCGGGCACCCAGTCGTCGTCAACCCCGACCCCGAGCTCGAGCGGATCGCGCTCGCCGAGGGCTGGGAGGTCGTGCGCTTGGACCGCCTCGGGCGACGCCTGAAGGTGCTAGTCGCGCTCAGCGCCGCCGCCACGCTCGGAGGTCTTGGGCGCGCCGTGAGCGGGCGCGTCGGCGAGCGCGGCACGCCGCGCGCATGAGCGACGTCTCAGCGAATGCGGCCGGGCGCGGTCATAATCCCTCGCGATGTCTTCCTCCGCCGCATCCACGCAAGGCAAGATCCGCGTCGTCGTTGCCAAGCCCGGCCTCGACGGACACGACCGCGGCGCCAAGATCATCGCGCGCGCTCTTCGCGACGCCGGGATGGAGGTCATCTATACCGGCCTTCACCAGACGCCCGAGCAGATCGTCGAGACCGTCATCCAGGAGGACGCCGACGCCGTTGGCCTCTCGATTCTCTCCGGCGCCCACATGACGCTCGTCCCGCGCATCGTCGCGCTGCTGCGCGAGCAGGGCATCGAGGACGTGCTCGTGACCGTTGGTGGGACGATCCCTGCCGACGACATCCCCGAGCTCAAGCGCCTCGGGGTCGCCGAGGTCTTCACGCCTGGCGCCTCGACGCAGTCGATTGTCGACTTCATCCGCAGCGGGGCCGCCGCGCGCGCGTGACGCGCGTGTACGCGCGCGGCGGGGTTTCAAAAGACCGACGGTCGCCTGGCGCTTGCCAACACCTTGATTGACTCGTCAGTCAACCGCCAAACCAGCTACGATTCGCTCGTCCAGATCCTCAAGGAGATTGCCTGAATGAAGATATGCGTCCTGGTAAAGGAGGTCCCCGACGCCGCCGTCGAGAAGCGCATCGATCCCTCGACGGGGCGCATGGACCGCAGCGGTGAGAAGAACCTCAATCCCTACGACACGCACGCGATCGAGGCCGCCATGCAGATCAAGGAGGGTGGCGCCGTGCCGGTCGAGGAGATCGTCGCCGTCACCATGGGGCCCGACAGTGCCGTGCGCGCGCTGCACAAGGCCGTCTCCCTTGGTGCCGACCGCTCCGTCCATCTGAGCGATCCCGCCGTCGCGGGCTCCGACGTAGCCGCCACCGGCTACGCGCTAGCCAAGACCCTGCAGCGCGAGAACCCCGATCTGGTGCTGCTCGGCCAGCAGTCAGACGACGGCGAGTGCTACACGATTGGTGCCGTCGTCGCCGAGCACCTCGGGATGCCGTCTTTGACTCAGGTCATCAAGATGGACGTCACTTCCGACTCCTTGCGCTGTGAGCGCCAGGCCGAGTACGGGTACGACACCGTCCAGATCCAGCTCCCCGCGGTGATCTCCGTCGGGGATGCGATCAACGAGCCCCGCTATCCCTCGCTGAAGGCGATCATGGGCGCCAAGAAGAAGCCACTTGACGCCGTCACCGCCGGTGACGTCGACATCGACGCTTCCAAAGTCGGCGGCGATAACTCCGCTGCGCAGTGGACCGCCGCGAAGGCGCCGCCCGCGAAGGCCGCCGGGGAGATCATCGAGGACGAGGACACCGCCGAGACGGTCGAAAAGATCGTCGCCTGGCTCGACCAGCGCAAGCTCATCTAGGAAGGGGATCACGAAAATGGCGAACATCCTGGTCTATGCGCTGCACTACGACGGCGCGATCAACAAGAACTCGCTCGGCGCCGTCTCCGAGGGCGCCAAGCTCGCCGAGCAGCTCGGCGGCGAGGCCCACGCGATCCTGCTCGGGCAGAACGTCCCACAGGAGCTGGCCGCGTCGCTCGGCAAATACGGCGCCAAGAAGGTGCTCGTCGCCGAGGGCCCCGAGGGGCTCGCCCAGCCGCTCGTCGACGCGATGGCCAAGGCGATCTCCGATGGTGGCTACAAGTACGCGCTGTTCGGCGGCGGCCTGCTCGGCTTCGAGATCGGCGCCGGCCTCGCTGCGCGCCTCGGCGCCGGTGTCGCGATGGAGGTCACCGGCGTGCGCGCCGAGGGCGGCGAGCTGGTCGCTGAACGCCCCATCCTCGGCGACTCGGCGATCTCCGAGATCAAATACCGCTCGCCCGTCGGCATCATCATCGGTCGCCTCAACGCGTTCGAGATCAACGCAAGCGGTGCCGGCGACGCTCCTGTCGAGCAGCTCGCCTTCGAGCTTTCCCCGCACGCGAGCAAGGCCACGATGGTCACCCGCGGCGAGCAGCGCGGCGCCGACGTCGACATCGAGGGCGCTTCGATCCTTGTCGCCGGCGGTCGCGGTCTCGGGAAGGCCGAGGGCTTCGAGCTCTGCGAACAGCTGGCCGCCGCCTTCGGGGGCAACGCTGCGGTCGCCGCGACGCGCGCCGTCGTGGATGCGGGCTGGTACCCCTACGCCGCGCAGATCGGGCAGACCGGCAAGACCGTCGCGCCCAAGCTGTACCTCGCTGCGGGCATCTCCGGGGCGATCCAGCACAAGGTCGGGATGCAGTCCTCGGAGAACATCGTCGCGATCAACAAGGACTCCAACGCGCCGATCTTCGAATTCTCCGACCTCGGCGTCGTAGGCGATCTCAACAAGATCCTGCCCAAGCTCACCGAGGCCGTGAAGGCGAAGAAGGCCAGCTAGCGGGCACAGGCCGACGCGGAAAGGAGCACCCAACATGTCCTCTCACAACGGCTCCCACAACGGGAAGGTCGCACCCGCGGCCTTCCCGCCTCCGGTCGACTCCCAGAAGGAGTTCGTCAAGCGCGGCCTCGACGCCGAGGACGAGCTGATCGAGGTCGGCGTCGCGATCGTCGGCGGCGGCACCGCCGGCCTGGCGTGCGCCAACCGCCTGTTGCAGCTGCTGGGCGACGACCCCGAGACGATGGAGCGCCTCGGCGAAGTGCCCGTCGCGGTCGTCGAGAAGGCCAAGACCTGCGGTGGGCACAACCTCTCCGGCGCCGTCATGAGGCCGGGGCCGCTTCAGGAGCTGTTCCCCGAGATGACGCGCGAGGACTGGCGCAAGGAGGGCTTCGCCTTCGGCGAGGTCAAGAAGGAGGCCGTCTACCTGACGCCCACTCCGAAGCTCAGCCTGCGCATTCCGACGCCGCCGCCGTTCAAGAACCACGGCAACGAGGTCATCTCGGTCTCCGCCCTCGCCCGCTACCAGCAGGCCCAGGCCGAAGAGGCCGGCGCCTACGTCCTGACGGAGACCTCCGCCACGCAGCTCGTCGTCGAGGATGGCCGCGTCGTGGGCGTGCGCTCCGGCGACAAGGGCCGCGGCAAGGATGGCCAGGAGCTCGGCAACTTCGAGCCCGGCACCGACATCAAGGCGCAGGCGACCGTCCTTGCCGAGGGCTGTTGGGGCCACTTGACCGGAGCCGCGATCAAGGAGTTCGACCTCGCCGAGGGACGCGAGCCCCAGGTGTGGGAGCTCGGCGTCAAGGAGGTCTGGAAGGTCCCCAAGCCACTCGACCGCCTGATCCACACGATGGGTCCGTGGCCACTGAAGATCTCCACCAAGTACGGACAGATCGGCGGAACCTGGATCTACCCGATGAAGAACGAGAAGACCGGCGAGGATCTCGTCTCGATCGGTTTCGTCGTCGAGCTCGAGTACGCCGACGCGACGACCTCGGCACACGATCTGCTGCAGACCTTCAAGACCCACTCGCTGGTGCGCAAGATCCTCGACGGCGGCGAACGCGTCGCGTGGGGCGCCAAGGCGCTGCCCGGGGGCGGCTACTGGTCGATGCCCAAGCTCTCGATGCCCGGCGCCCTGCTCGTCGGCGATGCCGGCGGGATGGTCGACACGATGGCGCTCAAGGGTGTTCACCACTGCATCAAGTCGGGCAAGCTCGCGGCCGAGTCGATCTACGCCGCCCTGGGGCGCGGCAGCCGCGAGTTCTCCGACTACGAGGAGCTCATCGACCAGTCCTCCGTCGGCAGGGAGCTGTGGGAGGTCCGCAACGCACGCCAGCCCCTGCAGAAGGGTCTGCTCGTCGGGGGGCCGCTCAGCGGCATCCAGCAGATCACCAAGGGCAAGCTCCCCGGACGTGCCTCCTGGCATCGCAACGACGCCAAGCCGATGTTCGTCGGCAAGACCAAGGACGTATACGTCAAGCCCGACGGCAAATACACCTTCGACAAGCTCTCCTCGGTCTTCATCACCGGGAACGCAACCCGCGATGACGCCCCGAACCACATTCGCGTGCAGAAGCACGTGCCGCGCGAGATCGCCGAAACGTGGCGCTGGATGTGCCCCGCCGGGGTCTATGAGATCCCCGACGATGCCCCCGAGCACGGTCCCGTGGACGTGATCGTCAACTACACCAACTGCGTCCAGTGTGGCGCCATCACCGCCAAGGGCGGACGTCTCACCACCCCCGAGGGCGGCGACGGTCCGCTCTACCAAATTCTCTGAGCCCGCACAAGGTCGCGCAACCAGAACGCTTGTGCGGTGTTAGTGAGGGCGATGGGGGTGACGGATTTGACTACTGCGATCCCGGCGATCGGGCGGATCGGCTGCGCGGTGTGCGTGGTCGGGATCGGGCTTGCCGGTCTGCTGCCGGCGGCGTCCGCGCAGACGCCCGGCGGCCAGCCGTTCGCGCATTCGAGGGCGGTGGGCGCACAGCCCGGAGGCTCTTCGGCCACGCTCGCCTCAGCCACCCTCGAACAGTGTGCGACCGCTGCCGACCCCACTGCGCGCTCGGCGACGTTCAACGGTCAGATGAGCACCGTGCCCGGGACGCGCCGGATGGCGATGCAGATCGTCGTCCAGGAGCAGACCGTCGGCGACGTCGCCTTTCGCTCGCTCACCGCTGCCGGCATCGGAGGGTGGCGACGCTCGGAAGTGGGAGTGAAGATCTACAAGTACGTCCGCCAAGTCACCGACCTGCCTGCCCCTGGCGCCTACCGCGCGATCGTCATGTTTCGCTGGCTCGGCGAAAAGGGCCGCGTCGTCAAGCGCGCCGTGCGCCGCACGGCGGTCTGCGTGCAGCCCGACGAGCGTCCCAAGCTTGTCGTCGCCCAGGTCCTCGCCACGCCTTCGTCGGGTAGCTCCCAGCTGGCCGAGTACCACGTCGTGGTGCGCAACGACGGGCGCGGCGCCGCCGGCCCGTTTCAGGTCGCGTTGAGTGTGGGTGGCGTCGCCCAGCCGTCGTTGACCGTGGCATCGCTCGACGCCGGCGCACGCACGATGCTCGACACGCGCGCTCCGGCGTGCGCGGCGGGCAGCCAGATCGAAGTCACGCCCGACCCGGCACACCTGATCTCCGAGGCTCCGGGCGGTGGCCAGTCGGACACACTGTCGTGTCCGCTCTCAGAACCCGGCGTGTCGACTTCCTAGCGCGCTCTTTGTGAGCAACGGTCGGTGGTCGGTGGTGTCGTTTCGGCCTCCGCCGCGCATGGGTGCGCGTGGGCGCGAGGACCCCGGCTACGGCGCTCGCTAGAATGCTCGAAGCGATGAAGGCATCGATCCACCCAGACTACGTAGAGGCGCACGTGCGCTGCACGTGCGGCAACGAGTTCACCACGCGCGGCACTCGCGCGGAGATGCACGTCGAGGTGTGCTCCAACTGCCACCCCTTCTACACCGGCCGCCAGAAGCTCGTCGACACGGGTGGGCGCGTCGAGCGCTTCCAGCGCCGTATGGCGAAGGGCCGGCTGCGTCAAGCCCAGGCCGGTGGCACACAGGCGGGGACGACCGGGGCCGGCGGCGCTCAAAGCGCAGCGGGGGCCGTCGCCGGCGGCGGCTCGCAGAGCCAGACACAGCCGGAGTAGCGCGGATGGCCGCGCCAGCCGTGGTCCGAGACACGGCTCCTGCGCCCGCCGCGATGGAGAACGGAGAGCTGGTCGCTCAGCGCGATGCTCCGCTGGGCGGACAGGCCGTGCTGGAGGGAGTCATGATGCGGGGGGTCGGCAACTGGGCCGTCGCCGTCCGCAAGCCGGTCCTCGAGACACAACCCGCCGCGCGCATGGGGGAGGATCAGGCGGCGCAGGAGGTGACCGTCCAGGACGGGTCTGCTCAGAACGGCGGACCTGCTCCCGCGCTCGGTGAGATCGAGGTGAGCTGCTTTCCGATCAGCTCGCCGATGCGACGCCACCGGCTGCTGCGGATGCCGATCGTGCGCGGCGTCGTCGCGCTCGGCGAGTCGCTTGCGATCGGGTTCCGCGCGCTGGGCATCTCCGCCAACGCGCAGCTCCCACCGGGCGAGGGCGAGGAGGAGCCCCAGGAGATCTCCGGTGGAGTCTGGTTCGGTACGGTGCTCGTGGCGCTGGTCTTCGCGATCGGACTGTTCTTCCTGATTCCCGTCGGGCTGACGAGTCTGATCAAGGGACAGCTGCACTCTTCGGTGCTCTTCTGGATCGTCGAGGGTCTCGTGCGCACCGCGATCTTTCTGGGCTACATGCTGCTGCTCTCGCGCATGCGCGACTTGCGCCGTGTGTTCGAGTACCACGGCGCGGAGCACAAGACGATTTCGTGCTTTGAGGCCCAGCTCGATCTGACGCCTGAGAATGCGCAGCGCTTCTCGCGGCTGCACCCGCGCTGCGGGACAAGCTTCCTGCTGCTCGTCATGATCGTCGCGATCTTCGTATTCGCGCCGATCGGCCTGCCGGCGTGGTACTGGCTGGTGGCGACCCGCATCCTCGGAGTGCCGGTGATCGCGGGGATCTCCTTCGAGCTCATCAAGTTCGCCGGGCGCAATCGCAACCGCGGCTGGGTGCGCGCGTTGATGTGGCCCGGTCTGAAGCTCCAGCTGCTCACGACACGTGAGCCCGACCTGGACCAGCTCGCTGTCGCGATCGCTGCCCTGGAGGCCGTGCTCGCGCTGGAGAAGCCAGGGGAGCTCAGCGCTGCAGACCTCGTCGGGGTTGAGGTCGTCGCATAGTCGGCAGTGTCGAGGAGTCGTCCCGACGGGATCTAGCTACGCCTGCGGCGTGCGATCTCCAGTGATTCCAGATCGAGGAGATCCTGCGGCCGGCCGGCCGCTCGCTTCATCGCGATCAGGTCCTCGATCGAGGCCACGGACACCGTGAGGCCATCTAGGTCCATTTGATCTGCCCGGTTACTGAGCTGTTCATAGTCGGGAGACCCCTCCGGGCATACGAGCAGGTCAAGGTTCCCCTCGCGAGTGGTGAGGGGCAGCATCTGGGCCTGCCGCAGCGTTCGTCCGTCGGGGATGAACGGCAGGTCTTCCTCGACACCGCGCAGCATCGCGTCGATCTCGATCAGGACTTCGCCGAGCCGATCCAAGTTGTCGGGCGCCGTTGCATAACAGATGTCGAGATCCTTCGTGAAGCGTGGAGCTGCCTGGAGAACGACGGCTACGCCTCCCACTACGACGAAGTCGACACCCGCCTCGGTTAGGCGGCGGAGCAGGCTGCCCAGTCTCAGCTCTGATTGATCCAGCCAGGTGTCAGACACGCTCACCGCGGCTTCGGGCGCCGGTCAGCGCCAGTGTGCGGGCCTGCGTGTACATCGCTTCGAGGTTACGCAAGCGCTCAGTGGGCGAGAGTTCGAGCTGCTGGCGGACGAGACTCTCGTCAATCCCGTCGTGCCGCGGGCGCGCCGCGAGCTCCAGGTGGTGTCCGGTGGACCATAGGGCGCCGGCGAGCGTCGCGAACGTCGGATTTGCGCCGGGACGCTCGAGCTTGGCGACCGCGGCTTGGCTGACACCCAGGCGGAGCGACAGTTGTCTTTGGGTCAGTCCGGCGCGGCGGCGGGCATCTCTTAGCAGTAAAGCTGGTTCGTTCATGACCTTGAATATAACCAAGAGGTTATGATGGTTAGACGTTTGGGTGGGCGGTGCGAATTCCGGCGCCTACACTCTGGACCCCATGATCGAAGACCTCGTAGAGCAGATCGAGACGCGCTTCGCCGAGCTCGGCGAGCAGCTCACCGACCCTGCCGTGATCGGCGACCGCGTGCGTTACGCCGAGGTCGGTCGCGCCTATCGCCAACTCGAGCCCGCTGCGAAGCTCGCCGAGCAGTGGCGCCGCGCGCAGGATGACGCCGCCGGCGCCGAGGAGCTGCTGGAGGAAGGCGGAAGCGGGGGGGAGGAGGCCGAGCTGCGCGAGCTGCTCTCAGGCGCTCGCGAGCGGATCGAGCAGCTCGAGGAGGAGATTCGTCTCGCGATGGTCGAGGACGACCCCAACGACGAGAAGAACGTGATCGTCGAAATTCAGGGCGGCGCCGGGGGGGATGAGGCCGGCTTGTGGGCCGGCGATGTGTTCAGGATGCTGAGCCGCTACGCCGAGCGGCGAGGGTTGCAGACGGAGGCGCTGGAGGTCGGAGACGGCAAGTACACGTTCGCCGTCAAGGGTGGCGGAGCCGCCGGCCGAGACGATGGCGCTTACTCGATCTTCAAGTTCGAGGGCGGCACGCACCGCGTGCAGCGCATCCCGCAGACCGAGTCACAGGGTCGCATCCACACCTCGACGGCGACCGTTGCGGTGCTGCCGGAGGCCGAGGAGGTCGACGTGCAGATCGACCCCAACGATCTACAGATCGATGTCTACCGCTCGACCGGGCCGGGCGGACAGTCGGTCAACACGACCGACTCCGCGGTGCGCATCACGCACAAGCCCTCCGGTGTCGTGGTCGCGATGCAGGACGAGAAGTCACAGCTGCAGAACCGCGAGAAGGCGCTGCGCGTGCTGCGCGCGCGGCTGTACGAGCGGGCGCTCGCCGAACAGCACGCCGAGCTCGCCGCCGACCGCCGCGCGCAGGTCGGCACAGGGGACCGCGCGGAGAAGATCCGCACGTACAACTATGGGGAGCGCCGCGTCACCGACCACCGCATCAAGCTCACCACGCACAACCTCGACCAGGTCCTCGAAGGCGAGCTCGAAGAGTTCACCGCGGCACTGCAATCGGATGAGAAGCGGCGGCGGTTGGAGGCTCAAGCGGCCGCGTGAAACTCGCCGGGCCGCCGACCCTCGTGGCCGGCGGGTACGCCGGTGCGAGTCGGTCTGTTAGACGGTGAGCGTGATTGGCTGGGAGCGACCGAGCGGCACACCCGCGGAGTCGAGCGCTTCGACTGCGACCAGGCCGGGGCCAAGGAACGGGGTGCGAATCGTGCTCTCGAGGCCCTCTGAGCGCGCGCTCGCGATCGGGCGCAGCTGATCGGGGCGGCGCCCCGCGAGCACTCGCCAGGCGCTTACGCCGGTCGCTCCGTTCCAGCTCGCGTAGGCCGTGATGCCTGCGCGGCGGCGTCTCACGGCGATCGCCGGCGCAGCTGCGGGACGGCCGCTCCAGGGCAGCCGGAACGCTCTATATGACTGGTAGCGATCGCCAAGAATCGCATCGAACAGCAGGCGCCCGGAGCGATCGAACTCCGACACGCGCGGAGCTTCGCCCCAGCCGACGAACACGTTGCCGCCCTCCAGCAATTGCATACTGCCCTGGCTGCCTGAAAGCACGCGCGAGTGGGTGTACTGGGCCAGCATGCTCGCGCTCATCGCGCCTTCGTCGAGATCGAGGATCAACCCGCGCGAGAGCGGCTCGACGGCGGGCGTCGCGCCGTTGTCGAAGACCGTCAATGTCCCATCGAGCTGGCGGCGCGCGTCGTGCTGCCACGCGAAGCCGCTGCCGGGTCCCATCGCGAAGTCGCTGCGCTTGCCCCCGAGACGCCAGACGATCTGACCGCGGCGGTCGATCTTGTAGACGGTATGCGTGCTGCGCCCTGACACGAGCAGCTCGCCGTCGGCGTCGAGCGAGACGGAGTTGATGTGGAAGAAGTCCCAGTCCGCGCCCACCGATGCGTAGGACTCAGACAAGGGTATGTGATCAAGACTGTGCCACTCGAACAGCACCCGTCCGCTGGTGAGGTCGAGCTCCTGGCAGATCGCGTCCTGGATCGTGCCCGCGCGTGGACCGCCGACGGAGGAGAGATCGGCCTTCTGCACTACATAGCTCGTCAACAGTGCGGTGTCGCGTGGCGTGATGACGAACTCGTGCAGGTCGCCGCGCAGCCCGCGTGCGGCCTGGACGCGGCGCACGGTGCGGTAGGCGCTGTCGACGATCACGTACTCGCCGACGCCATGCCCGAGCTCGATCGAGCCCTCCCACCACGTGAGCACCGGACTGCCGCGGTAGCGCTGCACGCGGAAGTTCGTCGTCACCTTCCCCGCGAGCGGGTTCTCCCAGATCGGCTCGCCCGCGGCGTCGACGATCACCGCCCCGGCTTGGCCGACGGGGGCGTTGTAGGGCGCGATGAAGATCGGGTCCGTGCCGGCCTTCGCATCACGATGCAGGACGGTGAGAGCAGGTATCCGCAGATCCGGGCGGCTGTGCCATTTGGGGGCTGTCGGCGCGGCGACGCCGTGGGAGGCGAGTGCGCCGGTTATGACCTCGCCGAGCGCGCCCGTCAGCGCCAGGCCGATCGCCCCGGCGCCGGCGCCGCGCAGCAGTTGGCGGCGCGTGACCGTGGGTGTGGGCTCGCTGGGAAGCGGCATCCCTTCAGGAAAGCGCAAACTGCGAAAGGCTTCGTAAGCTTGGCGTGCGTGAGTGCGCGTCTGAGTTCCGGCACACCCGTCCGCGAGGCGCTGCAGAGCGCGAGCACCGCGATCGCAGCAGCGGGCTGTGAGACCCCGCGCCTGGATGCCGAAGTGCTGTTGTCCAATGTGCTCGGGGTGGACAGGGCACGCCTCTTGATCGACCGTGAGCTCGTCGTCGCGGGGCCGGCGGTCCGGGCTTTCCAGGACGCCGTGCGTCGGCGTGCCTTCGCGCGCGAGCCCGTTGCCTACATCACAGGTCGTCGCGGCTTTCGCTACCTAGAGCTGCAGGTGGATCGCCGTGCGCTGATTCCGCGCCCCGAGACCGAGCTGCTTGTCGAGGTCGGTCTTACGCTGCCCTCGGGTACGCGCGTGCTGGACGTGGGAACCGGCAGCGGCGCTGTCGCGCTCGCGCTGGCTCACGAGCGCCCGGATCTGGTGGTGAGCGCCAGCGACGTCGACGCCGACGCGCTCGATTTGGCCCGCGCCAACGGTGAGCGCCTTGGGTTGGCGGTGCGCTGGCTGCGCGCCGACCTGCTGGCCGGTGTTCCTGACGAGATCGACGCGGTGCTCTCCAACCCGCCGTATGTCGCCGACGGGGAGCGCGCCGTGTTGGCCGCAGAGATCCTTCGCCACGAGCCCGCCCGTGCCCTCTTCGCCGGCGCCGACGGGCTGGACGTCGTGCGGGTATTGCTCACGCAGCTCGCCGCGCGTACGCGCGTACGCGCGGCGGCGCTTGAGATCGGCATGGGGCAGGCCGGAGTGGTCGCTGAGCTGATGCGCGCCGCGGGCTTTACCGACGTCCACGTCGAGCACGACCTCGCGGGAATCGAGCGCGTCGTCGTGGGTCGGCGCGGGTGATGGCGGAGCGGGGGATCGGGGGGCAAATTCGGCGCCCGCTGTTGGACACGGTTGCGGTGGAACGCTTTGCGCAGTGCATCGCCGGCGGTGGAGTGGCGCTGTTTCCGACCGACACGGTTTACGGCCTGGCGTGCGACCCGCTCCAGGTCGGCGCCGTGCGGCGTCTGTACGAGCTGAAGGGCCGGCCACCCACGCAGCCGGCCGCGGTTATGTTCTTCGCGCTCGCGCCGGCGCTGGCGGCGCTGACGGAGCTCGGGCCGCGCACACGTGCGGCGCTGACGAAGCTGTTGCCCGGCCCAGTAACCGTGCTGCTGGCGAATCCCTCCGGTCGCTACCCGCTCGCCTGCGCGCCGGCGGCCGCCCTTGCCGGCGAGGTTGTCGATGGGGCAACCTCACTGGGCCTTCGTGTGCCGCGGCTGCCCGAGCATCTCGTCGCACTTGGTGCCCTAGACGGCCCGGTTTTGCAATCCAGCGCCAACCTCTCCGGCCAACCCGAGTCGCGCAATCTGGTCGACGTAGCCGCGAGTGTGCGCGACGGCGTCGACCTTGCTCTGGACGGCGGCGAGCTGCCGGGGATCGCGTCGACGGTGCTCGACCTGCGCGACTACGAGCGCGCTGGAAGCTGGACTGTGGCGCGTGCCGGGCCGCTTGCGCACGCCGAGCTCCAGCAAGTGCTCGGCTGAGATCCATCGCGCCGGCGCGCAGCCCAAGCGGACGCGCGCCTGCTAGCCTCGTGAGGCAGCTCGCAACTGGCGCCGCACGAGGTGGAGCACCACCGGGGAGCGAGCCGCGTAGGACAGCCGCGCGCCTGGGCATCCGCAAGCCGTCATCCGCCAAGGAGCGCGTCCATGTCCGAGTCGAGCACCGCCACACTGCAGTCGAGCAGCGGAACGTCAGAGCTGGCCCCCGACTACTTGACCCCCGACTACTTCAACCGTCCCCTAGCCGAGGTCGACCCCGAGGTCGCCGAAGCGCTGCGCGGCGAGCTCGGGCGCCAGCGCGACACGCTGGAGATGATCGCCTCCGAGAACTTCGTCCCGCGCGCCGTGCTCGAATGCCAGGGCTCGGTGCTCACCAACAAGTACGCCGAGGGCTACCCCGGCCGGCGCTACTACGGCGGCTGCGAGTGGGTCGACGTCTCCGAGCAGCTCGCGATCGACCGCGCCAAGGCGCTGTTCGGCGCCGAACACGCCAACGTCCAGCCGCATTCCGGCGCGCAGGCCAACACCGCCGTCTATCACGCCCTGCTGCAGCCCGGGGACACGATCATGGGGCTCTCGCTCGCTCACGGCGGGCACCTCACACACGGGATGAAGATCAATGTCTCCGGCCGCCTCTACGACATCGCGGCCTACGAGGTCGACCGCGAGAGCGCGCGCATCGACATGGACGAGGTCGCCCGGATCGCACGCGAGCGGCGTCCCAAGCTGCTCCTCGCGGGCTGGTCGGCGTATCCGCGTCAGCTCGATTTCGTCCGCTTTCGCGAGATCGCCGACGAGGTCGGTGCGCTGCTGATGGTCGACATGGCTCACTTCGCCGGGCTCGTCGCCGCCGGACTGCATCCCAATCCGGTCGAGTTCGGGGCCGACGTCGTGACGACCACGACGCACAAGACGATCGGCGGGCCCCGAGCAGGACTGATCCTCTGCAAGGAGGAGCACGGCAAAAAGATCGACTCCGCCGTCTTTCCCGGCCAGCAGGGTGGGCCGCTCGAGCACGTCATCGCCGCCAAGGCCGTCGCTTTGAAGATCGCCAAAAGCGAGCTCTTCCGCGAGCGCCAGCGCCGCACGATCGATGGCGCTCAGGCGCTCGCCGAGCAGCTCCTGCAAGCCGACGGCGTGAAGGTCCTGACCGGCGGCACCGACGTCCACCTCGTGCTCGCCGACCTACGCGAGCTACGCCCCGAGCTCAGCGGCAAGGACGCCGAGGATCGCCTGCACGAGATCGGGATCACGGTCAATCGCAACGCCGTTCCCTTCGACCCGCGCCCGCCGATGCAGGCCTCCGGGCTGCGAATCGGAACGCCCGCGCTCGCGACGCGCGGGCTGCAGCGCGAAGACTTCCTTGAGGTCGGCTCGATTCTTGCCGCCGCACTCGCGCCGGACTACGCGCAGCGAGCCACAGAGCTCGCCGCGCGTGTGCAGGCGATCGTCGAGAGGTATCCGCTGTACGACGGGCTGTCCTCGGAGGGCGTCGGATAGCTCTGCGCGGGCGCCGCTGCGGCGGAGGCGCCCATACGACGCCTCCGCCTGCGATCCTGTGGGCGCGCCGATGCACCCGACCGAGCTAGACGCGCTGTACGCCTTCTTGGCGGCCGCGGTGGTGACCGCGCTGCTGACGCCAGTCACGATGCGACTCGCGCGCGCCGTCGGCGCCGTCGACGAGCCCCGCGAGCGCGGCCTCTCCGATCACCCCACGCCGCTGCTCGGGGGCCTCGCGATCTTCGCCGGTGCGCTGCTGGCCGGCCTGCTCTGGCTGCCCGACGAACGCGCTTGGCACGGAGTGCTGATCGCCGCAGCCGTCATCGCGATCGTCGGCGCGCTCGACGATCGCTTCGACCTGCCGCCCTTCGCCAAGCTCGCCGGCCAGGTGCTTGCCGCGCTGATCGTCGTGCACTACGGGGTCGTCGTCGAACGGATCCGGCTGCCGTTCCTCGGCCTGCTCACGTTCCCGCATGCGGGAGATGCGATCACCGTCATCGGGCTGGTCGCGATCATGAATGTCGTCAACTTCTCCGACGGCGTCGACGGACTCGCGGCGGGCGTCTGCGCGATCATCGCCGCGACGCTCGCCGTGATCGCCTTCAGTCTCGACCGCTGGGCCCCCGGGGTGCTCGCGGCGCTGATAGCCGGCGCCTCGCTCGGTTTCCTCGTGCATAATTTTCCTCCCGCCTCGAGTTTCATGGGGGATTGCGGCGCTAACCTGCTCGGTCTCCTGATGGGCGCTCTGGCGGTCGAGGGCGCCGTCAAGACAGAAGTCGTGCTCTCGTTCGTTCTGCCCCTGATCTTGCTTGCCGTGCCATTCATGGACACCACCTTCGTCGTACTCAAGCGCCTTAAGTACCGCCGCCCGATCTATGCATCCGACAGCGAGCATTTCCACCACCGCATGGCTCGCATCGGCTTCTCGCGACGGCGCACGATCGCCTATCTCTACGCATGGACACTGATGCTCGCCGGTCTCGCGCTATCGCTGCGCTTCGTCCCCTACAGCGACCACAAAGGTCACTATTACCTCGGCTGGACGCTGGTAGTCGGCGCGATCGGGCTGATCGCGGCCGCCGCAAGCGTGTACCTCGTCTATGTCCTCGAGATCCTCAAGTTCCGCCGCCTCGACGCGATCCGTCTGCGTCGGCTGCGCCCCGAGGCCTCGCCCGTCGAGATCGAGCAAGACGTAACCAGCGACCTCGAGACCGGCGAATTCCAGACGATCTGATGAGGCTCGCATCGCGTTTGCTCCTGCCCGTCGTCGTGCTGCTCGCGCTCATGCTGCCCTCGACCGCCGGTGCGCTTGTCGTCGGCATCGGCGACCAGCGGCCCGAAATGTTTCATGACATCCGCTTTCAGGTGCTCGGGATCCACTACGCGCGTCTCAGTATCGGCTGGAACGCTCTGCAGAGCCGCTCTCAGGCCAAGGCTCTCGGTGTCTGGCTTGCCGCTGCGCGCGCCGATCATGTGCATCCGCTAATCGCATTCGAACGGTCTCGCACGCCGGGCGCTCGCAAGCGTGTCCCGACGCCCGCACAGCTCGGCCATCAGTTCCGCGTTCTGCGCGCTCGTTACCCCTGGGTCACGGAATTCGCGACTTGGAACGAGGCGGACTATTGCGGGCAGCCCACCTGTCACCGGCCTGGACTTGTCGCTGCGTATTACCGCGAGCTGCGCCACAGCTGTCCAAGGTGCGAGGTCCTTGGCGCCGAGCTGCTGGACCAGTCCAACATGGTTTCGTGGGTCCGCGCGTTCAAGCACGCGCTGCACGGCGAAGCGTCGATTTGGGGCCTTCACAACTACATCGGCGCGAACCGACTGCAAAGCGCCTCAACCCGCGCGCTGCTGAGTGCGACGAGCGGCCAGGTGTGGTTCACCGAGACCGCCGGCCTCGTCGCTCGTCACAACCACAGCGGCCATGACTTCCCGGAATCCGCCGCCCACGCAGCCCAGGTCACGCAGTTCGTATTCACCCGGCTCGCGCGGCTCAGCCCGCGCGTCAAGCGCGTCTATCTCTACCAGTGGCAGGCCGGGGCTCGGCGCCACGAGCCATGGGACTCGGCGCTGATCGGCGCCGGCGGAGGCCCGCGGCCGGCCTTCGGGGTGTTCGTGCGCGAGCTCAGTGCTCTTGGGCAGCTCCCGGCCACGCCCGCCGCGAGCGCGCTGCTCGTCGCCGCAGCCAAAACGCGCGTCTGAGGCTGTTGGGATTGCGTTAGCGTCGTGTTGGGAGGCCCAGCGGCCGTGCAAACGTCCCGCCCTCCCAATACGCTATATCCGCGGTGCGCCTGGCGGGTGTCGCTCGTGCTGAGCTCTGGCATCCGTACTGAAGCCCCACTGCCCCGCCCTCCGCCGGGCGAGCCCTGAGGCGATATGCGACGCAACCACAGCAAACCCACACCGGCCGGCGAGCGCCCGGAGAGCAGCCGGCGGCGCCGCGTCCTGGTTCTGTCGGCCGATGTCGGCGAGGGTCATGCCGCGGCAGCTCGTGCGCTCGCCCAGCAGATCGACAACTCCGAGCAGGACGCCGAGGTAATCGTGATCGACGGGCTCGCCGCAATGGGACGCGTGCTGCGCCAGGTCGTCCAAGACGGCTACCGCGTACAGCTGCGCTTCATCCCGTGGAGCTACACGCTCGTCTACTGGTTGCTCGAGCACGTCGCGCCCGTTCGCTGGCTGGCGCGCTGGCAGCTCCTGCTGTTCGGCTCTCGCTCGCTTGCGCGACACATCGCAGAGCACGAACCCGACGTCGTCGTCTCCACTTACCCCGCCGTCACAGTTGTGCTCGCGCGGTTGCGCCGCACGGGCGTCGTGAAATGCCCGACGGTCGCCACGATCACAGACCTCACCGGTCTGTTCTTCTGGGCGCAGCCTGGAATCGATATGCACCTCGTGATGTACCGCGAGTCGATGTCCTCGGTAGAGCGCATCGCGGGCGCCGGCAGCGCACGCCTCGTGCGACCGCTGATCTCCGCCGAGTTCCTGAAACCACGCTGTCCCGCGCAGGCACGTCAAGCGCTCGGTCTTCCCGAGCAGGGTCGCCTGGTCGTCGTCTCCGGCGGCGGCTGGGGAGTGGGCGACGTCGAGGGCGCCGTGCGCGAGCTCAGCCGCGTCGAGGAGGTCGGCGCGATCGTCTGTCTCGCCGGCTACAACGAGCAGCTCTACGAGCGACTTAGTACGGCATTTGCCGCCGAACCACGCGTCCACGTCTACGGCTTCACCGACCGCATGCCCCAGCTGCTGGCAGCCGCCGATGCCCTCGTGCACTCCACCGGCGGCGTCACTTGCCTGGAGGCGAAGGCCACGGGGACCCCTGTCGTCTCCTACGGTTTGCCCGTTGGGCACGCGCGCCTGAACACACGCGCGATGGCCGACCTCGAGCTGCTGCGGCTCGCCAACGACACCGACGAGCTCTGCGAGCACGTGTGCGCCAGCTTCGCCGAGGAGCCACGCGCGGGAGCGCAGATGCCGGCGCAAGCGCCTGAAGCCCACCCTGAGGCCGTCGACATTGTGCTCGACGCGCCCCGGCGAGTGCATCCGATCCCCGCCTGGCGCCTGAAGCTGACCGCGCTCGCCGTCCAGCTGGTGCTGCTGCTGGGAGTCGGTGGGTGGACGATGTCCACCGACGACGTCGGCGCGCTCGCCGCGATGATCCTGCATGTCCACCCGCTCGTGCACGTCAAGACCGACCAGCGCGACGTCGGCCTCGTCGTGCGTGCTCCTGCCGGTCAGGTCGCGAGCCTCGCGCGTGCGCTCGCCGCTCGTGGGATCCACGCTTCCTTCGCTGACGGCGGCGCCGATGTGCGCTCCACGATTCTCACGCTGCGCTCCCTGCACGACGAACTGCTGCCCGAAGTGCCCCCGGGGACGAGCTTGCTGCACTGGGTGCGCACGCGCGGCGCTTTGCGCTCGCAGGCGCACGCGCTTGGCCTGCGCCATCGCTTCTACTTCCTTGAACCGAGCGGTGGTCTGTCTGTCGGTGAGATGCTGCTGGCCCGCACCGCCGGCGCCACGCCCGTGCGCGGCGCCTCACAGCTGAGCGCCAGGGGCGCGCTGCCTCAGGGCGAAACGCGCGCCGGCGACGTGCTTGTCGTGGCTGTCGACGGGTCCCCCGCGTCGGTGCGCGGCGTTGAGCGGCTGGTCGCTTCATTGCACGGTTCCAGGCTGTCGGTTGAGTCGCTGTCTTCGCTGACGCGCTCCGATGCCGCGAGCGCGGCATCGGACTCGACGAGCTGAGGCTCATGCGCAACACCTCGAGGCTCGGGCCCGACGCCGGCCTCGGCTTCCATCAAAGCCAGCAGCAGCGGAGAGCGCGCGAGCACGGCCGCGCCCACGATCAACACCGCCAATGAGCTCGCCAGCAAAGCGCCGCTGAGCGGTGTTTCGGTGAAGTGCTCGGCGAACAACACCGGGGCCAAGGCGACCGGCACCGCCGTCTGGGTCACGAACACCACCGGCGCCACCTGGATCGCCGGGCGCGATTGCAGGGCGCTCATCTCGCTGAGCGCCCCGACCGCTGAGGCCACCGCAGTCGACAATCCCCACGCGATCGCAATCGCGATCAAGCCATATTCGAGGTTGTCCGAGGCGAGCTTCGTCGCGACGCCGCTCCAGCCGAACGCAAGGCCCGCGCCGATCATCGTCAGCGCCGCCGGCGGGCGGTGGGAGGTACGCAGCATCATGTACGGCAGCAGGCTCGCGAACCCGAGTACGCCCAGCACGATCGCGATCACGTCGTCGGGCGCCTGGGCGTTGGTGTGCGGCGGGGCGCACAACGCCGCGCCCACCACCCCGACCACGATCGCGCTGACCGCGAGGTGCTCGCGCCGCCCCGCGCGCTCCCCGAGCATGTGCTCGCCGGCCACCAGCAACACGAGCAGCCCCACCGCCATCGCCGGCTGCACCACGACCAGCGGCGCCAGCGAGAGCGCCAGCAGTTGCAGCGGCCATCCCAGCATCGACAGGCCCGTTCCCATCAGCCAGCGCCGGCGTTTGACGAGGTCGCGGGCCAGTCCGAGACGCAGGTAGTGATGGTCCTCGGTCTCCTTCGCGTCCATCGCCTGCAGCACGACCCCTAGGCTGTAGAGCGCCGAAGCGCCCGCCGCGGCCGCGATTCCCAATACCAGGTCAACCATGCTCGCCCCCGATGATCGCAGTACCGTTCTCGCCCCGCTGGCCGGGGCGGCCGCGCTTGCGGCCGGCGCTCACGCGCTGCCGGCCCTCGCGTTCTACCTCCCGGCGCTGCGTCGTGCGCTCGGCGTCGAGGATCGCGCCGCCGGTGGACCCGGCTACGCGTTGACGTTCGATGACGGTCCACACCCTCAGGGGACCCCGGCTGTGCTCGACGCGCTTGCCGCCGCGCGTGCGCGCGCGACCTTCTTCCTCGTCGGCGAGCAGGTCCAGCGCAACCCCTCGCTTGTCGGCGAGATCCTCGCCGCCGGGCACGACGTCGGCGTGCACTGCCACCGCCACCGCAACCTGCTGCGTCTCGCCCCCTGGCAGGTCCGCGAGGACCTCACACGCGCCCAAGACGCAATCGAGCGCCACAGCGGCCGTGCAAGCACGCTCTACCGCCCGCCCTACGGGGTCCTCAACGCCGCCGCGCTCACAATCGCGCGCGCTCGCGGCTGGCGCACGCTGCTGTGGAGCCACTGGGGGCGCGACTGGGAGCTGCGCGCCACACCCGAGTCGATCGCTGCGCACGTAACCGAGGGGGTCGGCGACGGGGCCGTGCTGCTGTTGCACGACGCCGATGACTACAGCGCTCCGAGCTCTTGGCGGCGTACCGCGGCGGCGCTCCCGCGCGTGCTCGACACGCTGCAGCAACGCGGTCTCTCGGCTGTATCGCCCTAGGCAGCGTCTAGGATTCGCCCGATGTCCTCCGGTGCGCAGACCGAGGTTGCACCCCGCGAGTGGGGTCTCGCGGCGCCCGTCGTGCGTCCGCGCTGGTGGCTGGATGCGCTAGTCATCGCCTGGCTGTGCTGGGTCTACGATCTCGTCGCCAACCTCGCTCCGCTGCGCCTCCACGCTGCCGTCGATCACGGCCGCGGCCTGCTGCACCTCGAGCGCGTTCTGCACCTCGACCCCGAGCTCGCGCTCAACCGCTGGGTGAGCGCCCACCATTTGCTCGCTTCGGCGCTCTCCTATTACTACGACAACGCCCACTTCCTCGTCACCCTCGGCCTGCTCTGCTGGCTGTGGTGGCGGCGCGTCGAGGACTACCGGCCACTGCGCAACATGCTCGTCCTCATCAACGTAATCGGCCTCGCCGTCTTCTGGCTGTATCCCGTCGCCCCGCCGCGTATGCTCGCCGGCTTCCAGGACGTCGTCGCCGCCAGCCACACGCTCGGCTCTTGGCACACGGGGGCGCTCGCCTCGGCCGCCAACCAGCTCGCCGCGATGCCCTCGCTGCACATGGCATGGGCCGCGTGGTGCGGAGTGGTCCTTTGGCGCAACCCGCCGGGTGCGCGCCCGCGCGCACCCTATGTGCGTGCGCGGCGGGCCCTTGCGCTGCTCTACCCGTGCCTGACCGCCGTCGCGGTCATGGCGACCGGCAACCACTACCTGCTGGACATCCTCGCCGGGGTCGCCACGGCCGCACTCGCGGCTCTGCTCGCGGTCGCCATCGAGCGCCGCCGCGGCAGCGCCGCGTCGTGGCCCGTGGCGCATGTCACAAACTTGTTACGAAGTCGCTGATCCTGTAGACTGCGGGGCGGTTGCTGCAGATGGTCTGAGGAGGCCCCGGGGAAGTCCGCCGCTCGGAAGCGTGCGGGCTTTCGCGTCTGTAGGCTGCCCGCATCCATGCCATACGCCAACGCCCAAGAAGCTTGACCATGCCTGAGATCCCAGTCTTTCGATACCTCGACGTGTGCCTCGTGCTCGCCACGGCGCCGTTCGTGCTTGCCGCGGGCATGCCGCTCGTTGGTTACCTGTTGGGTGCCGCCGCGTGGCTCGCGACGCGCCTTGGCGCAGCCGGGTTGCAGGCGTATGCGCTGCGCGTCGGCGACCCCCGCAGTCGCGCCGGCTTGCAGGTTGGTGTGATGCTCGGACGTGTCTGGATCGTCGCGCTCGCGGTGCTGCTCGCGCGCTACATCGGTGGCCGCGACGACGGCATCATGGCCGCTGCGCTCGTGCTCGCCGCGTTTACCGTCTACTTCGCGCTCGCGCTCGTCTACCGCGACGCGACTGGCCTGCACCGCAAGCCGAGCCCGTCGTGAGCCCCGCGCAAACCACAGGTGTACAGGCTCACGGGGCTGGGGGCTCCGCGCCGGCGGGAAGCTCGGCTCCGGCCGACGGCTCCGCGTCGGGCGGCGGCTGGTCCACCAAGCGCAAGCTGCTGCTCGTGCTCGCGATTTACATCATCGGCTTCATCGTGATCGTCGCGCTCACCGGCGCGCACGGCACGCGCAACGAAGAGTTCAAGCCGCAGAACGAGTTCAAGCTCGACACGTGGGTGAACCTCGGGATCTTCTCGATCAACAAGGCCGTCATGTACCTCGTGATCGCCGCCGCTCTGACGAGCGCCAGCATGATCTACATCGCGCGCCGCATGCAGGAGCGCCCCAACCGCGTCCAGACCGCCGTCGAGGTCCTCTACCAGTTGATGCGCGACAACATCGCGGGTGGCAACATGAACCAGAAGATGGCCGCGCGCTGGTTTCCGTTCATCGGCGCACTGTTCCTGTTCATTCTCTTCTCCAACCTGATCGGCTACATACCGCTGCCGACGAACACCGAGCATGAGATCACCATCTTCGGCGCGCACATTCCCTCGTTCTCGCTATACGCCGCCACAGCCAATCTCTCGATCCCGCTCGTGCTGGCCCTCGTGGTCTTCGTCTCCTTCACCTTCGAAGGCGTCCGCGCCAAGGGGCCGATCGGTTACCTCAAAGGCCTGATACCCGGAGGAGTCACCGGCGGCATGGCCGTCGCGATCTTCTTTCTCGAGATCCTCTCCAACCTGATGCGCATTCTCTCGCTGACCATTCGCCTCTTCGCCAACATTCTTGCCGGCCATCTGATCATCCTGTTCATGGGCGGCGCACTCGCCGTGCTGCTGGGTATCGCCGCGCTGGGCTGGTTCACGATCCCGTTCGCCATCGTGCTGTTCGCGTTCGAGGTCGCCCTGGTGGCCGCCCTGCAGGCGTTCATCTTCGCCACCCTCACCGCTATCTACCTCGGCGGCGCCGTCGCCGAAGATCACTAAAGGAGTCAATCGCTGTGCACATAGCTCTCATCACTGTCTTTGCGGTGACCGAAGAAATCGCGAAGGCCGGCAAGTCGATCGGCCTCGGGGTCGGCGGCGGTCTCGGTGCGGTCGGCGCCGGTGTCGGCATCGGCATCATCTTCGGCAAGGTCATCGAGGCAGTCACCCGTCAGCCGGAGATGCGCGACGAGATCACCCAGATTCAGTGGCTCGGCTTCGCGCTCACCGAGGCCTGCTTCTTCTACGGACTCGTGGCCGGTCTGCTGGCCGCGTTCATCGTCTGACGATGGCCCCGCTCGCCGCGTCCAACGGCAGCTTCCTGATCAAGCCCGGCGTCGGGCTAATGGTTTGGACGCTGCTCGTCTTCGGCATCACGATGGTCTTGCTCGCGCGTCTCGCGTTCCCGCGCATCAGCGCCGCGCTCGACCGACGTCAGAAAACGATCGAAGACTCGATCGATACAGCGCAGCGCACCCGCGAGGAGGCCGACCGGATCCTCGCCGAATATCGTGAGCGCCTGCAGGAGGCGCGGGCGCAGGCCGACGAGATCGTCCAGCACGCTCGCACCACCGCCGAGGGGCATGAGCGCGAGGCTCGCGAGCAGGCCCGCGTGCTCGCCGGCGAGGCCTCCCAGCGTGCTCAGCGCGATATCGAGGCCGCGACGCGAAGCGCGCTGCAGGAGCTGCGTCGTGAGGTCGCCGACCTGACGGTCATGGCGACCGAAAAGGTCACGCGCAAGGCGCTCGACGCCTCCGATCAAAAGCGCCTTGTAGAGGAGGCCCTCAATGAGCTCGACTTCTCCGAGCTCTCGGGGGGCGCGAGCCAGAACTGAGATGGAGGAGCTCGCCCGCGTATACGCCCGCTCGCTGTTCGAGGTCGCTCGCGAGCACGGCCTGCTGGAGGAACTGCGCGAGCAGCTCGGCCAGTTCGCCGACGCCCTCGAAGGCAACCGCGATCTGCGGATCTTCTTCTTCTCGCCCTACTTCTCGAGCGCCGAGAAGCAGGACGCGCTCGGACGTCTGCTCAGCGACGCCGACGAGCGCTTCCAGAACTTCCTCGCGTTGCTCATCGAGAACCACCGCATGCCCGTCGTCTTCCGCGTGCGGCGTGAGTACGAGCGCCTCTGGGCGCTCGAGAACCGCGTGCTGCCCGTGCAGATCACGAGCGCAGTGGAGCTCGACAAGCAGACCGCCGCGACCGTCGGCGAGCGCATCGGCGCGAGCACCGGACGCAAGGTCGCACTCGCCACTCACGTCGACCCCGACATCCTTGGAGGCATCATCGTGAGGGTCGGCAACTCGATTCTCGACGCCTCAATCCGCAACCGACTCGAGCTGCTGCGCAAGCACGTCGCTCAAGGGGCCTGAGCCCGCAGGCCGCAATCGAAAAGGAGCTTTCAGGAACCACCATGCAGATCAACCCCGACGAGATAACCAGCATCCTCAAGAGCCGCATCGAGGGACTCGACGCCGGCCAGGCCGAGCTCACCGAGGTCGGCACCGTGCTGTCCGTCGCCGACGGCATCGCGCGCCTGCACGGCCTGGAGAACTGCATGTCCTTCGAGATGCTCGAGCTGCCTCACGGCGTCACCGGCCTCGCGCTGAACCTCGAGTCCGACAACGTCGGCGCCGTGCTCTTCGGCGACTGGCAGCGCATCTCCGAGGGCGACACCGTCAAGCGCACCGGGCACCTTCTTGAAATTCCTGTCGGCGAGGCTCTGCTTGGGCGCATCGTCGACCCGCTCGGGCGCCCGCTCGACGGCAAGGGCGACGTCGCTACCACCGAGAGGCGGCCCGCCGAGTTCAAGGCCCCCGGGGTCGTCCAGCGTCAGCCCGTCACCGAACCGATGCAGACCGGTCTGAAGGCGATCGACGCCATGATCCCGATCGGCCGCGGCCAGCGCGAGCTCATCATCGGCGACCGCCAGACCGGCAAGACCGCGATCGCGATCGACACGATCATCAACAACCGCGACAGCGGCGTCGTCTCGATCTACGTCGTCATCGGTCAGCGTATGTCCACCGTCGTCGCGCTTGCTCAGACGCTCGACGAACACAACGCGCTGGACAACACGATCATCGTCGCCGCCTCCGCCGACGAGGCCGCGCCGATCAAGTTCATGGCGCCCTACGCCGGCTGCGCGATGGGCGAGTTCTTTCTCTACAACGGCCGCCACGCGCTGTGCGTCTACGACGACTTGACCAAGCACGCCTACGCCTACCGCCAGATGTCGCTGTTGCTGCGTCGCCCGCCGGGACGCGAGGCCTACCCCGGCGACGTCTTCTACCTGCACTCCCGCCTACTCGAGCGCGCCGTCAAGCTCGCCGACGACCTCGCCGACCCGCGCACCGGCGAGAAGGTCCCCGGCGGCGGCTCGCTGACCGCGCTGCCCGTGATCGAGACCCAGGCCGGCGACGTATCCGCGTACATCCCGACGAACGTCATCTCGATCACCGACGGGCAGATCTTCCTGGAGCCGAAGCTGTTCTACTCCGGCGTCCGTCCCGCAATCAACGTCGGCATCTCCGTCTCGCGCGTCGGCGGCAACGCCCAGATCTCGCCGATGAAGAAGGTCGCAGGGCGCATCAAGCTCGAGCTCTCACAGTACCGCGATCTGGAGGCCTTCGCGCAGTTCGGCTCCGACCTCGACGCCGACACCCAGCGCACGCTCGCCCGCGGCGAGCGCCTCGTCAAGACGCTCAACCAGGGTGAGCGCGAACCGCTGCCCGTGCAGGACCAGGTCGTGCAGATCTACGCAGCCACGAACGGTTTCGTGGACCGCTTGAACGTCGAGCGCGTCCCGGAGTTCCTGACGCAGCTGACTGAACGCATGCACTCTCAGCACGGCGGTGTCCGCGAGAAGATCGCCGGCGGCGACTGGTCGGAGGAGACTCAGAAGGGTGTCCGCGACGCTGTCGAGGCGTTTGCCCAGGACTTTGGCTACGACCTCGACGAGGAAGGCCAGCCATTGGCCGATGACGTCGCCGTCCCGGAGGCTAAGGCCGCCTAGCCATGGCCTCACAGCGCGACGTCAAGAACCGGATCTCCTCGGTCAAGAACATCCAGAAGATCACGCGCGCCATGGAGATGGTCGCCGCCGCCCGCCTGCGTCGCGCCGAGCAACGCATCGCGGCGCTGCGGCCCTACGCCGAGGCGATCCGGCGCATGACCCGCCAGGCCGCCCAGGCCGCCGGCGCCGAGGCCTCGTCGCTGGCGCTGTTGCAGGAGCGCGACCCTCAGGAGCACGTCGGGCTGCTGCTCGTCACCGGCGACCGCGGTCTCGCCGGTGGCTTCAACTCCCAGGTCATCCGTGCCGGTGTGCGCCTGGACTCCGAGCTCCAAGAGCAGGGCAAACAGGCCGTCTGGTATGCCGCCGGCCGTCGCGGCGTGTCCTCGCTGACGTTCCGCGGACGCGAGGTCAGCAGCGGCTTCGTCGGCTTCACCGACCGCCCCGCCTACGCCGACGCCCGCGACATCGCCTCGGAGCTGATCGCCGGCTATCTCGACGGCAAGCTCGACCGCGTCGAGATTCTCTACAACGCCTACATCTCCCCGCTCACCCAGACGCTCACCCGTGAGACGCTGCTGCCGCTCTCGCAGGCCACCGTTACCGGTGAGAACGACGAGGGCGCCGAGGAGCAGGAGGGCCCGCACGCGCTCGTCGACTACGAGCCCGACCCCAAGGAGATCCTCCAGCGCCTCGTCCCCGACTACGTCGAGATCTCGATCTACCGCGCCCTGCTGGAGTCCTCCGCAGGCTTCTTCGGCGCGCAGATGACCGCGATGCGCAGCGCCTCCGACAACGCCGGGGAAATCATCACCGACTTGACGCTGCAGATGAACCGCGCCCGCCAGGCCGAGATCACCCAGGAGATCATGGAGGTCGTGGCTGGCGCCGAGGGTTTGAGCTGATGCGTCCTCACACCACAAGCCGATCCATCCAGCGGAGCGCTCTCTGAGCGCGGAGCCCATCCACTATCTTCACTAAGGAATAAAGGAGACCCACAGGAACATGCCAGCCACCGCCCCCGAGACGACCAGCACGCCCGCGCGCAGCGCCGACGGCTCCGCCGCGCGCAACGTCGGGCGCATCGAGGAGATTCAGGGCGTCGTGATCGAGGCCGTGTTCCCCGAGAAACTGCCCGAGATCAACCACGCCATCACTGTTGCCCGGCCAGCGGCCGCCGCGGCTGAGGAGGCCGAGGACATCGCGGCCGCCGGCGGCGACGTCCTCGTCTGCGAGGTCCAGCAGCATCTTGGTGACGACCGCGTGCGCGCCGTCGCGATGGACACCACCGATGGACTCGCGCGTGGCGCCGAGGTGCTCGACACCGGTGGTCCCATCACCGTGCCCGTCGGCGAGGTCACGCTGGGTCGCATCTTCAACGTGCTCGGTGAGCCGATCGATCTCGGCGAGGACCTGCCCGCCGACACGCCGCGCCGCCAGATCCATCAGGTCGCGCCCCGCGTCGAGGACCTCACGCCGACGACCGAAATGTTCGAGACCGGGATCAAGGTCATCGACCTCCTCGCGCCCTACGCCAAGGGCGGCAAGGTCGGGCTGTTCGGCGGCGCCGGCGTCGGCAAGACCGTGCTGATCCAGGAGCTCATCCACAACCTCGCCAAGGAGCACGGCGGTCTGTCCGCATTCTGCGGCGTCGGCGAGCGCTCCCGCGAGGGCAACGACCTGTGGCTGGAGATGAAGGAATCGGGCGTCATCGACAAGACGATGCTCGTCTTCGGCCAGATGAACGAGCCGCCCGGCGCGCGCATGCGCGTCGCGCTCTCCGGCCTCACGATGGCCGAGCACTTCCGCGACCAGGGTCAGGACGTGCTGCTGTTCATCGACAACATCTTCCGCTTCGTCCAGGCCGGCTCCGAGGTATCGGCGCTCTTGGGCCGTATGCCTTCGCAGGTCGGCTACCAGCCGACGCTCGAGACCGAGATGGGGCAGCTGCAGGAGCGCATCACCTCCACGCGCACCGGCTCCGTCACCTCCGTCCAGGCGATCTACGTGCCCGCCGACGATTTGACCGATCCTGCGCCCGCCTCGGTGTTCGCGCACCTCAACGCCACCACCGTGCTGTCGCGCGCGATCTCCGAGAAAGGCATCTACCCCGCCGTCGATCCGCTCGACTCGACCTCGACGATCCTCAAGCCCGACATCCTCGGCGAGGACCACTTCCGCGTCGCCAACCGTGTCAAGGAGATCCTGCAGCGCTACAAGGAGCTCCAGGACATCATCGCGATCCTCGGCATCGACGAGCTCTCCGACGAGGACAAGCTCACCGTCCAGCGCGCCCGCAAGATCGAGCGCTTTCTCTCCCAGCCCTTCAACGTCGCCGAACAGTTCACCGGCACCCCCGGCGCCTACGTCCCGATCGCCGAGACCATCCGTGGCTTCGAGGAGATCATCGAAGGCAAGCACGACGAGGTCCCCGAGCGCGCGTTCTTCCTCAAGGGCACCATCGAGCAGGTGCTCGAGGACGCCAAGTAGGGACGTCGCGCCATGGCCCGCACTACGTTCCCAGTCGAAGTCCTCACCCCCGAGGGCGAGGTCTTCTCCGAGGAAGTCGAGATGATCTCCACGCGCACCACCGTCGGCTCGATCGGCATCCTCGCCGGGCACGAGCCCGTGCTCGCGATGCTCGAACCCACCGAGCTGCGCCTCTACCGCAGCGAGTCCGACGTCGTGCGCTTCGCTCAGGCCGAGGGCTATCTGCAGTTCGCCGAGAACCGCACGCTCGTGCTCGTCGAGGAAGCCGTCGCGCCCGGCTCCCTCGATCGTGCCACGTTGCAGACGCGGCTCGATGAGGCGCGCAAGACCGCCGAGGGTGCCCAGGAGGGCAGCGAGGCGCGCGAGCGCGCGCTGCGCGACGCCCGGCGTTACGAGGCGTTTATCGCGGTCGAGGGGTAGGTGGGGCCGTGGACCAGAGCGGCGACTGTCTTGAGAGTCAGGGTCTCAAGAAGGCGGGAGTATGTGCCGAAGCTCCTTTATCCCCAGTTCTGTCGCCTGATAACATTCTTATCGCTATGAGGCTTGTTGATCGTCTAAAACGCAATCAGAAGGATGATCTGCCTCGTTTGGCGGGAGGAGCGCCGGAGCCTGGAGAGACGCTTGAGGCTGGCATTCCCTATATGAGTGAGCGCACCGGCAAGGATGTAGGTCGGTGGGTGGCGGCTTGGCGCGAGATGCCCGACGAGCAATACAAAGCCCTAGCTCGCGCTCTCTAGAGGCATCGCCTCAGGTAGCCGCTGCCACGCCGAATGTCCTTGCGCTTTCGGATGATCTCGAAGCTTGGGAAGAGGGCGTGGATCTGAGGGATTTTGGATTCGTCCAATTGCCACTCAAGACAGCCGTTCCCTACGCCAAGCTTCGTATGTAACTCGGCAGCCACATCTTGGGCGCAGCCGATCAGCGCTCCTAGGACAGCGGGCCTCTCGTCCTCAATCAGTGTGTCTACAAGCCGGTAGCTTGTGACCATCAGTGGCTCCCTGTTTTCGACGTGCAGCTCCAGCGAGCCGACGACTTGAGCCTTCTCGAACCTGTGCCAGCCTTCGACTTGCAGGTGCCGACCGCGTGGGTCCACGGTCCCCACACGCCAGAGAGTCTCGGAGAGCGTATTCGGCCAGTTGCGAACGATTATTCGCGTCTCCTTGCTCGGCCCGCCGAAGACTTCTATTGGCTTTGACACGGCGAAGCAGCGTATCCAGCCGAAAGGCGGCACGAACGCTCGCGTTCGCCTTTCAGCACTTTGCGACACCGGCTAGCCTTTGGCCATCATGAGCGGTAATCCCTCATCCGCGCACTTCGAGCACAAGCGTCCCGGGTGGTTCACCGCGCACGTCTTCAACCCGTTCGTCGCGCTGCTCACGCGCATGGGGGTCAGCCTCTACGGCTCGCGCGTGTTGGAGGTCCGCGGACGCACCTCCGGGCATCCGCGGCGCACGCCCGTCAACCTGCTCACGTTTGAGGGGCAGTGCGATCTGGTTGCACCACGCGGCAACACGCAGTGGGTGCGCAACCTGCGTGCGCCCCGCGAGGGGCAGCTGCTCGTGGGGCCTCGCAGCGAGTCGTTCACAGCCGTCTAGCTCTCCGACGAGGAGAAGCCGGCGGTGCTGCGTGCCTACCTGAAGCGCTGGAAGTGGGAGGTCGGGGTGTTCTTCGAGGGGGTCGGGCCCGACGCATCGGAGGCGGGGCTGCGGGAGCGGCGCCGCGGCATCCGGTGTTCAGGCTCACGTAACCGTATTCAGACAAAGCGGTGCGTTAGGTCGATACGCTGGGGGTATGCCTGAGAGGGTCAATGTAACCGCAGCCAAAGTCCAGCTCTCGCGGCTGATCGACCGAGCCGCGAACGGGGAGGAGATCGTCATCTGCCGCGGTGGGCAGCCGATCGCGAGACTCGTCGGGCTACCGCCTTCCCGCAAGATAGGCAGGCTCCACGGGCAAATCTGGATGAGCGATGACTTCGATGAGCCCGACGAGGAGATCGAGCGCATGTTTGGCATGCGCGATTGAACGCGCCGCCTTCGCCGGTTGCGCGTGGGTCGCCGTCATCGCTAGCCGCCACCGGTTAGCCTTCGCCTCCCATGAGCAGCAATCCCGCCTCCGCCAACGGCGCACGCGAGCCGATTGGAGTGATCGGAACCGGCTATGTCGGTCTGGTCACCGCAGCCGGCTTCGCCGAGCTCGGCAGCGACGTCTGGTGCGTCGATATCGACGCCGCCAAGATCGAGCGCCTGAAGCGCGGCGAGGTGCCGATCTACGAGCCCGGGCTCGAGGACCTGCTGCGCTGCCACGCCGGCCGCCTGCACTTCACGACCGAGCTCGCTCCCGCGCTCGAGCACGCGCGTCTGCTGTTCGTCGCGGTCGGCACTCCGCCGACGTATTCCGGCGACGCCGACCTCAGCGCCGTGCACGCCGTCGTCGACGCGATCCCCGCCTCCGACCGCCACGCGCTCGTCATGAAGTCCACCGTGCCCTGCGGCACCGGCGCCTCGATCCAGCGCGTCTTCGGCGAGCAGGACAAGGGCGGCCTGCGCTACGTCTCCTGCCCCGAGTTCCTCAAGGAGGGCTCCGCTGTCGCCGATTTCCTGCGGCCCGACCGCGTCGTCGTCGGCGACATCGGCGACTGGGCCGGGGATGCCGTTGTCGAGCTCTACCGGCCGCTGCTCGGCCCCGAGCACGACGGCGCCGGTTCCGGCGAGCTCGTCCGCACCGATGTCGCGAGCGCCGAGATGGTCAAGCTCGCCTCCAACGCCTTTCTGGCCACCAAGATCTCGTTCATCAACGAGATCGCCAACATCTGCGAGGAGACCGGCGCCGACGTCGTCGAGGTCGCCCACGGGATGGGGCTCGACGCGCGCATCGGGCCGAAGTTCCTGCAGGCCGGGATTGGGTATGGGGGCAGCTGTTTCCCCAAGGACGTCGAGGCCCTCAAACAGCTCGCCGGCAACTCCGGCTACCACTTCCAGCTCCTGACCGCGGTGATCGAGGTCAACGAGCTGCAGAAGCGGCGCGTGATCGGCAAGCTGCACAAGCACCTCGGCAGCCTCGTGGGCAAGCGCGTCGCGCTGTTGGGGCTGGCGTTCAAGCCCAACACCGACGACATGCGCGAGGCGTCCTCGCTGGTGCTCGCGGCGCGCCTGAACGCCGATGGGGCGAGCGTCAGCGCGTACGACCCGATTGCCGAGGAGGAGGCGCGCAAGCTAATCGGTGGCGGTCTGGCGTTCGCCGACAATGCGCTGGAAGCGGTGCGCGGCGCGGACGCCGTGGTGCTCGTGACGGAGTGGCCGGAGTGCACCGGCCTGGAGTGGGGCGAGGTCGCCGAGGCGATGAATGGGCGCGTCGTGATCGACGGGCGCAACGCCCTGGACCGTGAGGCGGTGCGCGCGGCGGGCCTGTTGTATGAGGGTATTGGCCGCGGGCTGCCCGAGGCGCCCACCGGACGCCGCGCGGAGGACAAGGTCTGAGATGCAGGCCGTGATCCTCGTCGGCGGTGAGGGCACCCGCTTGCGCCCGCTGACCTCGACGGTGCCCAAGCCGGTCGTACCGCTCGTGGACCGGCCGTTCATCGCGTTCATGCTCGAATGGCTTCGCGAGCACGGCATCGAGGACGTGATCATGTCGTGCGGCTTTCTCGCGACGAGTGTCCGCAACGTCCTCGGCGACGGCTCGGGTCTCGGGATCCGGCTGCGCTTCGTCGAGGAGCCCGACCCGCGCGGCACGGCGGGCGCGCTGAAGTTCGCGGAGTCGATGCTCGACGAGCGCTTCCTGATGCTCAACGGCGATGTGCTGACCGACATCGATCTCACCGCGCAGATCGCCCAGCACGAGCGCAGCGGGGCGCGGGCGACGCTCGCATTGGTGCCCGTCGAGGACCCCAGTGCGTACGGTCTCGTGCACCTGGCCGATGACCACTCCGTGACCGATTTCGTCGAGAAGCCGAGCTCGGACTCGATCGACACGAACCTCATCAGCGCCGGCGCCTACGTATTGGAGCGCGAGGTGCTGGAGCTGGTGCCCGCCGAACGCAACGTCTCGATCGAGCGCGAGGTGTGGCCGCTGCTGATCGGAAACGGTCTCTACGGCTATGCGTCGGACAGCTATTGGTTAGACATCGGGACACCCGAGCGCTATCTGAAGGCGACGTTCGACATCATCGAGGGCAACGTCCACACCGCCGTCGTGGAGCGCCTCGGCGAGGGCTACCTGGCGATCGACCCCGACTCGCAGACCGATGGGCGGGTGATCCCGCCGGCCGTGCTCGAGCGCGGGGTGCACGTCGCAAAGGGCGCACACGTCGGCAGCCTCGTCGTGCTCGGCGAAGGCGTCGAGGTCGGCGAGGGCAGCACCGTCGAGCGCGCGGTGATCATGAACGGCGCCGAGATCGGCGCGGGGTGCACGCTGCGCGACTGCATCGTCGCGGCCGGGTGCAGAGTCGGCGAGGGCAGCCAGATCACCGACGGCGCGGTGCTCGGCGAGGGGGTCACGGTGGGAGCGCACAACATGGTGACCCACGGTGCGCGTATCTTCCCTGGCGTGACCCTGCCCGACGGAGCGCTCAAGTTCTGATGCCCGAGGAGGCGCTTGTAGACGCGCTCTCGCGCGAGGCCATCGCCCGCGTCGATCTCTCCGACCAGATCGGCACTGTCCTTTCCCTGCCCGAGCACCTGCGCGACGCGTTGTGGCGCGTGGAGTCGGCGATCATGAACGAGTGGGACACGCCCGGCGGGCTTGTCGTGGCCGGCATGGGGGGGTCCGCGATCGGTGGCGCGCTGGCGCGCGCCGCGCTCGGCGATCACGCGTCGCGGCCGATCTTCGTGACTCGCGCCTACGGTCTACCGCCATGGACGACCCCGGAGACCACGGTGCTGTGTGCGAGCTACTCCGGCAACACCGAGGAGACGCTCGCCTGCTACGAGTCCGCCGCTGCGCTCGGCGCCCAGCGCGTCGTCGTCACGACCGGCGGGCGCCTCGCCGAGCTGGCGCGCGCGGACCGCGTTCCCGTGATCCCGCTGCCCGGCGGCTTTCAGCCACGGGCGGCGGTCGCGTACATGACGGTCGCGGCGCTCGAGGTCGCCGCGCTCTGCGGGGTCGGGCCGCGCCTGACTTCGGAGATCGACGTCGCCGCGTCGCACGCCGAGCAGCTCGTGGCGGAGTGGGGCCCCGATGCCGCTGAGGACTCGCTGGCGAAGGAGATCGCGGGCACGCTGCTCGGTAGCGCTCCCGTGATCGCCGGGGCGGGCCTCACGGCGCCGATCGCGTATCGCTGGAAGACGCAGATCAACGAGAACGCGAAGCTGCCGTGCTTCGCGCACGAACTGCCCGAGCTCGACCACAACGAGATCGTCGGATGGGAGGGCGCGCAGGACGTCGGGCGCTTCGCCGCGGTCTTCCTCGACGACAGCGACGCGCATCCGCGCGTGAAGGCGCGCATGGAGCTGACCCGCAAGCTGATCGCCGACAACGCGACCGCGTCCCTGAACGTCGAGACGCGCGGGCAGACGACGATCGAGCGTGTCTTCTCGCTGGTGCTGCTCGGCGACCTCGTGTCGTTGTACCTCGCGGTCCTGCGCGGCGTCGATCCGGGGCCGGTCGCCGTGATCGAGCAGCTCAAGGCCGCGCTCGCGGCACGGTAGAACATTGACATAGTCGTGCTAAGGTTGGCGGGATGCGCGATCCGCTGACGGATGCCCTGACGATCAACGAGGCGGCCGCGACGACGGGCTGGTCGGCGCGGATGCTGCGCTACGTCGAGCGCACCGGGCTAGTGCAATCGATGCGCTCCGCCGCGGGCTATCGCCTGTATGGAGCGGCGGAGCTGCAACGGCTGCGCACCCTGCGCGAGCTGCTGGCGCGCTTTGAAGTGGGGCTCGCCGAGATCGGCTTCGCGATGCGCTTACGGCGTGAGCCGGCGCTGCGCGATGCGGTCGAGGAGTGGCTGTCGGCCGAGCCCGCCCGACCGGAGCACGTCGCCGCGTCGGACTGGCTGCGCTTCGAGCAGGAAAAGCACCAAAGACTGCTGGCGGCGGTCGAGCCGTCCGCCACCCGACCCCCCCGAACAATGGAGGCTGCATGACACCGCCAACCGTCGCCCCGAGCGCCCCGACTTCGACCGACCCGACCGTGACCGCCACGGCCAACGACTTCAAGGTCGCCGACCTCTCTCTGGCGGAGCTCGGGCGCAAGGAAATCAAGCTTGCCGAGCACGAGATGCCGGGCCTGATGTCGATCCGTGCGGAGTACGCGGCCCAGCAGCCGCTGCGCGGAGCGCGGATCACGGGCTCGCTGCACATGACGATCCAGACGGCCGTGCTGATCGAGACGCTGACGGCGCTCGGCGCGCAGGTGCGGTGGTGCAGTTGCAACATCTTCTCCACCCAGGACCACGCCGCGGCCGCGATCGCGGTCGGCCCGGAAGGCACCCCGGAGGACCCCAAAGGCGTCCCGGTGTACGCCTGGAAGGGCGAGACGCTCGAGGAGTACTGGTGGTGCACCGATCAGGTCCTACGCTGGCCCGGTGAGGACGGAACGCCGGGGGCGGCCGGTCCGAACATGATCCTCGACGACGGCGGCGACGCGACGCTGCTCGTGCACAAGGGCACCGAGTACGAGAAGGCCGGCGCGGTGCCGGACCCGGCGGGTGCGGACTCCGAGGAGCTCCAGGTGATCCTCTCGCTGCTGACGCGCTCGCTCGGCGAGGACCCGCAGCGCTGGACCAAGATCGGCGCTGGCATCAAAGGCGTCACCGAGGAGACGACGACCGGCGTGCACCGCTTGTACGAGATGACCCAGGAAGGCACGCTGCTGTTCCCGGCGATCAACGTCAACGACTCGGTGACGAAGTCGAAGTTCGACAATCTCTACGGCTGCCGGCACTCGCTCGTGGACGGCATCAACCGCGCGACCGACGTGATGATCGCGGGCAAGATGGCCGTGATCTGCGGCTTCGGCGACGTCGGCAAGGGCTGCGCGGAATCGCTGCGTGGCCAAGGTGCGCGCGTCGTAGTCACCGAGATCGACCCGATCTGCGCGCTGCAGGCCGCGATGCAGGGCTACGCGGTGCGGACGCTCGACGAAGTGATCGGCGAAGGCGACATCTTCGTGACGTGCACCGGCAACCGCGACATCATCCGCGCGGAGCACATGGCGCGCATGAAGCACCAGGCGATCGTCGGCAATATCGGGCACTTCGACAACGAGATCGACATCGCCGGCCTCACGCGGGTGGCGGGGATCGAGAGGATCAACATCAAGCCGCAGGTCGACGAGTGGGTCTTCGGAGACGGCCACGCGATCATCCTGCTCTCCGAGGGGCGCCTGCTGAACCTCGGCAACGCGACGGGGCACCCGAGCTTCGTGATGAGCAACTCGTTCACCAACCAGACGATCGCCCAGATCGAGCTGTTCACGAAGAACGATGACTACGAGAAGCGGGTCTACGTGCTGCCCAAGCACCTCGACGAGAAGGTCGCGCGGCTGCATCTCGACGCTCTCGGGGTGCGGCTGACGGAGCTCAGCGCCGAGCAGGCGGCCTACATCGGCGTGCCGGTGCACGGTCCGTACAAGCCCGACCACTATCGCTACTAGAGCGGCCGCGGTCCGCGAGGCGTGACTCGCGAGGACGCGCGTCGCCTGGCCCAGGAGGGTCGGGCGCGGATCGAGTGGGCGCAGACGCAGATGCCGGTGCTCGCGCAAATCGGCGAGCGCCTCGCGCGCGAGCGCCCGCTGGAGGGCGTGCGTGTGGCGGCGTGCCTGCACGTGACCGCGGAGACCGCGAACTTCGTCAGGGCGCTGATCGCGGGCGGCGCGAAGGTGGAGCTGTGCGCGGCGAACTCGCTCTCGACCCAGGACGACGTGGTCGCCGCGCTCGGCGGGCGCGGCGGCGCGCGCGTCCTCGCCAGCAGGGGGGAGAGCGCGGCGGAAAATGCGGCCCACGTCGACACGCTGGTGGGCCACGAGCCGCAGATCACGATCGACGACGGCGCGGACTTGATCGGACACATTCATGAGACCGACGCGCGCGCCGCCGCCGAGATGCTCGGCGCCACCGAGGAGACCACCGCGGGCCTGCTGCGTGTGCGCGCGTTGCAGTCGCGTGGCACCTTGGCCTGTCCGGTACTGGCGGTCAACGAGTCGCGGATCGAGCGCGCGTTCAACGACCGCTTTGGGACGGGGCAGTCGACGGTCGACGGCATCCTGAGGGCCACGAACCTGCTGCTCGCGGGGCGTACCGTGGTGGTCTTCGGATATGGGTGGACGGGCAGGGGGGTCGCGCTGCGCGCGAGGGGGGCTGGCGCGTCTGTGATCGTCTGCGAGGTCGATTCCCTACGGGCGTTGGAGGCCCGTATGGAGGGCTACGAGGTCATGACGGCGCTGCAGGCCGCCGAGCGCGGCGACGTGTTCGTGACGGTCACCGGCGGGCGCGAGGTGCTGCGCGAGGAGCACTTCGAGCGCATGAAGGACGGCGCGGTGCTCGCCAATGCGGGGCACTTCGACGTCGAGATCAAGCTCGACGACCTGCGCAAGCTGGCGCACGGGGGCCGGCGCGAGGTGCTGCCGCTGGTCGAGCAGTACACGCTGGACGACGGCCGGCGCCTGAACCTGCTGGCCAGCGGACGCGTCGTGAACCTCGCCGCCGGCGAAGGACACCCGGCGTCGGTGATGGACGTGTCGTTCGCCGTGCAGGTGTTGTGCGTCGAGCACCTCGTGGCCCACGCCGGCGAGTTGGAGGCTCGGGTGCTCGACGTGCCGGAGGCGATCGATGGGGAAGTAGCGCGCCTGAAGCTCGATTCGCTGGGAGTCGCGATCGACGAGTTGAGCGAGGACCAGAAGGCCTACCGCAGCGCGTGGGGGGAACGGAGCGGGTAGATCGAGCAGGGAGGGCGTGCAGGGGGTCTTCCGACTTGGGCCCCGCCGCGCGCGTACGCGTACGGGTA
>DASXOX010000109.1:0-51985 GCA_036493975.1 Solirubrobacteraceae bacterium
CCGCATGAGCTGAAGCTGGTTCAAGATGTTCCCCTACTTCCTGGCGAAGGGGAACATCTTGAACCAGCTTCAGCTCATGCGGTTCCTCGATGCGCTCCTCGGAGCGATCACGGCAATGCTGTGCTTTCTGTTCGTGCGCGAGGCCGTGCCGGGCGTACGCTGGGCGGCGACGGTCGGCGGGATCTGCGTTGCCTTGCAACCGCTGTTCGCATTCATGTCGGGGGGTGTCAACCCGGACGTGCTGATGTTCACGATCGGCGCGGCGATCTTCCTGAGCCTGCTACGCGCCTTTCGCAACGGGCTGACGTGGCGTTCAGCCCTCGTGCTCGGCCTGCTCACGGCGGCGGGCTATTTGACAAAGCTCAACTTCATCGGGTTTGGGATCGGCGTGTTCGTCGGCCTGTGCGCACTGGCAATCCGTGGGATGAGGTCCCAGGGCCGCCGCGCGCTGCTGCCGATCTCGCTCGCGACGGTGGTCGGGTTCGCCCCGCCGGCGATCTACGTGCTAATCAACAAGCTGTCGGGCAAACCCTCGTTTGGACCGACATCTGAAAACGTCGAAGGCCAGACGCTGGAACAGATCTTTCACGAGGTCAGCTACGTGTGGGAGCTGTACCTGCCGCGCCTACCGGGCATGCCGCATTACTTCAGAGGCCTCTCGACATTTACGGACGTTTGGTTCGATCGCTCGGTGGGCTTCTACGGCTGGATGGACGTGTACTTCCCGACGTGGGTGGACACGGTTGCACTGTTCATCGCTGTACCGATCGCGCTGCTCTGCTTCAGCGAGCTGTACGCGCGGCGCGCGGCGGTCAGGGCGCGCCTGCTGGAGCTCACGACCTATGCCGCGATCACGATCGGGGTGCTGTTCGTGATCGGAATCCCTTCGTATCACAGCGATATCGTCGGGCACATCTATGCGTTCGGGGAGCCGCGCTATCTGCTGCCGATGCTTCCGCTGTTCGGCGCCGCGATCGCGCTGACTGTACGCGGTGGGCGACGATGGGGGCCACAGTTGGGGGTGATCTTGATCGTCGTGTTCCTCGCGCACGATATCTTCAGTCAACTCCAGACGATCGCGCGCTACTACAGCTGATCGAGCGTCCCTCTATCCTGGGACGCGGTAGGGATGACGAGAGCAGATCGCGACGAGCTGGCCCGGGCCGCGCTGGCGCCGCTCAGCGAGGGTGAGCGCCCACGGGCGCTGCTGGTCGCGATCGCGATCGCGGTGCTACTCGCACTCGGCATCGCGGTGAGCGTCGGCACGGTCCATGACCTACAGCGCCACGGCGGCTCTGTCCCAGGAGGTCTATTCCTCGCGTTCGTGCTGGGCGCGCTGGCGGTGGGCATGTACCAGCGCCGCTACTGGGCGGTGCTGGGCTTCGAGGGTCTGCTGGCCTTCCAGATCCTTGTCACGTCGCTCGCGCTGGTGGTGGCCTCGACGATCGTGGCGGCGGTCCTGTGTCTGATCAGCATCGCGCTCGGCGGCTGGCTGTTCTGGAAGCTCGTGCGCGTAATGGGGAGGATCCAGGCAAGCGAGCGGCTGCGATAGGCTCGCGCGGCGATGGCCGAGAGCTCATACGACTGCATCGTGATCGGCGCGGGCCCCGGCGGCTATGTAGCCGCGATCCGCGCGGCCCAGCTCGGCATGAAGACGGCGGTGCTCGAGCGCGACAAGCTCGGCGGACGCTGCTTGAACTATGCGTGCATCCCCGCAAAGGCGGTGCTGCGCTCGGCGGACCTGTTGAGCGAGATCCGCGAGGCCGGCGAGTACGGTCTGGCGGTGGCGGGCGTCGAGGTCGACTACCCCGCTGTGCAGGCGCGTCGCGCGAAGGTCGTCGAGACCCTCACCAGCGGCGTCGGCGGCCTGTTCAAGAAAAACGGGATCGACGTCATCGAAGGCGACGCGTCGCTCGCACCGGCTGGGGGGGGCAGCGGCAACGGCGAGGCCGGTGAACGCGTCGGCGTGCGGGTGGGCGAGCAGGAGCTGCAGGCCGCAACGGTTGTGCTCGCGACCGGCTCGGTGGGGCGATCGATCCCCGGCGTAGAGCTGGGGGGACGCGTCATCGGCACCGAGCAGGCATGGGCCTTGGCCGAGCTGCCCGCGCGAATGGCCGTCGTCGGCTGCGGGGCCTCGGGCGCCGAGATCGCGTCGGGCTTTGCGCGCCTCGGCAGCGAGGTGCTGCTGTTTGAGGTCTTCGACCGCGCGCTCCCGTCCGAGGATGGCGACATCTCGCGTCTGGTCGAGCGGGGCCTCAAGCGTCAGGGCATCGAGATCCACACGGGCACAGCGATCGAGGACGTGCAAGCGCAGGAGAACGCGGTCACGTTCACGCACGGCGGAGAGTCGACGACGGTCGACTACCTCGTGATCGCCGCCGGACGCAGCGCGGATGTGCAGTCGCTCGGTCTCGGCGAGGCCGGCGTCGAGCTTGGCGAGGGTGGCCTCGTGAAGGTCGACGGCGCGCTGCGCACGAGCGCTCCGGGGGTGTACGCGATCGGCGATCTCGTGCCGGGACCGGCGCTCGCGCACAAGGCCTCCGACGAGGGCATCATCGCGGTCGAGGACGCGGCCGGCCTGGCGACCCATCCGCTGTCCTATGTCGATATCCCGCGCGCGACCTTCTGCACGCCGAACGTGGGCTCGTTTGGGTTGACCGAGGAGCAGGCGCGCGAGCAGGGCCACGACGTCGTGGTGGGCAAGGTCCCCTACGGCGCGGTCGGCGGCGGGATCGTCTATGGCGACCGCACCGGTCTGGTGAAGCTCGTGGGCGAGTCGCGCTATGGGGAGCTGCTGGGCGGGCACATCGTGGGCAGCCGCGCGACCGAGCTGATCCAGGAGCTCGTCAACGTGCGCGCCCTGGAGGGCGGCTTCGCGGAGGTGGCGCGCATCGTCCACGGCCATCCGACGCTCTCCGAGGCAGTGATGGAGGCCGGACGCGCAACCGACGGCTGGCTGATCCACGGCTGAGCCAGCCTGCTGCTTAGTGCGAGCAGGTCCGCGACTAGGCTTCTAGAGATTGCTCGATGGACGCGGCTTTCTACTTCGATCTGGCCAGCCCGCTTGCGTATCTCGCCGCTGAGCGCATCCTGCACTCGCTGCCGGTCGCGGCGGAGTGGCAGCCGATCTTGGCCAGCGAGCTCCCGCACGGAGGTCGCTTGACCGCGCTGCGCTGTGAAGCCGAGCTCGAGGCGCTGCGCGAGGACGCCGCTCGCAGCGCGCGCGCGCTGAACGTGCAGCCGCTGCGCTGGCCCGAGCCGTTCCCTTTCGATAGCTCACTGGCGATGCGCGCGGCGACATACGCGAAGGGCATCGGGCGAGTGGTGCCGTTCGCGCAAGCCGCGTTCCGGCAGGCATTCGCGGGCGGCCACGACCTACAGCGCGCGGACTTCGTCCTGATCGCGGCCGCTGCGTGTGAGATGCACCCGCAGGCGGTGCTGCGCGGAGCGGAGCTGCGCTCGGTCGGCGAGCAGCTCGCGACCACCACCGCGGAGGCGGCGCGGGCAGGCGTGACGGACGTGCCGGCGGTGCGACTCGGACGGAGGGTATTCGTCGGCGAGCGTGCCGTGGAGGAAGCCGCCGGCGTTGCGTCATGAGGGCCAACCGCGCGTACCGGCTGATCGTCAAGCGCCGCGGATGGGCGCCGGCGCTGCTGGCGGACCCGAGCCGTGTGGACCACGTCGAGATCGTCGAGATCGATGGCGGCGAGGTCGTCCTGTTCTGGGACTGCCCGCCCCTGCAGGCGAGCAGGCGCGCGCGGGAGCTGCGCGCAGACCTCGCGCAGCTGGGCGCCGAGGAGTTCATCGCGCGCTGGGCTACCGTGGAGAGCTGATGCCCGATCCGCCGCAGCCCGACGTCGCGAGCCGCGCGCTGCCGCAGCCCGATGTTGCGCGCGAGTGGCTGGAGACGATGACGTTGATCCGACGCTTCGAGGAACGGGCCGGCGAGATGTACGCACGCGCGAAAGTCGGCGGGTTCCTGCATCTCGCGATCGGCGAGGAGGCGACGATCGTCGGCAGCGCGCGAGCTCTGCGCGACAGCGACTACCTGATTTCAACCTACCGCTCCCATGGCCACGCGCTTGTGCGCGGGACTCCGCCGGAGAACGTGATGGCCGAGCTGTTCGGCCGCGTGGACGGCTGCTCAAAGGGACGTGGCGGCTCGATGCACATGTTCGACCTGCAGCGGCGCTTCATGGGGGGCTACGGGATCGTCGGCGGAAACCTGCCGATCGCGGCGGGGATCGCGCTCGCGAGCGACTATCTCGGCGAGGACGACGTGACGCTGTGCGTGTTCGGCGACGGCGCGTCCAACCAGGGGACTTTCGGCGAGACCCTCAACCTCGCGGCGCTGTGGAAGCTGCCGGTGGTGTTCATGGTCACCAACAACCAGTTCGGGATGGGGACAGCGCTCGGCCGCCACTCAGCGGTGACGGATTTGCAGCGCAAGGGCGAGAGTCTCGGGGTCCCGGGTATGCGCTGCGACGGGATGGACGTGCTCGACACCCACGCCGCGATCGCCGAGGCGCTGCGCCGCGTGCGCGAGGAGCGCTGCCCGCTGCTTGTCGAGGCCGTGACCTATCGCTTTCGGGGACACTCGATGGCGGACCCCGAGGACTACCGCAGCAGGGAGGAGGTCGAGCACTGGCGCGAGCGCGACCCGGTTCCAGCGTTCGGCGAGTTGCTGGAGCAGGAGGGCGTGCTCTCCTCGCAGGAGCGCGCCGCGATCGACGAGCGCGCCCGTTCGCGGGTGGAGGCGGCGGTGGAGTTCGCCGAGGCCTCACCATTCCCGGCAGCTGAGTCGCTGTACGACGACGTGTACGTGCTCGGCGACCAGGTGCGCGGCTGGTATTCGGTGAGGACGTCCTGATGGCACAGCGGACCACCCTCGCTACGACGGAGCCACCCCGCTGATGGCCGAGATGCGCTATCGCGAGGCGCTGAACGCGGCACTGCGCGAGGAGCTGGCGCGCGACGAGCGGGTGCTGCTAATGGGCGAGGACATCGGCGTGTTCGGAGGCGCCTTCAAAGTGACGGCGGGCCTGTTGGAGGAGTTCGGCGAGCGGCGTGTGCGTGACACGCCGATCTCGGAGAACACGATCGTGGGGATGGGGGTAGGCGCCGCGATGGTCGGGCTGCGCCCAGTGGTGGAGCTGATGACGATCAACTTCGCGCTCCTGGCGTTTGACCAGATCGTCAACCACGCGGCGCACATCCACTACATGTTCGGTGGACAGGCACGGGTGCCGCTGGTCGTGCGGATGCCGCAGGGCGCCGGCCACCAACTGGGCCCGACCCATTCGCACTGCCTGGAGGCGATCTTCATGCATGTACCGGGCCTGCTGGTGGCGACCCCTTCGACACCGGCCGACGCGAAGGGCCTGCTGAAGGCGGCGATCCGCGACGACAACCCGGTGATCTTCATCGAGCACGAGTCGCTCTACGGCCAGCGCGGTGAGGTGCCCGACGGGGAGGATCACGTGCTCGACTTCGGGCGCGCCACGGTGCGCCGCGAAGGCAACGACGTCACCCTGATCGGCGTCTCGCGGATGGCGCTCACGGCAGAGCGCGCCGCAGAGACGTTGCGGCGCGAGCATGGTGTCGCAGCGGAGGTCATCGACCCGCGGACGTTGCGCCCCTTGGATCTCGACACGATCCTTCGCTCGATCGCGAAGACCAACCGCTGTGTGGTCGTCGAGGAGGGCTGGCCGCACGGCGGCGTCGGCGCGAACCTGAGCGCGCTGATCTCCGAGCAAGCGTTCGACGACCTCGACGCGCCGGTGCGACGGGTCACGGGCGCGGACGTGCCGATGCCGTACTCCAAGCGGCTCGAGGACATCGCCTACCCGCACGAGCCACAGGTCGTGAGCGCCGCGCTCGAGGTTCTCGGGCTCGATGCCACGGCCGCCGTCCCGATGGCCTCTCCCGTCGATGCCAGCCGGACTCCGGCTACGAGCACGGGGACTAGCTGATGGCCGAGATCGTGATGCCACGCCTGTCGGACACAATGGAAGAGGGCACGATCCTGCGCTGGCTCAAGCGCAGCGGCGAGCGTGTGAGCCGCGGTGAGGAGCTCGTGGAGATCGAGACCGACAAGGCCGCGATGATCTACGAGTCCGACGAGGACGGGGTCTTGGAGATCGCCGTCGACGAGGGAGAGACGCTGCCGGTGGGGGCGACGATCGCTCACATCGGAGCCGCGACTGGCCCGAACGAGCAAGCGGCGGCAGATCCCGCGGCGCCCACGCAGGTGGCGCCCCAGCCGGACAGAGCGGCGCCCCAGCCGAGTGCAGGGACCCCCCAACCGGACACTGCCAACCCGCCCCCGCGCGTGAAGGCCTCGCCGGTCGCGCGGCGGGTCGCACGTGAGCGGAAGGTCGACCTGGACAGGATGACAGGCAGCGGCCCGGGTGGCAGGATCGTAAAGGCCGACGTGGAGGCGGCAGCCGCGGGAAAGGCCCCTGCTGGCCATGGGTCGGCAATCTCCGACGGGGGTGTACCGACATCCGAGCCTCCACCCCCGCTGGCCGAGCGCGTCGCGACGGCGAAGGGCGAAACGACGATCGTGGAGCTGACACGCACCCAGCAGACGATCGCGCGGCGGATGGCGGAGTCGAAGGCTACGGTCCCCGACTTCTCGCTGCGCGTGGAGATCGACATGGATGCCTGTGTGGCGCTGCGCGGCGAGCTCAAGCGACTTTCCCCTGAGCAAGCACCGACATACAACGACATGGTCGTGAAGGCTTGCGCGCTCGCACTGCGCGAGCACCCGCACGCCAACGGCAGCTACCGCGACGGCAAGCTCCAGCTGCACTCGCGCGTGAACGTAGGCGTGGCAGTCGCGACAGACGACGCGCTCGTGGTACCGACCGTGTTCGACACAGACGTCAAGGCGTTGGGGGAGATCGCCCGCGAGACGCGCGCGCTGGCGGAGCGGGTGCGCGCCGGCACGATTACGCCGCCGGAGCTCGGCGGGGGGACATTCACGGTGTCGAATCTGGGTATGTACGGGGTGTCTCACTTCACCGCCATCATCAACCCGCCACAGGCCGCGATCCTGTCGGTCGGCTCGCTCGCGCCGCGCGCGGTCGTATGGGAGGGGCAGATCGTCGCGCGTCACACGATGGCGGTGACGCTCGTTTGCGACCACCGCATCCTCTATGGCGCTGGTGCCGCGCGGTTCCTGGCACGTGTACGCGAACTGCTGAAGGAGCCAGCGGCGCTTACGCTGTAGCGCAGCGAGCAAATGTGCTCCAAGTGGGCGCGACAACTCACGCGGTGAGCGGGGTGAGTGCTCGAATGACCTCAATCTCAAGGGGAGGGAGCCAACCATTTAGCCTACCTATACAACATTTTGATATTCTGTCGCCACTCGCGACGTCGCGGGCAGCGATCTTGATAGTGAGCACCACCGCGACCGATGAATAGATCCAACCAGGGACAGATCGACGCGCGCACGCCAGAGGCAACTCTGGAGCTCCAGGTAAACCTCAACAAGCTCGCCGCCGGCTTTCAGATTCCAAAGATCCCCGAGGATGGTGAGTTCGGCCCGAAGACCACAGATCTCTACAACGAAGTCGTCTGGCGTCTCGGCATATTCCCCAAACACGAGATCCCAAGCAGCTGCTTCGACGAGGCGAAGCGAGCGATCGCGGATCCCGATACCCGCTCAGCCGAACAACTGGGCCGCGAGCAGTTGCGCTCGCTGAAACGGGGGCCGGTGCCCGAAGCGGGGCACGTCATCCTCGGAGTACGCATGTTGAAGCTCATGGGGGACCTCGACGATTGGGTTCACCGCCGCGTCGAGACGCACAGCTTCAGCCCGGAGGACCCGAAGGTGATCGTCAGGAAGACGAGCATCGATTTCACCCTTCCATGTACCGCCGCGGTTCAGGTGCAAGGTCACCCGTCCGGAGCAAACGCCGTTCCAATCACTTTCGCCCACAAGTGGCGCCTATTGCGATTCGATATACGCGACGAGTCTGGCAGAGCGCTTCCCCTGCTTGCCAGAGAAGAGCATTGCCCTTTAGCCACCGGTATGCTGATGGCGCTGGCCTACGAGATATGCGGCGCTGGCGTGCCACCGGAGAACCGCGAAGCGATTCCGCTCGAGATCGAAGAAGACCTGCGTGCCATCGTTTACGAGGAGGCAGACGCCGCGGTCTGCGTCTGCAACAGACTTGGAGCGGCGGCCATGGGTGCAGATACGCCCCCCGAGGACATCGAGCGAGTAATGCGCTGGCGCCGCCGCCTGGTCACGAGCGAGGCATTCATGGAGTTGGCGTACGAGCTCGCAAAATATTTCCTCGTGATCGCACTCTGCCCCCCGCCACTCAATGTGCGCCGCATTCTCAAGGTTTCCTACGAGGAGCCTACCGATCACCCCCCGAACAAGCGCATCGCGAAGAAACTGAGCAGATGGTATGTGTGGGTGAAGCGCCGCTTGGGTGACGACGACTGGCGTTCGACCGACGGCGAGCCGGCTACTGCTTGTGGCCGTCTCGTTCTTTCCTCGATATGCGAACGGCTCACCATCGGGTCCCAGGATGCCGACGACATCGTGATGCCATGCGTGATGGTGACGATCAAGACGCCCCACCGGCGAAAGACCAGCCTGCTGCTCAACTCTCAGGACATCCGGGAAATACCGAACCTGCCTGTTGGTGAGTACGAACTCAACGTCGAGGCACTCTCGGGCTTCCAACTCATGGGCGCAAGCATCGTTAAGGTCAAGATCGCGCAGGAGGAGCCAGCGCGGTACGAGATCGCCTGCCGCCAGCTCATCGTGGCGGTCAAGCGTCGGTGGACGACTTCGATTCCGGTACCCCCTAGGGGGTGGGGTCGTCGCTTGAGCCAAGCTATGGCATGGCGCTCAAAGCCGATTCTCATCAAGCTGAGATTGGGAGATGGAGGAAGCTACCACTTCGAATTCGAAGCGCCCCCAGGCCTGCAGGTAACGCGCGCCAAGATCGCCGACGATCGGCGCGGGGTCCTCGACATCGAACTGCGCAGTACCCAGAGAACACATCTCTATGTCCCCGCACCGATGTGCGAACCCGCGACGGCCTACGCGCTGCTCAACCTTCGACCCCGCGCGGAGACGGTCGTGCGCGGAGCCACGCTCACCTCGCTCATCACCAGTCTCATGGTGCTTGCGGTGATCGTGCGGTGGCAGATCACGGGCAACGCGGGCCCCGATGGAATTGCGCTGCTGGTGGCGCTCCCGGCAATGTTCGCCGCATACTTCGCCTACACCGGTCCCAGCAACGTCACCAATGCGATGCTCCCCTGGCTACGGATTATGGCATTGGTGCCAGGTGCCATGGCATTTGGCGCCGCGGCGATCGTCCTGGACGGTGACACACAGCACTGGGCGTTGGCCCTGCTCGACGTTCTCTTCATCACCCTCATCGCGGTGACAAGCGCACTCGGGCTTGCGTTGAGGTGGTCCACACGACCAAGAGAGCAAAGATCGACCTCAGGTCACCAAAGTCCAGCGTTCGACGAACGTTATCTCAGTGAGGGCGGCTTGGCAATCGAGACGACTCCGACCGTTTAGTATCTTTTGATACAATCTTTTCATGAGCGACAGTCAAGACTCGAAACCGAACCGAGATGGCGAGATGGACGAGGCATTCAGTCTCGCCGCTGAGATCCGCGAGAGGTTGCTGACTCGTTCACGCGGCATGCCGGAGCTACTGCACGAGGAGTTGTTCGCCCAGCGTCGTCTCGTGGGCGAAGGGTTCAAGGACGCTCCTCCGACGCTTGTCGTGAACTGTGCCGAGGGAACGTCGATCTTCCGTGGGCTGAACCACTCGCGCAATCTCATTGGTCCTATCGATAGCGCGCTCGCGAAAATCGCTGCCGATCCGCAGAAGGCGATCGAGACGTACGAGCGCAAGGTGAAAGAAGCACGCGAAACCGCTGCCGGCGAGCATCTCTGACGCTGCACGCGGCGACCGTCGGGCCCCAGTCCTTTAGTAAAGCGATAGCCAGACCACCACAACGGCCCGCTAGGCTTGGAGGGGATGCTCCTTAATCCACCCGCGCGCGAGCTCTGGACCTGTCACCTCGGAAAGGTGTGCTACCGAGAGGCGCAGGCGATCCAGGCGCGGCTTCGCGCCGGCCGTTACGCGGGTGAGCTGCCCGACACGCTGCTACTCCTGGAACACCCCCCCGTCTACACGCGCGGCCGCCGCTCGAGACCGGAGGAACTGGCGCTCGGCGAGGACTTCTACGCCGCGCGCGGGATCGAGGTGATTCCAACCGACCGCGGCGGGCGCGTCACCTACCACGGTCCGGGTCAGCTGGTGGGCTACCCGATCATGGCTGCACCGGACATACTTGCGCACCTGCGTGGCTTGGAGGACGCGATCGTCGCGGCGCTCGCGGAGGAAGACATCCCGGCGCGCTCACGCCCCGAGGACGGCGCTGATTACACAGGAGTGTGGGTCAAGGAGCGCAAGATCGCCTCGCTCGGCATACACGTCGCGCGCGGGATCTCCACACACGGCTTCGCGGTGAACGTGGAGAACGACCTGGAGCCCTTCTCGTGGATCGTGGCGTGCGGGCTGCCGGACGTGACGATGACCTCGATCGCACGGGAGCTGGGCGAGGCAGATATAAGCCGTTTCCGAGAGCGCGCCGCGCATCACATCTGCCGAGTCTTCGGTCGTCGCGAGCGACTCGTTGCACCGCACCAGCTCGGGATCGAAATCGCAACCTTGACCCAGCTCGACGTGTCGTCGGCCCCGCCGTCCATCGCAGCGCTGGCCGCCCCTCGGGTACACGCCTCGACCGCGGTGCCGGCATGAGCGATACGACGACACCGACACCAGCGCCGGCTCCCATCGCGACGCGCTCCCGCGCGAACCCCGGCGGCATGGACGTCCTGCGGGTACTCGGAAGCGACGTGCGTCCGCTGCGCGAGCGCAAGCCACCGTGGCTGAAGGTGCCGGCGCCAGGCGGAGAGCGCTATCGCGCATTGACGAAGCTGATCGCTGACGAGGACCTGCACACGGTCTGCCAGGAGGCGGCGTGCCCCAATGTTGGCGAGTGCTGGGAGCGCGGCACGGCGACATTCATGATCCTCGGCGACACATGCACGCGGCGCTGCGGCTTCTGCAACGTCAAGACGGGCCGCCCGACGTGGAACGATCCACTGGAGCCCGCGCGCGTGGCACGCTCGATCGCGCGCATGGGCCTGCGACACGCGGTCGTCACGTCGGTCGACCGCGACGACCTGCCGGACAAGGGCGCTTCGGCGTTCGTGGGCGTGATCCGCCAGGTCCGCCGCCAGGCGCCGGCGTGCCAGATCGAGGTCCTGACACCTGACTTCCAGGGTCAGGAGATGCCGCTGGCGAAGGTCATCGCGGCGCGCCCGGACGTGTTCAACCACAACGTCGAGGTGGTCCCCCGCTTGTACCCGCTCGCGCGTCGCGGGTCGAGCTTTGAGCGTTCCGCTCGCGTGCTGCGTCTCGCAAAGGAGTTCGGGGGCGCGGACGTGACGACCAAGTCCGGGTTGATGGTGGGACTCGGCGAGACCCACGCGGAGCTGGTGGAGACGTTCGCCGCACTACGCGAGCATGGCGTGCAGGTGTTGACGGTGGGTCAGTACCTGCGCCCCTCCGCTCGCCATCTCCCCGTCGTGCGCTACTGGCATCCCGACGAGTTTCTCGCGCTCGAGCGCGCCGCGTACGAGCTCGGCTTCGAGCATGTCGCCGCCGGACCCCTGGTGCGCTCCTCCTACCACGCCGACCAGCACGTGCCGCAGCCACAAGCCGGCGTAGGACCGCTGGCTGCCGGGTAGTCTGCGCCGATCCGCCCGACGAGAAACATCGATTCGCGCCGATGACGCGCGTCCTGGTCCTGCTCGTCGCGGCGCTCTTCATTGTGGGATTCGCGTTCCTGACGCTGAGCGATATCGCCGCGCGGGGGTTTACGCTGGGCAGCGCGGTCTCGATTCTCGTGATCGCGCTGATGGGCGTCGGGATCCTCGGCGCCCTATTGAATCCGCCACGCCGATGAGCAGCTCGCCCTTCCTGCCCCCCAGCCGCCGCCGGCGATCCAGGCGGCGTCGTCGCGAGCCCGCGCGGCGGCGTGCGCATGGACGTCGCGAGCCCGCTCGTGGCCGCCGACGCGCAGGGCGCTCGGTAACCGCCCTGTTCGTGGCTCTCGGCTTCGTGGTGGTGGCCGTCGTGCTGGTCCTGACACGGCCATGGAGCACCCATGCGGTGGCCGCCCCGCCGCGCGCGCACAAAGGCGCGCCGGCGCTCGCGGGGGGAGGCATTCCGGCCTCGGCACGGTCCGCGGGCCCGCTCTCCCCGATAGGCCTGACGTTGGGGCGCCCTCCGCTGGCGCTCGATCTCGGCGACCGGGCCGCGGACCCACTACATCTGCGCTTCCCCGAAGCGCCTCGCGCGGGCCTGCTGGTCGATCTCGACAGCGGCCGCGTGCTGTGGCAGCGCAACCCGCTGGCGCGAGTGCGAATCGCGAGCCTCACGAAGATGATGACGGCGCTGCTGACCGTCAAGGCCGCTCCCGCGAGCGCTCACGTGCCGATCACCAAGCAGGCCGAGGCGACGAGCGGCTCGAAGGTCGGTGTGCTCCCGCTCGGACGCCACGTGCGTCTGGAGTCGCTGCTCTACGGCCTGCTGCTGCCCTCGGGGAACGACGCGGCGGTGGCGCTCGCCCAGCACGTAGCCGGCACGGTGCATCGCTTCGTGGAGGAGATGAACGCCGAAGCGGCGCGCCTAGGCATGGGCTGCACACGCTACTCATCACCGTCGGGCTACTACAACACGCACAACTACTCCTGCGCGGCCGATCTCGCGGAGCTCGCACGCGAAGACCTGCGCCAGCCGCGTATCGCGCACATCACGCGCACGCGCGCCGCGATCCTGCGGTTCCCGGTCAAGGGCGGGAAGCTGTACCTCTACAACAACAACCCCTTGCTGGTGTACGGCTATCCCGGCGTGACGGGGTTGAAGACGGGCTACACGATCGAAGCCGGTCGCTGTCTGGTGGCGACCGCGGAGCGCCACGGCGTGCATCTGGCGGTCGTCCTACTGCATTCCCCGGCACCCGGGGTCCAAGCACGCGACCTGCTCGACGACGCGTTCGAGCACATCTACCACCAGCGGCCCGTGCACGAGCCGCCGATGCCTGCCGACGCATAGCGCGAGCCGCCGATTCCGGCCGAAGCACATAGCGCGACCCTTTCGGCACCCTGCGATCGCCCGCCTCGACCCCACGGAGGCCGAGGCGTAGTACCTTATGCGTAGCGATTGACTGGTCAGTCAACCAAGGAGGAACCGGTGGATCTCGACGACACGCCAGAGCAGGCCGCCTACCGCGCCCAGGCGCGCGCGTGGCTCGATCAAAACAAGGCCCAGGCACCTGTCCTGCAGGGCCCGGGAGCGATCGAGGACGAGGATCAGATCATCGCGGCGCGGCGCGCCTGGCAAGGGCGCCTGGCCGAGAACGGGCTCGCCGGAGTGACGTGGCCAAAGGAGTACGGGGGCCAGGGCCTCGGCCCGATCGAGCAGGTCGTCTGCAACCAGGAGATCGCGCGGGCCGGCGTTCCGGGCATCCTCGACGCGATCGGCGTAGGCATGCTGGGGCCAACGCTCATTGCGCACGGCACCGACGAGCACAAGAGCCGCTACCTCGGGCCAATGCTGCACGGCGATGAGGTCTGGTGCCAGCTCTTCTCCGAGCCCGCCGCCGGCTCTGACCTCGCCGCGGTGCAGACGCGCGCACGGCTGCAAGACGATGGCAGCTGGCGACTGTCGGGACAGAAGGTGTGGACAACAAACGCGCAGTTCGCCTCCTACGGCTTGCTGCTTGCGCGCACCGATGCCGACGTGCCCAAGCACAAGGGCATGACGATGTTCATCCTGCCGATGGACGCCGAGGGCGTGACGGTACGCGGCCTGCGCCAGATCTCCGGCGAGGCCGAGTTCAACGAGGTCTTTCTCGATGATGTCGCGCTCGACGCCGACGCGGTGGTCGGCGGCGTCGGCAACGGCTGGGGCACGGCGCTGACGACGCTGATGTTCGAGCGCGTCACGATCGGTTTGGGCGGCGAGGGTTTGGGCTACAACTCACAACGCTTCGCCCGCGCGATCGCCTCCGACGAGCACGCCCGTCGCGACCCCGAGGTGCGCCGCCAACTCGGCGAGATCGCCTCCGAACTGATGGCTGTGCGCTTCACCGGATACCGCACGTTGAGCGCGTTGCAGCGCGGCCAGATCCCCGGCCCCGAGGCAGGCCTCGCGAAGGTCACGATCGTCAACGGTGCGATCAAGTCCGGAGACCTGATCGCGGACGTCCTCGGACCCGACGCCCTGGATGAGAGCAGTGAGTGGGCCTACATGATCTCCTTCCTACCCGGCCTGAAGTCGGCTGGAGGCACCGAAGAGATCCTGCGCAACACGATCGGCGAGCGCGTCCTCGGGCTGCCCCCGGAGCCCCGCCTGGACAAGGGCGTCCCATTCTCGGAGCTGCGAGCGAAGGAGACGGCAAAGGCATGAACCTGGCACTCTCAGACGAGCAAGTTCTCCTGCGCGAGGCCGCGCGCGGCACGCTCTCGCGCTTCAAGACCCTCGAGGCCGCGCGCGAGGCGCTGGACAGCGGCGGCGATCCGCCTGACCTCTGGCCGACCGCGTGCGAGGCCGGCTGGCCCGGACTGCTCGTCGGCGAGGCGCATGGCGGCGCCGGCCTCGACGCATTCGACGCGATGCTCGTGCTCGGAGAGTGCGGACGCGTGCTCGCAGCCGTTCCCCTGCTCGGACACCTACCGGCCACCGCGATCCTCGACGCGGCGAGCGCCGACGCGGAGCTCTTGCCGGCATTGGCCGGCGGCGAGCAACGCGCGGCCTATCTGCCTGCACGCCCGCCCGATGACGTGCGCGATAGATGGACGGTGGACCCCGCTGGCGGGATGGAGCGCGCTCCGGTCCCGACACTCACGGGGAGCGGTGACCAGGCGCGTGTGACGGGACAGATCGCTTTCGTCCCCGATGCCCCCGGCGCCGAGGCGCTCGTCGGCGTGGCCGTCCACGACGGCAAGCCCGTGGGCTTCGCTGTGCAGGCCAGCGCACCCGGCGTCAGCGTCGAAGCAGTGCGCCGCTATGACGCGACGCGGGCGCTCGGACACGTCGCGTTGAAGGACACGCCGGCAACGGTTCTCGACACGCCAGTGGAGGCGCTCGCTGGCGCCTGGCACCTCGCACAGGCGCTGATCGCGGCGGAGTCGCTTGGCGCCGTGGAGACCGCCCTGGAGACCTCGGTGGCGTACGCCAAGGAGCGCTTCACGTTCGGTCGCGCGATCGGCTCCTACCAAGCGATCAAGCATTCCCTCACCGAGGTTCTTCGCCAACTGGAGAACGGGCGCTCGCTGCTGTACTACGCGGGCTGGTCGCGCCACGGCGCGCCCGCCGAGTTCCCGCTGGCCGCCGGCGCGGCGCGCTCGGTCGCGGGCCGCGCCCTGGACCATGCCGCGCGCACGATGATCTCTGTGCATGGCGGTATCGGCGCGACGTGGGAGCACGATGCGCCGTTGTACTTCCGCCGGGCCCAGCTCAACCGGCGTCTGCTCGGCGGCACCGCGCTCGCCAGCGACCAGGTCGCGAGCGAGCTGATCGCACAGGGTTAGAGAGCCCACCCGCCCCAGCCGGCTGTCTGGACTCAGCGCCTGCGCCGCTTGGCGTGCCGCGCCCGTGCGGTCTGCGCGACAGGAGCGACGTCGAGCGTTTCGAGTACCGGAGCGCCATAGGCCGCATGGACCGCTTCGACGAGACTCTGCGACACGCCGCAGTTGATGCAGAAGCCGTCTTGGGACCACCCGATCGAGCGCGCCAGCACCTCGTCGGCGTAGGACACTCCGGTGGCGTCGTGCCCGTAGTAGTCGTAGGCCGCCCACCACGCCGAGTCGTCGAGCGTCGCGCGCGCACCATCGGAGGACAGCAGCCACGCCGCCGCCATCACGGAGTCGAAGTCGTCGTAGATCGAGGGATGCCGCGCCGTGCGATGGTCATAGGAAGCGGGCCGTGTTCCGTAGCGATATGCGCCGCGCACGAGCTGCCAGGTCGTGATGGGGCCGTTGGTGACGTTGAACTGCATCGGCCCGCCGCAACAGCCTGCAAAGTTCAGCCCGTGGTAGGTGGTTGGGGCGGTTGAGAACGCGGACTCCTGCATGTGGATCGATGCGAGCAGCAGCCAGTTCACACCAAATGCGCGCTGTGCCTCGGCGTAGATCGGGTAAAAGCCCGCCTCCCACGCCGCTGGGATATGGACCGCAGTGACGGCTGCGAGGAGCCGCGTACCGCCTGTGCCCGTGCCACCCTGACCGCCCGCCGCGTAACGGCGGACACCCGCACCACCGGCGTATGGACCCGCCCCCGGCGCTCCACGCCCGGCGATCCGCGCACGCGCGGCGCCGCCTACCGGAGCCGGCGTTTGCGCGGCGGCGAGCACCCGCGGGGGCGCAGCGGCAGATACGCGTCGCACGGAGGAGCCCAACGCGCCGGTGAGCGCCGCGACGAGCACCGCGACGCCGAACGCCAGCAACGCCAGCGCGAGCAGCCACGCGCGGCGTTCGGATGGAGCACTTGGTAGACGGAGCTCTTCGGACAACGCCTCTGACGGTAGCGACAGCGCCTAAAGCACGCCTCACCGAAACGATCCTCGCGGTGCGGGATCCGCGTCGCCGACCGCGTGACGGGTATACCTTGCATGATGACCGAGGGTCGCCGTGAGCACTCGCCCATACCGCCTACGGAGCCCCCCGATGAGCCGCGTCGCGGAGCAGAGAGCACGGCGGAGTTCGTCGGTCCGCTGCTCGTGGAGCACCACCGCAAACGGGACGGCCGACTGCTGATCCTCTACCGCACCGTCGAGGATCGCTGAGCTTGTGAGCGAACTGCGCTTCAATGAGCTGCGCGGCGAGCACGTGGACTACGCGATCCACCGCCAGGAGCGCACGTTCCTGCCACCGGCAGATCACTGCCCGCTGTGCCCCACGCGCCCCGGGGGCGAGGAGACCGAGATCCCCTTCGAGTCCTTCGAGATCGCCGTCTTCGAGAACCGCTTCCCCGCCTTCGAAGCGCCGCACGGCGCGGCCGAGGTCGTCGTATACACCGACGATCACCACGGCTCGTTTGCGACACTGGCGCCTGAGCGCGCACACGCGTTGATGTGGGTGTGGCGGCAACGCTATCTCGAGCTGGGCGCCCGCGAGGACATCGACTACGTCTTCATCTTCGAGAACCGTGGGGTCGAGGTCGGCGTCACGCTGCACCATCCCCACGGACAGATCTACGGCCTTCCGTTCCTGCCACCGGTGCCGGCGGCGGAGGCCGAGGCCGACGAGCGCCTCGGCGGCTGCGCGACGTGCGAGCTGCTGCGGCGCGAGCTACAGGACGGCAGACGGGTGGTGTACGAGAACCCCGAGGCCGTCGTGTATGTGCCCTACGCCGCACGCTGGCCCTACGAAGCGCACGCGGTGCTGCGGGCGCATCGGACGAGCCTACCTGCGTGCGCACCCTCTGAGCTCACCGCGCTGGCCGACGCTCTGCAGGCGCTGACGCGCGGCTATGACGCGCTGTTCGAGCGTCCGTTCCCGTATGTCATGGTGATGCACCAGGCTCCAACAGGTGGCGAGGGGCACGGAGCAGGTCATCTGCATGTTGAGTTCTACCCACCACTGCGTACCGCCGAGAAGCTCAAGTATCTCGCCGGCTCCGAGCAGGGTGCCGGAACGTTCATCGTCGACGTCCTGCCCGAGGACTCCGCGGGGGCGCTCCGCGAGGCGATCGCTCGTGCCGCGTGAAGTCCAGGCGTTTGCCCCGGGGCGCGTGAACCTGATCGGTGAGCACACCGATTACAACGGCGGCCTCGCGCTCCCATTCGCAATCGCCGAGGGCGTCACTGTCAGCGCCCGCGCCACGAACGAGCGCACCAGCCGGGCTGTCTCGGAGGAATCCATCCGCGCGCACGCACGCGATCTCGCGGAGGACGATGAATTCGCGCTAGCCAACCCACAGCACGTCGCGGGCTGGCGCGCGTTTGTACGCGGCACCGCCGCCGAGCTGCGCGCCACTGGAGCTCCGATCCCTGCCGCCGAGCTCGAGATCCGCGGCGAGGTGCCGCGAGGCGCCGGGCTTTCGTCTTCCGCGGCACTGGAGGTCGCGCTGGCAGTGGCGCTGCTCGATCTCGCAGACGCCAAGCTCGACCGTCTCGCACTCGCGCGACTGTGCTCGCGTGTGGAGAACGACTGGGTCGGCGCTCGCACGGGGTTGCTCGATCAGCTGGCCTCGCTGTTCGGCGAAGCCGACACGGCGCTCTGCATCGACTTCTCGAGCCTCACCATCGAGCGCGTGCCGCTCATCTTGAGGGATGGCTGGCGACTGGTGACCGTTGACTCAGGTGAGCGCCGCCAGCTGGCCGCGTCGGGCTACAACGAGCGTCGCGTCGAGTGCGCTTATGCGTGTGAGCTGCTAGGGATCGGCTCGCTGCGCGAGCTCGAGGGTCTGGACGGCGGGCCCTCGCGCGCGCTCGCGCGCTTGCCGGCGCGCCTCGCCCGACGTGCACGGCACGTGCTGCACGAGAACGAGCGCGTGCTCGCGACCGTTGCCGCACTCCGCGCCGGCGACCTCCCACAGGTAGGTCGGCTGTTGGATGCATCCCACACGAGCCTGCGCGATCAGTATGAGTGCTCGACGCCGGCCGTCGAGGCAGCAGTCGACCGTCTGCGACATTCTGGAGCCGCCGGAGCACGGATGATCGGTGGCGGCTTCGGCGGTCATGTGCTCGGGCTCTTTGCGCCCGACTCCCGCCCACCTCGCGGAGCGCGCGCGGTGCATCCCTCCGCGGGAGCGCACATCCTGCGCGCACGAGCCTGATATTAGGCGATTCACCTTTACTCGATCGCTCTGCAGCCAGAGACGGAGACACCAACGGGCGCCGATAGCAGGCAATGGCCTGACGACGTGCCGAATATCGGGAACGTAGGCCCAAACACGCAACCATACCGGCGTGGCAGGCACGTCGCAAAGCCCCGTCCACCCATCGGCTCCCCCTCTACCTCTCGTGCAACCCGCCGAAGCACAGAAGCGGTCGAGACGCGGCTGGTCGTCAATCATGCGAGCCGCGCTTCTCGTTGGAGCGCCGGCGCTGCTAATCGGCGTGCTCGTCTGGCCGATGCTGTTTACGAGCTCCGGAATAGGAGGAGATTGGGAGCACCACCTCTGGTATGTGTGGCAGCAGAGCCTCGCTGTACACCGCAATCTCGCTCCGAGCCTGTTTCTGAACACACCGTATTCGGTGTTCTATCCGCATTACCTGTTCTACGGCGCCACCATCAATGCGCTCACCGCCGCGCTGTCGCTGCTACCTGCCAGCACGCCCACGACCGCATATGTCGGAACATATATCTTGAGCTTTGCGGCGGCCTACGGCGGCTGGTACTGGGCAGCGCGCATCGCGGGCCTGGGACGCATTGCGGCACAGGCACCCGCACTCGTATACATCACCTCGACGTGTTACCTCACATTGATTTACGGCGAGGGTGACTGGCCTGCGTTGCTTGCCTCGTCGATGATGCCGCTCATGGTGGCTGCCGGACTAAGCGTCCTTCGCGCCAAACAAGCGTCCGTCCTGCCCTCGCTGGCGCTCGCCGGCAGCACGATTATCTTCTTTGGCAGTCACAACATAACGATCCTGTGGGGATCGACGGTCCTGGCGGCCACCGGTCTCCTAGTCGTTGTGTGCGTTCCAGAGGCCCGCCGCCTACTCGAGGTCCGCAGCTTGATCCGCTTTGCGTCCGTCTTCCTTCCGGCAGCCCTGGTCAACTCGTGGTTCCTGCTTCCTACGATCGCCTATGCGTCACATACCAAGATCGCGAGCGAAATCAAGTATCTCGACCAGCACTACACGATCGGCGCCACCTCGTTCGATCAGGCGTTTTCGCTCTCGCGTGCCACCAGCGTGGCCGGAACGCCGGATTACGCCCTGGCGCTACCAACGCTTGTCATCGCCTGGGTTCTGGTGAGCCTCGTCGTTGTGCTCTGGAGCGTTCGCCGCGGCTCATGGGTGCGAGTACTGCTGATCTTCTGTGCAGTCACCGCCGCAATCGTCGCCACGATGACTCGCGGCGAGATCCTGTCGGTATTGCCCGAGCCGTACACCATCTTGCAATTCGGCTACCGTCTCGATGCGTACATCCTCTTGGGCGTGACTGCGGCGGTCCTCGCCACGCTCGTTCTGATCCGAGCCGGATCGCAGCGGTTGCGCCTCTATGGGTGGACGATCGTACCCGCGCTGATCGTATCCGTGATCGGCGCAGTCCAGCAGGTGAATGCCTACCAAAGGACGCCGCTGCCGCGGTCGGTGACTTTCAGCCCCGGCGCTGAAGTCTTTGCCAAGACATACAACGATTACACCTACGCGCCCCTCCCGTTGATCTACGGAAAACCTCTGCCGAGACTGGAAGTAGCGCCGGCGGCGATACGCGACAATCGTTTCTCCGGCTCGATACGCATGCGACCGGGCCAGCTCGTCTACACCAATATCGGCGGCGGTCCAGATCTCCTGCACATCACCGGCGCCGAGGTCGTCGGTCGCGATCCGTCTTATCACCTTGTTCTCGCGATGGGCCCCAACACAGCTATTCGCTCTGCGCATCCGACCACCGCCCTTGCAACCGAGCACCTGACAATCGCCCCAGCAGAGACCCTGCCGGTCGTCCTCGGACGACTACTCAGTCTGGGGTCGATAATCGTGCTCGCGGGTGAGCTTGCGTGGCTCCTGACCAGGCGCTTGAGGAAAAAGGCCCGTTGACGCAGGCCCCTCAGACCGCGACGAGCGCCGTCTGCTTCTCCGCGAGAGCCGCGATCAGCTCGTCGAACGCTGTGGAGAATTTTTCGACGCCCTCGCGCTCCAGCGTGTCGGTGAGGTCGGTGTAGTCGACCCCTGCGCGCTCGAGTTCCTCCAGCAGCTTGTGTGCGTCCTGGAGATCGCGCTCCAAGCGCGGTTCGGGACGGCCGTGGTCCTGGTAGGCGCTGATCGTCTCCCCGGGCATCGTGTTGACCGTGTCCGGGCCGATCAGCTCGTCGACGTAAAGCGTGTCGGGGTACGCGGGGTTCTTCGCCGATGTCGAAGCCCACAGGACGCGCTGCGGGGTGGCGCCCTTGGAGAGCAAGAACTCCCAGCGCGGGCCTTGGAAAGCCTGCTTGTAGTGCTGGTACGCGAGCCTCGCGTTGGCCACAGCAAGCTTGCCCTTGAGATGGTCCAGACCACCGATCTCCTCGAGGCGGCGGTCGGCCTCGGTGTCGATGCGCGAGACGAAGAAGCTCGCCACCGACGCCACGCTGCTCGGGTCACCGCCGGCGGCGACCAGGCGCTCGATACCGCGAATATAGGACTCCGCGACCTCCGCATAGCGGCGCTGCGAGAAGATCAGCGTCACGTTGATCGAGCGCCCCTTCGCGACGACGTCCTCGATCGCCGCCAGACCGGGCTTGGTGGCGGGGATCTTGACCATCAGGTTGGCGCGGTCGACGGTCTCGTGCAGGCGTATCGCTTCGCGGAACGTCGCGAGCGTGTCGTAGGCCAGGCCCGGGTCGACCTCCAGCGAGACGTAACCGTCGCGCCCGTATCCCGCCTCCCACACCGGCCGGAAGAGATCGCAGGCATCCTTGATGTCGCGCTCGGCCAGGCGCCAGAATCCTTCACGCGCGTCGAGGCCCTCCGCGCTGAGCTCCCTCAACTGCTCGTCGTAGGCGTCGCCTTCGCTCATCGCCTTCTGGAAGATGCTCGGGTTCGACGTCGCCCCCACCACGGAGTCCTCGTCGAGCAAGCGCTGCAGGTGCCCGTCACGGATCGAACCGCGCGAGAGAAAATCGACCCACACGCTCTGCCCTAGCGCGGAGAGGCGGTCGAGGGGAGCGAGGTTGCTTGGCGTCATTTGGATCTCCTTTGGATCGCTTACCTTTGAGCCTACCCCGATTGCGCCGCGATCCAGCTAGATCAGCGCGCGAGCGCGAGCCGCGATGTTCTCGGCCGTGAAGCCGAGCTCCTCCAGCACACGCTTACCGGGCGCCGAAGCGCCGAAACGATCGAGGCCCAGCACCTCGCCGTGGCTTCCCACCCACTTCCACCAACTCATCGTTGCTCCCGGCTCAATCGCCATTCGCGCGCTCACGGCCGGCGGCAGCACCGCATCGCGGTACTCCTGGGACTGCGCTTCGAAGAGCTCCATGCACGGCATCGACACCACGCGCACGCTCGTGTCCTGCGCCGCGAGCGCCCGCGCCGCTTCCAATGTCGGAGCGACCTCGGAACCGGTCGCGATCAGGATCAACTGTGGCGTGCCGCCGGACTCCCCCGGAGCGCCTGAAGAGTCCCACAGCACATAACCCCCGCGCTCCAGCTCGCCGGCTGGCGCAAAACCCTCGCCGTCGCGGTCGAGCGTGGGGGTGCTCTGGCGTGAGAGCAGCAGCGCCACAGGCCCGTCCTCGCGCTGCAGCGCCACACGCCACGCCTGTGCGGTCTCGTTGGCATCGGCCGGGCGGATGACCCACAGGTGCGGGATCGCGCGCAGCGCCGCGTAGTGCTCGACCGGCTGATGCGTTGGACCGTCCTCACCCAGCGCGACAGAGTCGTGCGTCCACACCCACACCACCGGAAGATTCATCAACGCCGAAAGCCGCACCGAGGGACGCATGTAGTCAGAGAAGATCAAGAACGTCGAGCCATACGGCTTGACGATGCCCCCGTGCGCCGCGGCGCCGTTGACGATCGCGCCCATCGCGTGCTCGCGGATCCCGAACGGCACGTTGCGTCCCGCGTGCACGGGCGAGAACTGCCCCGCACCGTCGAACACCGTCTTGGTGGACTCCACGAGGTCCGCCGCCCCGCCGGCCATCGTCGGGGCGAACTCCGAGAACGCCGCCATCGTCTTCTGACCCGCCGCGCGCGTCGCGAGCGCCTCGCCGGCCGGAAATGTGGGCAGCGCCTCCTGCCAGCCGTCCAGCAGACGCCCCGACCAGGCGCGATCCCAATCCTCGGCGAGCTCCGGGAAGCGCTCGCGCCACGCCTCGAAGCGCTCCTGCCAGTCTCGCTGCGCGCGCGCCCCGCTCTCGACCAGACTCATCTGCTCGTACACCGGCTCGTCCACCCAGAACTTGCGCTCCGGATCAAAGCCCATCGCGTGCTTGGTCGCGCGCACCTCCTCCTCGCCCAGTGGAGCACCGTGGGCGCCCGCCGTATCCACCGCGTGGGGCGCCGGATAGGCGATGTGCGAACGGATCGCGATGAACGACGGGCGCTCCACTTCGGCGCGCGCCGCGATCAGAGCGCGCTCCAGTGCGTCGAGGTCCTCGGAGTCCTCGACACGCTGCACGTGCCAACCGTCGGCCTCCATTCGCGCTACATGGTTCTCTCCGTCAAAAGAGATCGCCGTCGTGCCGTCGATCGTGATGCGGTTGTCGTCGTAGCAGACGGTCAGCTTGCCGAGTGCGAAGTGCCCCGCGATCGACGCCGCCTCCTGGCTGACGCCCTCCATCATGTCCCCGTCCGAGCAGATCGCGTAGACGTGGTGGTCGACGACCTCCCAGCCTGGGCGGTTGTAGCGCTCGGCCAGCAAGCGCTCGGCGATCGCCATCCCGACGGCGTTTCCAAACCCCTGCCCGAGCGGGCCGGTCGTGACCTCGACCCCCGCTGTGTGGCTCCGCTCGGGATGCCCCGGCGTGCGCGAGCCCCACTGACGAAACTGCTTCAGATCGTCGATGTCGAGGTCATAGCCGGTGAGATGCAGCAGCGCGTACTGCAACACGCACGCGTGACCCGCGCTCAGCACGAAGCGATCGCGGTCGGGCCATTGCGGATCGCGTGGATTGATGCGCAGGAAGCGCTCGAACAGCGTGTAGCCCAGCGGCGCGAGCGCCATCGCGGTCCCCGGGTGCCCGGCGTCGGCCTGCTGCACCGCGTCCATCGCCAGGCCTCGGATCGTGTCGATCGAGAGCCGCCGCAGCTCGTCGGTCCCCGGCGCGGCCGCTGAGGAGCCGATCGGTTCGTGCCTCGCCGCCATTCGCCCCGATCCTAGCGACAGCGACAAACGGCCGTGTGGTGGGCGCGCAGGCTTATCGGCTCCCTACCGTCGCGGTCTCCTGTCGGCGACGGGCAGCGTTCGAATTGGATGTGCGCGACCCAGCGCGCACCACGACCTGCGCGGGCGCACACGCACCAGCCAGTGCAGGTCGTGCCGGCAATGCGAGCGGCGGTACGGCCACCGGGCGTGCAAAGCCCGGAGCATGCGTCGCTCCTCGCAGACGATCGCTCTCATGATGATCTGACCTCCCTACCCCTGCCGTTGGCCCGATGGGCCAACCGGCAACTTCCCCTTGGTCCACAACGTCCCAGCTAATAGTACGTGCCCTACAGAACCCACCTAGCGAAGTGGTATCCCCGAGGAGCTTTACTTTCCCCGCGGATGGCCCTCTAGTTGAACTTGCATTGAGACCGTTCATCAGTCTCCCCCTGCCTTTTGCGACCCCCGGTGGCTACTTCTCGGGCTTTTGAGCTATTGCTCCAGAGCTAACACGCTATATACATATAAATCATGTTTTACTCAGCCTGTCAATGGCAAAGCATCAGGCCGTCGACCTGAGGTCGCCTGAAAGGTCGTCCAGATATGACACTCAGGCCAATGGCCATACCCCATCCCGTCGACTAAGGTAATCCAGTGCCAGAGGGACAGCGCGAGAAACGCAGCGCTCGCAACGCCGCTCCGCCGAGCTCCAAGGCCGCCGGTCGACGCCGATCCGCCTCCTCGGAGCTCGCCGCGCGCGGAGGCGGCGCCGACAACGGCCAGAAGGCGCTGCCACGAGGCCCGCAGGCGCTACCGCGGGCCCAGGTCGCCGCACACCAGCGCGAACGCCTCGTAGAGGCCATGGTGCAAGCCGTCAACGAGCGCGGCGTCGTCGCCACCACGATCTCCGATCTCGTCGCGCGCGCCGGAATCTCGCGGCGCACGTTCTACGAGCACTTCGACAACAAGGAGGACTGCCTGCTCGCCAGCTACGACGCCGTTGTCGAGGGCGAAGTTCAGCGGCTGCTCGATGTCTATGCCTCGACCGACGGCTGGCTCGAGCAGCTCGAGGCCGTGATCAGAGCGCTGTTTGAGTCGATCGCGCGACGACCCGACGCGGCGCGCCTGGTCTGCGTCGAGATGGGCGCCTCGGGCGCCGTCGGCGTGCAGCGCTGGGCCGACGGCGCCGCGCGCTTCGAGCGCTTCATCAGCCGCGGCTTCGAGCAGGCTCCCGGGCCCGGCACGATTCCCGACCCCGTGGCCCGCGCGATCGTTGGAGCGCTGCGCAAGATCATCTACTCGCGCGTCCGCGCCGAGCGTTCGAGCAAGTCGCTCAAGAGTGAGCTGATGCGCGTCGTGCCCGAGCTGATGACGTGGATCGCGGGCTACTATCCGAGCCCACCCGGCCTGCCGATCCGCCCGCCGGCGCGCAAGCCGCGCCGCATCGAGGGCGGCCGCGCGCCGGGGAGCTTTTACCCGCCCACACCCTGGGGAGTGCGCGGCCTGCCGCGCGGCGAGCACAATCTCCCACGCCCGTTCGTGATCTTCAACCAGCGCGAGCGCATCTTCGACGCGATCGCGCGGCTCACTGCGAGCGGTGGCTACCAGGCACTGAGCCTCGAGGACATCGCCTCCGCGGCCGCCGTTTCGCTGCAGACCTTCTACGGCCATTTCGAGAACAAGGAGGAGGCGTTCCTGGCGACCTACGAGGTCGGACACGCCAAGGCCAAAGCCGCGATCAACCGTGCGCTGGCCCATCAGACCGACTGGGTCGGTGGCGTGCGCGCCGGAGCGCTCACGTTGCTGGAGTTCCTCGCCTCCGAGCCCGCCCTCGCACGGCTCGCATGCGTCGACATCCTGATCGCCTACCCCCATGTCGCCGGGCGCGTCGACGAGGCCAACTCCGCCTACGCCCAGCTGCTCGACCTCGACATCGGCGAAGGCGCCCCGTCGCGCCAATCCACACCCCTCGCCAGTGAGGCGATCGTCGGAGGCGTCTTCGAGCTCCTCCACGACTACATCCTGCGTGGCCAGACCCGCCGCCTACCCGAGCTCGCCGACCATGTCAGCTACATCCTGCTGACTCCGTTCATCGGCAGCGAGGCCGCCGTGCGCGCGATCTCCAGCTAGCGCGCGCCACCCCTCACCTGCCCCGCAGCAGTCGCTTGGCACGGCCGCTCAGGCCGCAACCCGCAAGTGGCGGTAGGGCGTGCCGCGCAGCTCGCGCACGAGCCCGTCGACGACGCCCTCATCGCCCTCGACGCGACCGTCGGTGACCGCTCCGATCACCGCGCGCTTGCGATCGAGCAGCGTCGCGATCGTCTCATCGATCGTCTCAGCCGCCAGCAGATACGACGCGTTGACCGCGTCCTGCTGCCCGATCCGGTGGCAGCGGTCCTCGGCCTGGTCGTGCTTGGCCGGCGTCCAGTCGAGCTCGAGGAACGCGACGTTCGAGGAACGCGTCAACGTGATCCCCTGTCCCGCCACGTCCATCGAGCAGACGATCAGCTGAGACTTGCCCGCGTCCGGTGCCTGGAAAGCACGCAGCGCTCCGTCCCGTGCCACCTGACTGTCCTGCCCGAGGATGTGGAGCGCCTTCGGAAAGCGCTCCAGCACCGCGCGCTGGATCTCACGGTGATGCGCGAACACGACCAGCGGCTCGCCCGAGCTGCAGAAATCGTGGATCCAGGCCAATGCCGCATGGAGCTTGCCGCGCGCCGCCAGCAGCTTGAGCGCATTCAAGCGCACCAGACGCTCCGCGCGCAGTGCCGCCGCGACCTTCGCATCGAGCTCGCGCAGGTCCAGTGGCTGGCTCTGCAGCCACGCCACCACGTCGCGCTCCGCGAGCCGGTACTCCGCGGCGTTGTCGAGCTCGATCGGCACCACCGAACGCGTCTTCGGCGGCAGCTGCGGGAGCACGTCCGCCTTCAAACGGCGCACGAAACAGCGCGCGCGCAGATGCCAGTGCAAACGCAGATGCGCGTCCGGGCCGCGAAAGCGCCGACCGAACTGCGCCCCCGAGCCGAAGTCCCCCAGGCGCCCGATGATCCGCAGCTGCGCGATCAACTCCGGAGGGCGATTCATCACGGGCGTCCCCGTCAGCGCCAGCACGAGGCCGTCGTGGGCGACCGCGCCCGCGAGCCGCTGAGCGGCCTGCGTGCGCCCAGCCGCCGCGTTCTTGCAGTAGTGCGACTCGTCCAGCACCAGCGCTCGCGGCCGCAGTTCGCCCAGCTCCTGGGCGCGCGCCGCAAGAATGTCGTAGTTGACGACCGTCACATCGGCCGGCGCCTGCTCGTCGCCGCTCCCGGTCGACGGCGCCTGTCTCGCGCCCGTTCCGATGAGGGCGCGCGCACTGCGCGCCGGTAGCCAGTGTGCGAGCTCGCGTAGCCAGTTGAGCTTGAGGCTCGCCGGACAGACTACGACCGCCGGGTAAGCGCCGTCGGCCTCCAGCGCCGCGAGCGCCTCGATCGTCTTGCCCAGCCCCTGCTCGTCGGCCAAAAACGCACGGCGCTGGGCCAGCAGATAGCTGACACCGGCGCGCTGAAAGGGCTTTAGCTCCCCACCCAAACCGGGGATCTCCAGCGCCGCGTCCGCCGCCGCCGAGAGCTCGACAAGACCCGCCGCGCGCGCGTGCTGCTCACGGACCTCCTGCAACAGCGCCAGCGCCTCCGGCGCCACCCACGACCCATGCTCGGCCAGGAACGCGTCGAGTTCCGGGAAGCAGAACGGATCGGCGCGGATCGCGGGCAGCTGCGCATGCTCGTGGCGCGTCCGCCGGCGCGCTGCTCCAGGCAGCGCACCCGCGAGCGCAGCGAACGCCTCCAGCTGCGCCGGCTCGTGACCCGGCTCCAGCACGAACGTCGGCTCCTCGTGCAGCCGCGAGAGCTCCAGGACGGCCGGCGGAGCGGGGCGTCCCTCGCGCAGCGCCGCGACGCAGCGCGCCGCCGCCGGGCTGATCCAGCCGCGCAGCCGGCCGTCCATCAGCTCCCAATGCTCGAGCGCCAGCGGCACCGCCACACCGCCCGGTGCGTTCGTCGCGTGCTCGCGCAGCTCCGCCGGGAGCCGCGCTGGATCGCCGAGCAGCAGGAAGACCGGCGCCTCGCGAGCTCCCGCCACCTCGATCGTCCCGCGCCACTCGGTGGCGCGCGCCAGCCAGCCGCTCACACGCGGCTCGACGCTTGCCGTCTCGAGATGCTCGATCAGCTCCGCGATCTGCGCCGCATCGGACTCGACCGCGGCGAGCGCGAACGTCGCCGCAGGACCCTCCAGCGCGCGCAGGGTCGTGCGGGCCGCGAGCGCACCCGCCAGCGGCGCGTGCTCGGCAGCGACCAGGATCCAGTGTCCCCCGCGGCGGTCGCGGCGAAAGGCTACGTCGTAGCGCTCCCCCGGCGCCCCAGACGCGAGCGAGTCGCTATGCGCCTGCCGCTCGTCCTCGCGCGCCTCCAGCTCTTCCAGCGCACGACGCGCCGCGGGCGTGAGTGTCAGGCGCTCACCGCGAGCCACCGCCGCCCGGATCGTCTGTGCCGAGCGCTCATCGACCGGGACCAGCGCACGACCGATCGCGGGCAGGCTGTAGGCGTCGGGGTGCTCGAGGAGCGTCTCGGCGAGCCCCGGCGCCGCGTCCGTCGCGAAGCTCAGCCACCAGTCGCCGTCGGGTCTCGCAAGGTCGAGCACGCACTCGACCCCGCGCCGCCGTGCGCGCTGGCGAGTGAGCGCACGAGCGAGCTCGTCGCTGACCTGCGGGTCTCCGGGCAAGCCTGCGAGCAGTCGTGACAGCGCCTCGGAGCTCTCGGGGTCGAGCGGAATGCACCAGGCGCGCTCCACCGCATCCCAGCGCCGGCCAGGGATCGCGCGCAGGAGCTGACGCAGGCGCTCGTCGTAGGGAAAGCGCAGCACGGCCTCTCCCGAGGAGAGTGAGGCGTCAAAGGCGGACATCGACCGACCACGATAGGCGGGCATGGGGATGAAACGCACGGAGCCCGCCGCGCGTACGCGCGTACGCGCGGCGGGCTCCGTGCACCAATGCAGGAGGTTTTGAATCCGTCCGTCGCATAGCGCAGGATGCCGGGCTCTTTGAGACCGCCAACGCAGATCCCGCCTACCCCGAAGTCGACTCCAGGCTCACTGAGGGGCTGGCAGCACGAAACCCTGCAGCGACTCGCCGACTGGCGCAGCGGGCCCTTCCTGGTATCGGCCGCTCCGGGAGCCGGGAAGACGCGTCCCGCACTCGAGCTCGCCAGGACGTTACTCGCGCAGGGCGCCGTGGCACGCGTAGCGGTGCTCTGTCCCACGACGCCCCTCACCCGCCAGTGGGCATCTGCGGCCGCCGCATTGGGCGTGCAACTGGAGCCCGACGCCGCGAGTGCTCAGCCGCCGCGGGACTTCCACGGTGTCGCCGTCACGTACGCCCGCATCGCCTCCGACCCCCGCGCGTGGGCGGCCGGGGCACGCGAGGACATGCTCGTGATCGTCGACGAGGCCCACCACCTCGGCGAGGAGCTCGCGTGGGGCGAATCCTTTCGGCACGCCTTCGCGCGCGCACCCCGCTGGTTGCTGCTGTCCGGAACCCCGTTTCGCTCCGACGCCACTCCGATCCCGGGGGTGCGCTACGACGCCGATGGACTTGCAGTGCCTGACGTCTCCTACACCTACGCCCAGGCCGTCGCCGATGGCATCTGCCGACCCGTCGCGTTCGTCACGTTCGACGGAACACTCTCCTGGCGTAGCGGCGACGACGTCATCGAGTCGACCTTCGAGACCGTCCTGGACACGCGCGAGGCCAGCCGCCGCTACCGCACCGCGATCTCCACCGAGCTACCCGACGGGCTCCCACGAATCCTGCGCGAGGCCGACGCCAAGCTCCGAGCGCTGCGCGCTGAGGGACACCGCGACGCCGGCGGCCTCGTCGTCGCCGCTGACGCCGCCCACGCCCGTCAGGTCGCCAAGCTCCTCGGCGAGGCCACCGGCCGCGCACCCGTCGTCGTGCTGCACACCGAGACCCGCGCCGCCCACAAGCTAGCCGACTTCAGAGGCTCGCGCGAGCCCTGGATCGTCGCCGTCAACATGGTCTCTGAGGGCGTCGACATCCCGCGCCTGCGCGTTGGCGTGTACGCCACAGCCGCCAAGACCCCGCTGATCTTCCGCCAGATCGTGGGGCGTTTCGTGCGAACCATCCCCGGCCGCCCGGCCGACCCCAGCTGGGTCTACCTCCCCGCCGACCCGCTGCTGCGCGCCCACGCTGCGGAGATCGAGACCGAGCTGCGCCACGCACTGCGCAGTTCCGCCGAGCAAGACGGCCTCCAAGCCGAGGAGCTCGAGCAACGCGCGCGACGCTCAGAGGAGCCCTCGCCGGCCGTCGAGTTCGTCCCGCTGAGCGCGGAGTTCGCCCCGCAAATGACGCTGTTCGGCCCGGCCATGCAAGCAGAGCGCTCGACAACCGCCGTCCTGGCTCCCGGAAGCCCCGGCGAGGAGACAGGCCGCGCGGCGGTATTTGAGCGCCGCCGCCACCTGCGCGCCGAGCGCAGCCGCCTGGTCGCCGAGCTCCAGCGCCACGGCGGCGGCAGCCATCGCGAGATCAATGCGTGGATCAACCGCAAGACCGGCGTCGCCAGCGTCGAGAGCGCCAGCATCGACCAACTCGAGCGCTCCGTCCAAGCGCTGGTCAAGGAGCTGTTGCGACGCAGTCGGCGCGCCGACTGATCGGTTGATATTAAAGCCGTTGCGCCGGGCAATAGGCATCTGTGAGACTGGCGCCATGAGCTTGGATCGCCCAAAAATCGCAGTCGTTGGACACGTCGAGTGGGTCCAGTTCGCGCACGTTTCACGCGTCCCCCTCGCAGGCGAGGTGATGCACGCCCGCGATCCGTTCGAGGAGCCGGCGGGCGGTGGAGCCGTCGCGGCGGTCCAGGCGGCGCGTCTCGCGGGCAACGCGGTCCTCATGACCGTGCTCGGCGACGACGACCACGGCCACCGATCCTTGCTGCGCCTGCGCGAGCTCGGAGTGCTCGTACACGCGGCTCTTCACCGCGCGCCGACCCGCAAGGCGGTCGCGCTGGTGGACGACAGCGGCGAGCGCACGATCACGACCTTCGGACCGCGCCTGGAACCCGCGGGCTCCGACGAAGAGCTGCCTTGGAAAGTTCTGGAGGAAATGGACGGTGTGTACTTCACCGCCGGCGACGTCGGCGCGCTGCGCAGCGCGCGTGCCGCACCGGTCCTCGTCGCGAGTCCCCGTGCGCTCGACGCGCTCGGTCATGGCGTGCCGCTTGACGCCCTTGTCCTGAGCAGTGGCGACCCGATCGAGCGCGACGCAGCGGCCGCCGCGATCCGCGACGCCGCGCTTGTAGTGACGACCGACGGAGCCCGTGGCGGCTCCTACCGCGAGCGCTCGGGCGCAACCGGAACATGGTCGGCGAGCCCTCCCCCGGCGCCGCCCGTCAGCGCCTATGGCTGTGGAGACTCCTTTGCGGCAGGGCTCACCTACGGGCTGGCCGCGGGCCTCGAAGCGCCCGCGGCGATCGAGCTCGCGGCGCGCTGCGGCGCAGCGTGCCTCACCGGGCGAGGACCCTACCGCCACCAGCTGCGATTGGCAGCGACCGACGAAGACGGTTACGTGGGCGTCTGAGCGACTCCCGGCCTCACCCATGGAGGCCGGCGGCACCTTTTATCCGCCAAGGCGATAGGCGATCAGTTCGGCGCTCTGATTCTGTGAGAGCGGGGTGCCGGCCGCCGCTATCAGGGTGTCCCCACTAACCGTGATGCCCGTGTTGGTCCCGGCGGGAAGCTGCTTTTCCCAGACGACGCTGCCGTTGCTCGTGTCGAAGGCGTAGAGCTTGCCTTCGAAGGACGTCGCGAACACGAGATCGTTGACCACCGTCGCCGCGCCGAAGGCCGCCGAGGAGAACGGGTGGTACCACTTGACCGCGCCCGTCTGCGTGTCAAGCGCGACCAGTTCGCCGCCGAGCTGTCCCGATTCCTGGTTTTCGCTTTGCGTATTGAACGTCACCGGGTGGTTCACGACAGGCACGAACACCGTCGAGCCGTTGCTGGCCATCGGTGCGATCACTCCACCTAGCAGCCCCGGGTAGACGGTCTCGGGAGTGTGCAACTTGGAGTATTCGTGTTTGAGCGCGTAGCTAGGGTCTTGGTCGTGGCCGTTGTGGATGCCGACCGAGCGCTTCCACAGGACCTTCCCGGTCGACCTGTCGAGAGCCACGACGAAACCCGACTTGCCGGCCGCGATCACTGCCGGCTTGCCGTGCACGCTGGAGAGGATCGGGGGGTCCTGGAGATCCCAGTCGTAGAGATCGTGGGGAGTCTGCTGGTAGTACCACTGCAGCTTGCCGGTCTTTGCGTTGAGCTTGACGATCGCATCGCTGTAGAGGTTCGGGCCGGGTCTGCTCGATCCCCAGGGGAACCGTTCGGTGCCGGGAAACGGCGCGGGGTTGGCGACGCCGACATACATCGACCCCTGTTCGTCGAACGCCGGCGTGTACCAGAGACCGCCGCCGGAGTTGACGCCCGAATTGCCCCACAGGTTGCGCGGCACGGTGTCGAAGTGCCAGAGCTTTTTGCCGCTGCCCGCGTCGAGCGCCCAGAGGACGCCAACGCCCTCGGCGCCGTAGAACTTGCTGTTGTTGCCAGGCACCGTCGCGATGTAGACGATCCCATCGTGGTAGCCGGGCGCCATGTCGATGCCCTCGTGGGCATTGCGCACAAGCGCCACCGACCACAGTTCCTTGCCCGTGCCCTGGTTGAGCGCGAAGGCCGACGTCGCGGTCGCGCCAAATACCCGCCCGCCCTGCACCACGAGACCGTTAGGGCCTTGGTCTGGCGAGTTGAAGGACTTCGTCCAGATCACCTTGCCGGTCTTCAGGTCGATCGCCTGTACGTTGGAGGCGAGGTCCTGCGAGTAGATCACGCCGTCGCTGATGATCGGCGAGGAGGAGTAGCTGCCGTATGCACTGCGCGCCGTCAGCGGCATCGTCCACGCGGCCGCCAGCTTCGAGACGCTCGCGCCGTCGATCGGCCCGCCCGCGCGGCGCGAGTTGGAGGTGTCGAAGTTGGGATAGCCCGAGCCCGTCAGCGAAGCGTGACCGGAGCTCGACGAGGAGGAGCCCAGCGCGGCCGCGAGGACCACGACGACGATCACGACCACGAGCGCGGCGCCGGCAAGCCACCCCCATTTCGGAACGCGCTGCCACAAAGGGGGACCGACTCGCGCCTGACGCGTCCGCGTGGCTTGCTGGGTCTGGGTGCGGCGTTCCTGGGCGCGCTTGACCTGGCGTGAACGAGACGGCATCTAGACGACCTCCGTTGTGGTTGTGCGACTCGAGGACTCCGTGGACATGTCCTCCTCGACGAAGAGGGGCGCCAGCACGCGATTTGCCAGCAGCCCGAGACAGCCGAGGTTCGCGAACCCGGGCCCCTGACTCAGTCCGGCGAGTCCCGGGATGTACAGTCGCGGGCGCATCCCGTCGAGCTCGAGGTAACGCCCGATCGGGATCTCTGTGTCGGCGGGCGCATCCCACAGGCGCCCCACGCGGCGCTCGATCTCGCCGCGGACGGCCGCGGGGAACAGGCCGCGCAGTTGCTCGAGCAGGTCGAAGCCGGTGCAGTTGACCACGTAGTCGTGCCGTGCGCTGAGCTCACGCTCGGCGGAGGTGTATTGGAGGGTGACGCCGTCCCCGGGGCCCGCCGCGACACGTGCCACGCGACCCAGGACGAACTTGCAGTTGTCGTCATACGCGCGCAGCGCGAGGCTGCCCGCATCGAACACGCCGCGGTCGCAGTGCTTGACGAAGGCGCGACGCGACGCGAGGTCCAGCGAGCTCCACTGCACCTCGTCGGGGTTGGAGAACACGCGGTTCTCCAGGAAGCTCTCACCCCGGCTCAACGGCAGACCGGTGGTGTAGACCGTGAGCTGAGCCGCGGGGCGGAAGATCCGCAGGAACGCGACAGCGCTGAGCGCGCTCTCGCCACCACCGACGATTCCGATGTCGGTGCGCCGTTCCTCTGGGATCCGCACGAATTCGCTGCGCCTGCTGTCGCAATGGAAGATCAGCGGCGACGCGTCGGCGTCGTGGGGAAGGGAGCGGTGCACACCGGGGCCCGTGAGCGCGAGCGCGTTGCCGCTGTAGCGGTGCGAGCCGCTGGATTCCGAGACATCCACAACCCAGCACGCGTCGCATCCATCGTTACCGACGTCGATCCCGTCTGTGGCGACCTGCGTGACACGTCCACGCAAGTGGGTGACACCTTCGGTCGCGCGCGACATAACCCACGCGAGGTAGTGGCCGTAATCGCGGTGCTGAACAGCGGGAGAGTCCGCGTTGACCCAGCGCGCGTACTCACGTTTGCACATCAGGTACCGCTGCCACGAGAACGACATCGTCACCCGATCGATCTCATCGCCGGCCTCACCGAACGTCTGGAAGCTTTCGTAGGGGAACCCCACGTCCTTGATCGGCGGAATCGCGAGCGGCTCCTCGCCGGAGGTCATCCCGTTGCGCCCCGTCCACGACGCCGCCGGTTCGACAGCCTCGATGATCGTCACCGTCAGAGGCCCGAGGCCGAGCGAGTTGATCGCGTGAACCTTCGTCGCGATCGCCGCGGCCTTGGCACCGGCGCCGACGATGATCAGGTCGGCCTTCGCCGCGACAGCATCGCGCTGCGGTGTCGAGTTGGTCGAGGGCAACGAATCGCTCCGCCGCTCGCTATCCGACCGAGACGCTCGCCGGCTGCGGCATCGCGACGGCGGCGCGCCGCTCGCCGGTCGGCGAGGGTTTCAGGCGCCGGACCACGATGGCCTCGGCGTGGCGGTCGGGGACAAAGGCGATCGAGCTCCTCGCGACACGCTCGGAGCGTTGCTGGGCAGGACGCAGCTCGACCTCGCAGAGAACGGTTTGGATGACGCGCTTCATCTCGAGCAGCGCGAAGCTCGCGGCCAGACAGCGACGCACTCCACCTCCGAACGGGATCCAGGTGTACGTGCCGGCCGGTTTGTCCAGGAAGCGCTCAGGCAGGAAGCTGCGAGGTTCGGGGTAGAGCACCTCGCTGCGGTGCAGCAGGTAGGCGCAAGGCGCCACGGTCGCGCCGGCCGGAACGGTGTAGCCACCGAGCTCCATCGGCTCGAGCAATTTGCGCACGACGATCGGCACCGGCGGGCAAAGACGCAGGGTCTCCTTCAGGACGGCGTCCATATAGACCTCCTCACGACCCCCGCGCACCTCCTCGCGCAGCCGCGCGAGCTTGTCGGGATGGCGCAGCAGGCGCTCGAACGCCCACGCCAGCGAACTGGAGGTCGGACCGTCGACGAGCAGCGTGATCAGTTCGTCGCGCAGTTCCTGGGCGGTCAGCGAAGAGCCATCGGCACGGTGCGCCTGCTCGAGCATCGAGGCGATGTCGTCGCGTTCGTGCGAGCCCCGCTCGGCGCGCCGTTTGCGGACCTCCTCCAGGACCGCCGCCTCGGCTGCGTCCATCATCGTGCGAAACGTCGGGTTGCGAACCATCGAGCGGGGACCGACGGCGGCCATCAGCGTCAGCTGCAGCGGCGCATTCATCCATTCCGTCAGCCCTCGCAGCAACTCCCGGAGTTCAAGTAGATGATCGGTATCCAGCTCCCCGAACACGGCGCGCATGATCACCGAGAGCGTGATGTCCTGCATCCGGGGCCACAACGCAAACGGCTCGCCGCTCGGCCACTTCGCAATCTCCTCGCGCGCGACCGCGCCGGTCGCCGCGCCATAACGTTCCATGTAGCGCCCGTGAAAGGACGGGAGCATGCGTCTGCGATGGGCCATGTGCTCGGGCTCTTCGAGCAGCATCACCGAGCGCGGTCCGAGCACGGGGCCGAGCAGGCTATTGGCTTCCCCGACCCCAAGAACTCCTGCATCTGCGGTGAAAACCCGTCTGATGTCGTCGGGATCGCACAGGAATACCCACACTCCGGCATGGCGAATGCGCAGGGTGAAAGTATCGCCGTAGCGTTTCTGACACTGCTCCATAAATGACAACGGCCGCTCAGCCCAGCCGACGGCCTGTAGGGCGCTAGGCATCCGCGGGCCGGGTGGCAACCCCATGCGAGAGCGCACGGCCTTCACGCCGCGCAGTTTCCCGCCCATGTTTCCGTCCCCTGGCCTCCCTGTGAACGTTTCCGGCTCGATCATCTCTAGTTTGTTTCTTTCTTCACACTCAGATTTATGTTTCTCTTCGATCGGATCTCGTTTGACGGAGCCATTTTTGGGCCACTCACTGCCTTTGCCGCATCCCCAGATGTGGTCCTGGAGTCCTTCTAATTATCTGCCGGAGGCATGGTAGCTGGTATGGTCCACCGGACAGATTCGGCTGCGCGAAACCGCGCGAGGGATGGCGGGGGATGCGTCGCCGGGCGCTTTGGCTGGCAGGGCACCAGTACCTTAATCGGTTAAAGGGGCGGCCTTAAACGCCGTTGATCCGGGTTCGAGCCCCGGCTGGTGCATTGGCTATCGAGAATTCGCCAGGCCGATTCCGTGCACTTGAAATGACTGTCAATCTCTTTGACTACTTCGAGGACGTCCCGAGCCGTAATGGTGAAAGCGCACGCTGGTCGGCGCGGGCGCCACGGCGCCCGCATCATCGCTATGACCTGAAGCTCGTACCCCGCTTGCCGGAGTGGCAGAAGGACCCCGAGTCGGTCGAGGATCTGCGCCTCCTGGAGCAGGAGCCGTGGGTGGACGAGGTGATGCAGATCCGCGGCGGAGTCGCGGTACGTCTCACCGACTCCTGGATCGAAGCCACCGGCGCGGCCTTGGAGGCCGGCGGCAGCGCCGAGGCGACGCTGTCAGACCTAGCCCACGGGCAACGTTATTCGGTGCAGTTCTGGGACGCCAACGCGACCAAGGCGCTGCACGTCGGACACCTGCGAAACCTTGCAATCGGAAACGCGCTCGCGGCAGCGCTCACGCAGGCGGGCGCCCAGGTGGAGCGCCGCTCGCTGATCTCCGACGCCGGACGCAGCATGGGGGAGGCGATGGCGGGCGTGATGAGCAGTGACCGCCATGCCCCGGGTTGGCTCGACGCCGACGAAAAGAGCGATCACTTCGTCGGCCTGTGTTACGCGGACTACGTCGCCGCCAGCGGATCGCTCGGCGGCGAGGAGACGGAGTACCCCGAAGACTCGCTCACACGCGAGCTGACGCTGCGCGGCGACGCCGCCGACGAGCTGCTCAAGCGCGTCCTCAGCGGCGAACGCTCGGCGCTGGAGCTCTGGTACAAGACGCGCGCCTGGGTGATCTCCGGGCAACGCAAGACGCTCGCGCGCCTGGGAATCGCGTTCGACCGCGTGTTCTTTGAGTCCGACTTCCTCGAGGAGGCCGCCGAGCTGACCTCAGCCGGTTTGCGCGACGGGCGCCTCAAGCGCCGCGAGGACGGCGTCATCATCTACTCGACTGGCCTCGAAGACTTCGAGGAGTTCCCGCTCGTGCGCGCCGACGGCGTGCCCACCCAGCACATGCGGGCGCTGGCGTATTGGATGACGGCGCCGGACCTGGGCGAGATGACCTCGATGCAGGTGTGCGGCACCGAGTGGGTCTCGCACGTCACCTGCCGGCGCAAGCTGATGGATGAGCTGCTGCCCACAGCGAACGGCAGCGCGCGGGTGCCTATTCACCCTACGCATGACATCTTCAACGGGATGGTCGCGCGCCAGAAGCGCGCGGTCGCCTCCAGCGAAGGAGGCTTGCTGATCGACGATCTGACGGACTGGATCGACCAGCAGATCGACTCCGAGGCGGCGAGTCACGAAATACGCCGCCGCCACCCGTTGCCCGAACGGCTGGCGGCGCAGATCGCGCTCGGCTTCTTCCTGCCCCACCCGGTCGGGCCGCGGATCGACTTCGACCCCGATCGGCTGCTGAAGGAGGGCGAGAGCCTCGGCTGGGATCTCGTGCGCGCACGGGCACACCGCAGCAGCAGCCAGGGGGGCTCAAACGGTGGGCGCCCCGCGCAGGACGCCGACTACCGCTTCGCGGTCGTGCAATCGGAGCTCTACCGCCGCTATCTGCGTTTGACGGTGGAGCAACTGAACGTGAAGTTCCTCGCGGACTACCTCAAGCACCTCGCCCGCTGGCACCTGGAAGCCGACCGGGGCGAGCACGTCGAGCACATCGTGCAGACGCTGATGGAACGCAGCGCGCGCGGCCTGGGTCTGGAGGCGACGAGATGAACACGCTGCTGGTCGACAACTACGACTCCTACACCTACAACGTCTTTCACCTGCTCGCCGCCGTGTCGGGCGAGGAGCCGATCGTGGTGCACAACGACATGGTCTCCTGGCGCGCGCTGTCGCGCTGGGACTTCGACGCGGTCGTGCTCTCGCCCGGCCCGGGGCGCCCGGAACGCTGGCACGACTTCGGTGTGTGCTCGGACATCCTGCGCAGCAGCGACATTCCGGTGCTTGGCATCTGTCTGGGTCACCAGGGTCTCGGGCACGTGCTCAGCGGGATGGTCGCGACGGCGCCGATGGCAATGCACGGGCGCCTCAGCAACGTGCAGCACATCGGCAGCGGGCTGTTCGCCGGCATCCCGCAGGATTTCTCGGTCGTGCGCTACCACTCGCTCGCGGTCAGCGGCGCGCTGGGACCCGAGGGCCGCGTGACGGCGTGGACGGGGGATGGCGTGGTGATGGGGATCGAGCACCGCAGGCGCCCGATGTGGGGGGTGCAGTTCCATCCGGAGTCGATCGCGACCGAGCATGGATTGGCGCTCGTGGAGAACTTCTATGCGCTCGCGCGTCACCACCGGCGCCCGTCGGCGCGCGCGACCCGCAGGCCGGTGGTCCCGGCACGACAGCCGCGCCCACAGGTTGAGCGGGCGTCGAACATGAAACTGCGGGTGCGCACGATCGAGGGCGAACCCCCGACGGAGCTGTTGTTCGAGCGTCTGTTCGGCGACGCCGAGTACTCGTTCTGGCTGGATAGCGCCGACGCCCCGACACGCCTCGGGCGGTGCTCCTATCTGGGGACGAGCGCCGGGATCGAGCGTTGCGTTCTGCACTACGACGTCCACGAGGGGTCCGTGAGGACGACGCGCGCGGATACGAGCAGTGTCGAGTACGGCTCGATCTTCGACGTCTTGGACCGGGAGATCGCGGCGCGCGGGGTCGAGGCGCCGGGCGAGCTGCGCGGCCTGCTGGGCGGCTTCGTGGGCTATCTCGGCTACGAGTGCAAGGCGGACTGCGGCTCGCCGGCGGTGCACCGCTCGGACATGCCGGATGCGATCCTGATGCTCGCCAACCGGGTGATCGCCGTCGATCACGAGCAGCATGTCACGCACCTGCTGGCCGTCTGCGCCGAGGAAGACGCCGAAGCGGACGAGTGGCTCGACGGGGCCGCGGCGACGGTGCGGGAGTTGCTCGACGTGCCCGCGCCGGCGGCACCGCAGATACACACCCAGGCGCCCACCCATCCGGTGCCGTTCCGCTGCGGGCGTGGGCGCGAGCAATACCTGGCGGACATCGCGCGCTGCCAGAGCGAACTCGCCAAGGGCGAGTCCTACGAGGTGTGCCTGACCGATCAGATCTCAACCGCGGCGCAGCCGGAGCCATGGACGCTCTACCAGCTGCTGCGCCACCGCAACCCCGCGCCATTCGCTGCGTATCTGAGGCTCGGCGACTACACAGTGGTGAGCTCCTCGCCTGAGCGCTTCTTGTCGGTCGACCGCGATCGCCGCGTGGAGGCGCGCCCGATCAAGGGCACGACGTCGCGTCGCGAGGATCCGGTCGAGGACGTGGCGGCACGCGAAGAGCTGGCGCACGACGAGAAGACCTACGCGGAGCACCTGATGATCGTGGACCTTCTGCGCAACGACCTCGGCCGGGTGTGTGAGGTGGACAGCGTGCGGGTGCCGGAGCTGATGGCGATCGAGCCCTACGCGACGGTGCACCAAATGGTCTCGACGATCGAGGGCCGTTTGGAGGCGGATCGCACACCTGTGGACTGCGTACGGGCGTGCTTCCCGGGCGGGTCGATGACGGGGGCGCCGAAGCTGCGGACGATGGACATCATCGATGACATCGAGCGAGTCGCGCGCGGCGTCTACTCCGGCGGCCTCGGGTATTTCGGACTGGACGGCACCGTCGACCTGAGCATCGTGATCCGCACGATCGTGATGCGTCCCGGCGCCACGACCATAGGCGCGGGCGGCGCGATCGTGATGCAGTCCGATCCAGAGGAGGAGTTCGAGGAGATCCTGCTGAAGGCGCGCGCGCCAATGGCGACGATCGCGCGGGCGGTCACCGGCAGCGACTCGCGCGAGGCGTGGACCGTCGAGCTGGAGGCCCCCTTGGGAATGGCGGAGGCCGCGTGAGATGAGCGAGCCGGCCTCGATTGCGGCGGAGCCCGCGACGTGGCGCGTGCGCGAAGCTACGCCGCGCGACGCGCACGCGATCGCAGAAGCCGTACACGCGCTGCTTTTGGAGCTCGGGGGCAACCCCGCGGCGGCGCCAGTGATCGAGGAGGCAGCGCAAACGCTGCTGGGAGATCCCGAGGCCGGCGTGCTGCTGGTTGCCGAGAGCAACGGCGCGGGACTCGTGGGTCTGCTCGGCGCGAGCTGGCAAAGCGCGCTGCACATTCCCGGTCGCTACGGCTTGATCCAGGAGCTGTGGGTACACCCGTCGTGGCGCGGTCGGGCGATCGGCCGCGATCTCTTGGAGGGCGTGTTCGCACACGCGAGCGCGCGCAGGATCGCGCGCGTGGAGGTCGGGCTGCCGAGCGACGGCTTCGCCGGCCTGGCGGCCACCGAGGCGTTCTATCGCGGCAACGGCTTCGAGCTGCTCGGGGCACGGATGCGCAGGACGCTGCTATGAGTGTCGCGGCGCGACTTGTGACGATCGAGCAGCGCCGCGAGGGCGAGGGGGCGGTGCCGTGGATCCTCGACGAACAGGGCCGCCGCACACCGGGCTACGACGACGGGCGGCGACTCTCGGAGGTGCAGGCGGGCCTGATGCGCCACCCTGGCGTGAGCGCGGCGGCGGCCGACGCGAGCAGCGAGGAGATCGAGGTGACGCTGCGGCGCCTGCACGAGCCGGGCTACCTGAGCGCGCTGCGGGGCGTGCACAGCGATGAGCCGGTCCTGATCTCCGCGCTCGCCGAACCGGGCCTGGAGCCGGACACGCCGGTGTGCGCACAGGCGGTGGCGACGGCGCGCGAGGGCGTGGGCGCGGCGATCACCGCCGCGCGACAGATCCTCGCCGGCGCTCGCTTCAGCTACGCGTTGTGCCGGCCGCCGGGCCACCACGCCGGACCGGCGTGGCTGGGCGGCTACTGCTATCTGAACAACGCCGCGGCCGCAGCGGACACGCTGCACGAGGGCGCGATCGGACGGGTGGCGATCCTGGACCTCGACTTGCACTACCCGAACGGGACCTCGGCGCTCGTGGAGCGGATGGCGGACACGACGCTGCACTCGCTGCACGGCGCGACCGGCGCCAACCTTCCCTGGAAACGAGTGCGGGCGCGCTCAGAGCGCGAGCACCTCGTCTCGTTCCGCAGCGCGCCGCGGCGCGAGACCTATCTCGGCGAGGCAGCGCGCTGCATCCGCACGCTGGCAGGCTCCTCGGACGCGATCGTGCTGTCGCTGGGGTACGACATCGTCGCCGGCGACCCCCACGGGGCGTGGTCGTTCGACGCCTCGATCTTCCAGCGCATCGGCGAGCTGCTCGCCCAGACCGCACTGCCGGTATGCGTGATCCAGGAGGGCGGCTACGCACTGCAATCGCTGGCGAGCTGCAGCTACGCGTTTGCGACCGGGCTGCTCGGAGAGACGGAGGCGGCGTGAGCACCAGCGAGGCGCATAGCCCCGAGAGCGCACGGCAGGCTGCCGTCCACGGGCCAGGCGTACCGCAGTCCGATGGCCGCGCCCGGCAGGCCGCCGCGGGGCTGGAGCCCTACCGCCGCCGCCTGGACGAGCTTGACGAGCAGATCGCGCACGCGTTCGGGGAGCGCTTTCAGATCTGCCGCGAGATCGCGCTCTACAAGCGCGAGCACGAGATCCCGATGATGCAGCCGGGCCGCGTGGAGCAGGTGCGCGCTCGCTACCTGGCGCGGGGCGCAGAGGTGAGCCTGCCGGAGGACTTCACAAGCGCGCTGTTCGAGCTGATGATCGCCGCGACGTGCAAGCTCGAGGACGAGCTGATCGACGGAGCTGCGTAATGACACGACCGCGTTTCATCACTCTGGGACCGAAGGGGACGTGTCACGAGAACGCGCTGCTGCACTACCTCGAGTTCCAGGGTATCGACCGCGAGGACGTCGAGATCTCGCTCAGCGAAGACCTCCTGGGGGAGATCGTGCGGGTGCGCGACGAGCCGAACACGTTCCTGGTGCAGTGCAGCGCGCACGTACAGGTGCACCTTGTGACCGAGCGCTACTACCGCGATGTGTTCGTGATCGACACGTTCATCTACCCGACGAAGGCGCTAGCGCTGCTGGTGCGTACCGACGTGGAGAACCCGCGCAGCCTGGGAATCGTGTCAGCCACTAAGGGCTACCCCGATCTCTCTCGCTGGGAGACGATTATCGACGAGCCCTCCAAGCCGGTCGTGGCGCAGCACCTGCTCACCGGCGAGTACGACGCGGGCCTCACGCATCTGCACCACGCGCACGAACACCCCAAGGAGCTGCGCATCGAAGAGGTCTACGGGGCGGTGGACACGACGTGGGTCGTTTACGGACACCACAAGCGTTTCCGGGGAGCGGTGATCGGGATGCGCAACCCGTGGTTGTTTGCCGGGGAGCGGGAGGCGGCGCCGGCCGCTTGACGGCATCGGCTCCGCGCGCGTGGGCCGTTCGGCCCAGAAGCGCGCGCGGAGCGGTTTGCCGATCGACCCCTATTGCCTGCGCTTGTGGCGCTTGCTGTGTTTGCCCTTGGCCTTGTGCTTCGGACAGTTGGTCGCAGCGATCGGCGTTGACTGGTTGATGACATTGCCGTCTTGCGCGACGAACCGGGTAGGCATCCGCAGCTTCGCGGCGCAGAGGTTGCCATTCGCCGCGAGCGCTGAATGAGACCCCTGGGGGAGCGTGAGTTCAAACGTTTCCACCGGTACGTCGGGAACCGTGTTGAACGTCGTGCTCGTGATCCCGGCTTTGGAGATCAACGTGTTGCCCACCAGCTCGACCGTCACGTTGTAGCCCTGCAGCACGACGATCAGGTCCGGGAACGCCTCGCCGCCGTGGGAGACGAAGTACACGGGCCCCGTCAGCTCCACCGGCAGGATCGGCGTGTGAGCTCTGGCGACGCCGATCTTCGACACCGCCGGACATGCAGCCGGGTTGGCTTCGAAGGTCTGCGCCGGGCAGGCTTTCTGCAGCGTCACCAAGCGCGAGGGAAGCTGCTTGGGCAGGCTGACCTTCACCTTCGCGATGTTCGCCTCGCTGCCGAACCCGCCTTTGGGGAACGACAGTTTGGCGGTCAGGCTCGCCCCGTTGGCGCGAGACGTCTTGCCGTTGGTGGAGACCTTGAACGACGGTTTGAAGCCGAGGATCGCGCAGTTGGTGACCTGGAAGTGGGAGGACACCGGCTGCTGGTCGCCCAGCCCGCCGGTGAGCACGCCCGTGATCCTCTGCGGATCGCAGTTGGTCGGGTTGAACATGAAGCCCGACCGATCGATGCTGACGTCGATCAGCCGCAGGTCCAACGGGATGCCCTGCAGGATGGTGGGCACTGGATCCGTGGTGATCGTCAGCGAAGCGTCGTGCGGGTCGACCGCGATCGTGCCGCGCACCACCACCGTGCCGAGATCGAACGGGCCCGCCTTCGCGGGAATCACAGCGCTCAGCCCGAACGGCGCGCCCTTGTAGGGGCCGGTGATGAACACCTTGCCGCCCGTCACGTAGTACGGGTTGGCGCCCGCGCCGGCGCCCGCGGTGAACGTCCCGATCTGCGACTCCGGGCCGCACGCACCCTGGGAAGCCTGCGGTTCGGGGCACAGGACAACAGTCGAAAGCGTGCCGAGGAGGCCGGATGGCGTCTTCATCGAAATGCCGCCCAGCTGCTCGTCGCCGTCTTTACGGGTCATCGTGAGCGACAGGGGACTGAAGCCGCCGGCCTGGTTGCTCGTGGTGCCGACCGCGAACGCCGGCGCGAACTGACGCGGGTTCGGGCAGGGCGAGCCACCTGGACCGGAGGTCACCTGAAAGGAATCGGCGACGCTCACAGGTGCCGTTCCCGACCACGGCGTCAGCGTCGCCGTCGTGGTGTACGTGCCGCAGTTGTGCGGCGTCACCAGCGGCGAGCGCGGACCGCCCTTGAAGTCGAGCTTCAGGTGGCTGAACGGCAGCTGCGGGCTGTTGTCGAACGTGCTCACGAGCTGCCCCGTCACCGGGTCCAGATCGACGCGGCCGGGGAGCTTGAGAATCACGCCGTGGCCTTCGACGACCATGTACAGCGCGATCAGCGACCCGAACGGGTTTTCGTTCTGCTTGCCCAGATAGATCGCGCCGTGCATCGGTTCCGGCAGCAGCGGCGTTTCGATTTCGACCGTTCCCATCTTCGAAGCGTCCGGGCAAGACGCCGGCTGGCCGTTGTGCAGGCCGACCTGAGCTTCTGAGCACGCGCCCAGCCCATCTGCGGCCGAGGGCGAGACCGAGACACCCGCGGGGAGTGTGACGACCGTCTTCTCCACGTCGGCCGTCGCTATCCCTTCCACTCCGAGCAGGCCGTCTTGAGGCAACGAGAATTCGACGTGCAGGCCCGTCGGGGTGTCGGCCTGGTGGGTGCTGGGCTGCACTGCGATGCTCGGCCTGAACGGCACAATCCCGCAGCCGGTCACGCCTGCTTCGGCTCCCCATTCAGACGACGGCACGGGGTAACCGGGGAGCTCGTGGCTGATGGTGGTTTGTTCCGCGAAGACGCCCGGGTTGGCCCACGCGTCGGTCTTCAGCGTGGTCGTCACGCCCTTTCCAGGCGCGGTGCACTGCACCGGCATCGTCAGGAACGCCTGCGGCACCACCGGATCGGGGTTGGGACCGCCAAGCGTGCCGGGTTCGCCGCCACAGTGTGCGGGCACGCTCCCCGCGGGTGGAGTGAGTCCCTGACCCTGGCAGCGCTGGAAGTCGTGGCTCGGGTCGGCCGGCACACCCCAGAACGTCACCGTGACGCCCGTGATGCGCAGCGGGTTGGGAATATTGCTGGAGGCCACCGTGACACCGAAGTCGCTCCCGTTGCGGACGTTGCCCGTCAGCACGATCGCCTCACCGGAGGCGTTGAAGCCGAACTCCGCCGGCTGGTCGAACGGCGGCACCATGTTGTAGAGCGGCACAACGAACCCCGGGGAGCCGAAGATCGACGTGAACGCATTGCGCACTTCGATGATCCCCACCTGCGACGCGATCGGACATTCAGCGTAATGCTGGGTTTCGGGCGGCTCCTTTGCGCCGGTGAGCTGGTCACTGGTGCATTGTGGAATGTCTGTCGGGTTGCCGAACAGACCAGGCGGCAATTCGGTGACAATGTCCTTGGCATCGTGATCGGGAACGATCATTTCGATGCCAAAGAAGCCCGCCTCCCTATGATGGTTGAGCTCGATCTCAGTCGTGATCGAATAAGGGTGACCACCCGCCTGCGTGAAGACACGCCCGCTCGCATCGGCGTTGATCTGCTGATCGAACCCTTCGATCCCAAAGGTAGCCCGGACCGGCGTCGAGACCACAGCAAGCGCCGCCAGCACCGTCGCGAGCGCGGCTGAGAGTCTTGCCACGCCAAGCGCACTACCGGTCATGTTCCAGATACGCATCCGTTCCTCCTATCGACCCGCTCGACGGAGCGCCCCGCGAGCCGCATGCCCACCCTTGCGAGCACGCTTATGTTTGTACTTGGACCTGTGCTTCTTGGCTTTGTGCTTCTTGACCTTGCGCTTTACCTGTCCACCCGACACCCGCGGCTGAGCACCCGGATTGCCAACCCCAGCAAACGTCATCGAGGAGGGCAGCGAGAACCCAGGAGCCGAACTGACCGGCCCCTGACAATCATCACCCACACACACTGCTGACACAGGCTCATTCTGAACCAGGATCCCGCCTTCAATCCGCGCGTCGTAAAGATCGGCGCTCAGATCGATGTCGGCTCTCACAAGCCGCTGGTATGTGGTGAAAAACACGTTGCGCCCATCGGGGCTCGCATCGGTAAAGAACGAATTGCAGTCACACGTGCCGCTCGAGATCAAGTGCAACTGTCCCGAAGACGTGTCGTACTCATACACATCGCGATGCCCATTCGTATCCTGCGGCAGAAGCACGCTGGGAGTATCAAAGAACACAAACCGACCATCGTCGCTCAGCGCATGACTCAGGTATGTCGTATAGGCGCCTTCCCCGAAGAAGGCGTCCCCATCGATCGCCTTGTCGTTGTTGAACCCTGCGTTGCCGGCCGGCTGCGCGTTTCCCGGACTACAAGATGCACACGAGATCTTCCCGCTTTCATAGTCGTACGTGTAGACCTGTGGGTAGCCCTGTTCCTCACTTCCCGGCGGTGCGTTTTCCGCCCCTGCTCGTCTGGCTGTTTCGAGGTCGCGACTTACGAACGCGATGCGCTTGCCGTTGGGTGTGACGCGAAAGCCGTCGAGAGTTTCGACGCGCGCTTCTCCCCAACCTTCCGTATTGGAGCCGACGCTAACTCCGATGATGCCTGGGGACGCTTCGTCGCGCGTCGTGATGAAACGCAGCGACCCTTCGTGCCACACGTAGACATCGCCCACTTCCGCGCCGGGGTCTTCGGGCCTTAGAGGCTGCTGAGTGGTGAAGTACACGTAGTCGCCATCGGCGCTGACACCGTTCACGTAGAGGTTATTGCCAGAGCCAGATTCGCGACTCATCGCGATCAGCGTGAGCCGCTCGCCCACCGGCGCGCCCATCTGGTACTCGTACAGGCCGACACGTCCCGGTACAGCGTCGTCGGTCAATGCCTCATTGGTCGAGAAGAACACCCTCGAGTCGTCGGCGGTTGCCGTCCAAAACGCCGCCGGCTGACGACCGTTGGGATCCGGTTCGCTGCGCTCGCTTTCGTTTAGCTGAACAGTTTCATCGCTATCGATCCGCATGTAGAGAGCGCCAGCAGACCCTGCGGGGGCGGCTCCCTTACCCCCGACCACAGTCAGGGATGTTGAGAAAGGCGGCGCGGTAAAGACGACGCGCGACCCGTCGGCCGATATGGCCTGCCTCGTATAGGTTTTTCCGCCTTCGAAGTCGTTGACACCCGCACCTCGACCGGCTAGCGAACTTTCGGCCGGTTCGCCGCCCGGCAAGATGCCCGCGAGCGTGAGAACGCCTTCCTTCCACTCGTACACCTTTGGTGCTTCCGGGTCGAGCCCCGTGGCTTCAGGCGTCAGATTGTCGATCGATTCGAACAAGATATGCCGATCGTCAGCGGAGGCGCCGGCAAAATCGATCGATCTTCTCTGGAAGATCGCGCGACTGCCCAGTGGCGTCGCAGAGTCGCTTAGAAGTTGGTATTCGCCAAGGGCCGTCGAGAGCAGGTTGCTGCGCAGGTAAAGGTTAGAAACTCCTTCAACGTTCGAGTGACCTGCGGTTACGGGGGTCGATGCATAGTAGACACCGTGGGACAGGTCGTCTGAGAGATACTCGTACCCCGCGCTCATGAACAGTTCGACACCTTTGGCCTCCTGGTTGGGGTTGATCTCGCGCGTCGCCCACCCTTCGGATCCACGCTGACTGGTGTATTCGGCCCCGCGCTGCTCGGTGCCGGTCGCGCCGGGAAGCATGACCGTCGCCGTGTACTTCACCGCGTCGCCGCCGGCACTCGACTGCGTCATCGTGGCGGTCGCCGAGACGTTGCCGCCGTTCTTGTGCAGCGGTGAGACCATCTCATACGCGCGACAGTCGGGCAGGTACGATGCGAACTGGGCAGCGCGAACATTGGCGTTGAGGCAGGCGTCCGATTCCTGCGACGGGGCGGGATACGTCTTGAACAGCTTGTCCTGCCCGTAAACGGCGCCTTCGGCGTTCACGGCAACAACACGATAGTGATATGCGGCGCCGGCCTGCAACCCCGCCAACGCCTGCACGACGGACACCGCTTCCGTACCTGCGCCGATTTCGGCGTCGTGCACGGGCACCGCGCTGCCATAGGACCCGTCGGTCCCATATTCAAACCGGTACGTGGTGGCAGATTCCTTCGGATTGATATGCGCCTGCAGCGTAGCGCCGACGTATTCCACAGACTTCGCCGACTCATTTTCGATCACAGGCGCGCCCGCGGCCAGCGCGGAGGCACACATGCCGGCCAGCGCCACCAACAACGCACACGACATAGCAGCCAATCGCGGGATGCGCCGCGCGATCGCAGCGACCCGACGTGCACCCGCCGCGTGCTGCAGCGCTGGTGTGACTCGCGATGGTGAACCCATGAACTTCCACTCCCCTCTCGTTGTCTCCCAAACCGGCGCCGAGCGGGCCCGGGCGTTCCGTTCGGTTTTCCTGTCGGTCCTCATGCGGCCGCCTGAGCGTCGCTTTGCTGGTGAAATCCGATGCTGTCTGTGACGCGCTCTCCCAACGGCGTGAGACGCCACGCGTTTGGCTCGCCCTGGGCGTGCCCCTCGCCCTCGTTGGCGAGCAAGCCCAACCGCTGCAAGCGGGCGAGCAGCTTCGAGATCTGCCCCTGGTCGTGCACCCCGGCCTGCGCGGCGACGGCACGGTTGTTGATGCCCGGCTGCTCGGCGATGCAGTCGAGCACGCGCACTGTGCGGTATGTCAAGCGCATGCGCACGCCCTGGAGCGGGTCGGGCGCCTGAGGCTCCTTGGGCTTGTTCGCACCGACGTGGTCCGGGACCGGCGGGAGCGCCTGGGCCTGTTCGCGGCGTGCAGCGGCGGGACCCATGTAGTGCATTGCGATCATGCCCATCAGCTCCCCGAGCAATTCGGTCAGCGACTCCAAGGAGCGCCTCGCGATGCGACCGTGGATCACGCCGTATGCGGCCCCTACGAGCGCTTCCGCCGTGAGGGGCGTACAGGGCGTCGCCGCTGCTTTGCCCTGCGCGCGTCCCTCGTCGAGCACACCGACCAGCCGCGTGAAGATGCGATCGCGTAGGGCGAGCACCTCGCTGCCGCCACGCTGTGACTGCACGACGCACACCCGCGCCAACAGCGGCTCGCGCTCCAGAAAGCAAAGAATCGTCCACAGTCCAGCCCGGACGCGCTCGCGCCATGGCAGGCGGTGCAAATCGGCCGCGTCTATCTCGAATTCGATGCGCGCCGCGACATCCTCGATCAGCGCCGCGATGCAGACTTCGCGGTTTGCGAACAGCTCATAGAACGTGCGTCGCGAGACACGCGCGCGGGCTGTTATATGTGAAACCGAGGCCTGCTCGTAACCGTAGTCGTCGACCGTGCTCGCTGCTGCCGCGATCAACCGTGAGCGCTGGATCTCGGCGACTTGGTCGTGCGAGATCCCCCGACGCGAGGACCCGCGAGTGGCGTCCCGCGCCCGCGCGGCCCCACGGGCGGGACGCGGCACGGCTGCGCCAGCACGCGCGGTCATCAGCGAGCCCCCCACACGGCCGCGTCCGCGCCGGAGGACTCGCGCCGGAGTGACGCCGACCCGAGGTGAAGCGCAGGCTCAAACCAGCCGGCGCGCCGTGCTTGAGTGCGAAGTCGCGAGCCTCGGCAAGCGCGACTAGCGGCTAGTGGCGCAGCAGGCGAAGAGAGAGAGAGAGAGAGAGAGATGCGTCAGTGTGCTGACGCATCTAGCTAGGGGCGCGACTACAGCCGCGCACATCCCTGCCATGTATCTCCGAATAGAAACCACGCTCAAGCAACTCCCTCTGAAACCCGATCCGTCCCTCTCCTACCAATATCCGTAACGCCGGCTCACCACGGAACGCGTGACGACCCAAACCCGGACCTATGTCCACAGACGGTTCCCACCGCCCTCACTGCCCAGTATAGGCATCGCGTGCAATTAATGTCAAGGGCAACCGAGAACCACATGCAGGACCAATAGCCAATAGGCCATAACACGCGGCGCCACAGCGGCCGCCCTACAACCGACGGCGGTCAGGCCGACACGCCGGCGCGCGCGGCCAGCTCTTCGCAAAGCCCCCGCACGAGCCGCGTAGCTTCGGCGACGGTCCCGTAGTCAAGGTTCTCGGGCACGTCGCTGGGCAGGTGGTAGTTGGCGGGCGCGCGCCAGTCGGTCATCGAGACAAGCGTCGCGATCGGGTAGCCGGCGCGACTGGGGATCACGCTGTCGGTGGACGCGCGCGCGCGAAAGCCGCGCTGCAGCTCGACGCCGAGCGCCAGGGCGCGCTGCTCGAGGAGGTCGCGCAGCCACGGGCCGTTGTAGTACTCCATGCGCACAGGTCCCTCGGCCTCGAGCTGCACGAGATGCGGCGAGCCGACGGTGTCGAGATTGACGAACCAGGTGCGCTCGGTGGGGAGCTCGTGGCGGTGGGTGTCGATGAAGGCGCGGATCCCGTCTTGGAGGGTCTCCTCAGCGCCGCAAGAGACGAGCAGCACGCGCAGGCCGGGGATGGGCTCGGTGGCGAGCAACTCGGCCAGCGCGACGAGGACGGCGACGCCGGAGAGATTGTCGTTGGCGCCGGGCACGGTGGGGCTGCGCCACATGTCGGCGAGCAGCGCCGTTCCGATCGCGCCGATCGCGAGCCCGGTCCGCGCGGCGCCGCGGCGGCCGGTAAGCGCACCGACACAGGTGGCAAGCGGCCCCGAGAGGCCGAGCCACCACTGCGGCGGCGGGGTCTTGAAGCGTTCGAGGAGCTGCGGCGCGCGCTCGTAGAGGCGCTGCTGGAGGGTCTGATCGAACAGGCGCCCGGTTTTGGGGGCGTCGTGATGGGCGAGGACGACGAGCGTGTGCTCGGCGTCGTGGTCGCCTGCGCGGGCGACGAGATTGACGGTCGTGCGTCTGCGCCGCACCAGGCGCCGCAACACACGCGGCCCGTTGTGGGCCTCGTCGACGATGCCGGCGAGCGTACCGGCGGCGAGCGTGGCCCCAGCGGCACGCCGACCGCGCAGGACGAGCGCGGCGGCAAGCATCCCGGTGACGCCGAGCCCGGTGAGGGTGGGCTGGAAGGTCCCCCAGGAGGGCTCGTCCTCGAGCTCTACGCGCACGCCCTCCACGGCACGCAGCCGTGACGCGAGCCACTCGGCGGCCTGGCGCTCACCGGGGGAACAGGGCGGGCGCTCGATCGGGGCGAGGGTCTCGACTACCTCACGCAGCGTGGCGTCGATGCCCTTCGCGAGATCTGGTTCGACGGGGTTCATATTTACGTGTGCATCCGAACGGCTGACACGAGATCTTATTCCCGCCGGGAGGGTCCGCCTCACGTAGGATCCCTCCATGATCGATCCGGCCCTTTTGCGAAGCGACGTGGAGACGCTGCGAGGAGTGATCGCGGCGAAGGGTTTCGAGGTGGACCTCGACCGGCTCGTGGAGCTCGACGAGCGCCGGCGGGCGCTGATGCAGTCTGTCGAGCAGGCGCAGGCGGAGCGCAAACGCGTGGCGCAGGAACTGCGCTCCGCCGACGAGGAGACGCGCGCGCGCGTGGCGGAGCAGCGGCGCGAGGAGGCGGCGCGCCTGGACCGCGAGCGCGAGGAGCTCGGAGAAGTCGAGCGCGAGCGCACGGATCTGCTGCTGCGTGTGCCGGGCCTGCTCGCGCCCGACGTCCCGCCGGGAAAGAGCGACGAGGAGAACGTGGAGCTGCGCCGCTGGGGTACGCCGCGCGAGGAGGACGGGCTGCTCGACCACCTGGAGTTGCTGGAGCGTCTTGGGGGACTGATGCGCGAGCAGGCGCGCGAGGTCGCGGGCTCGCGCGCATACGCGCTGAGCGGCCCAGGGGCACGCTTGGAGCAGGCGGTGCTGCGCCTGGCGTGGGACGTCGTGTGCGAGCGG
>DASXOX010000110.1:0-1647 GCA_036493975.1 Solirubrobacteraceae bacterium
CCGCCGATCCAACTCTGCTTGGTGCGCAGGACGCCGGCGATGTCACGGTCCTCGGTGAAGCGCAAGAGCGTGCGATGGATGTCGCGGACGTCATCGGCCGTCAGTGGATCGGCTTTGCCGCCGAGGTCGATCGCGCGCTCCATCGCTTCAACGTTGCCGAGCACCTCGGCTGCTCGATTGTCGCCCCGCCGCCCGCCGGCGCGTGCATACGCGGCGCGCGCCAGCCGCTTGTGGGAGATCTTCACGCCCTCGATGCGCGACGAGGCCGCGCTCTCAGAGCGCAGCAAGTTGCGCGCCAGCGCTGCGAGCGAAGTCACCTGAAGACGTGTGTCTTGGAGATGTCCGAGTGCCTTACTCGCCTCCACGATCTCACTGATCGACTCGCCGTCGAGCGGGAACTCGCGCTCTGCGATCGGGTCGGGCACAAACACTTGGTAAGACCCTCCCCGCTGACCGCCGGGAGGGGCCGTCGGATCGGCCGGCCAGTAGCGGTCTTCATGATGGCCCAGGGGCCTGGGCGCGTCTGACTGGGCGATCGTGTTCGCCCTCGCAGCTGGCATGCGTTCCTTTCAGAGGCGACGAGTCTTTGTAAGGATAGCGACCTATCCTTACGGAACTATCGGAGCTCCGTAAGCTTCGCTCGTGCCTCGCGCAGGTCGGGCAAAACACCATTCCTCACAGGATGGGTCTCGTACCAATTTTCGTACCAATCTGAGCGAAACTGGGCAAATCTGCTGGACGTGATTTAGCTCTACAGAGCCAAATCCATCTCAGCTAACTCCCACATGAGCCAGCCCATAACCCGAAGGTCGCGGGTTCGAATCCCGCCTCGGAGATGCACCTGCGACGCGCGGCCGGGCGGCGCGGCCCGTCCCCGGCGGCCGGTGCTACCCTCCGTCGCAGATGTCGTTGCAGAACTCGCTTCTCTCGCTTCTCCTGCTCCCCCCTCGGGGGGAATAGCGCGTGGCGGCCGCGTAGCCGCATACCCAGCAGAGAGGAAACGACAAAGCGAGAGAAGGAGCACGACATGGTGGACGCTTCGGCGGGCAGTACCTCACGCGGGCGCGGCGAATCCGACCGCATACTGATCTTCGACACGACGCTGCGCGACGGCGAGCAGTCGCCGGGGATCTCGCTGAACAAGACTGAGAAGCTGGAGATCGCTCATCAGCTTGCGCGCCTCGGCGTCGATGTGATCGAGGCGGGCTTCCCGATTACCTCGCCCGGCGATTTCGAGTCGGTGCAGGCGATCGCGCGCGAGGTCGAAGGGCCCGTGATTTGCGGCCTGGCGCGCACTGTCAGTCAGGACATCGAAGCTGTGTGGAACGCCGTGCGCGACGCTCAGCGTCCGCGTATTCACATGGTTATCGCGACGAGCGACATTCACATCAAGCACAAGCTGCAAACAACGCGCGAGGATGTCAAGGGGCAGGTTCGCGCGGCCGTGGCACAAGCGCGCGAGTACACCGAGGACGTTGAGTTCTCAACCGAGGATGGGTCGCGCTCGGACGTGCAGTTCCTGGCCGAGGTGATCCAGGTCGCGCTCGATGAGGGTGCGACGACGATCAACGTGGCTGACACCGTGGGCTACACGATGCCGCGCGAGTTCGCCGCGATGTTCGAGGAGCTATTCCGGTTGGTGCCCGG
>DASXOX010000111.1:0-45563 GCA_036493975.1 Solirubrobacteraceae bacterium
CGAGGTGTTCCTCGGGCAGTTCGTGCGCGGGATGCACAAGTGGGGCTCCACGGTGATGGTCGTGCTGGTCTTCCTGCACATGGGCCGCACGTTCTTCTTCGGCGCCTACAAGTACCCGCGCGAGCTCAACTGGGTGATCGGGGTCGTGCTGCTGATCCTGACGATGGTGATGTCGTTCACTGGCTATCTGCTGCCGTTCGACCAGCGCGCGTACTGGGCGACGATCGTCGGCGTCAACATCAACGGCACCGGCCCGCTGCTCGGGCCCTATCTCAGCGATTTCCTGCGCGGGGGCCCGGAATTCGGCGCGACGACGCTGTCGCGCTTCTACGCGATCCACATGCTGCTCGTCCCTGGGCTGATCGCGGCGTTGATCGGCGCGCACCTCTACCTGGTGGCCAAGCTCGGCACGACCGCTCCGCCGTGGAGCAAAGCCGAGAAAGACCCCGAGTTGCGCGAGTCGGAGGTATGACGATGCCGAGGCGGGTCTCCGGCGCAGCCCGAGTGGGGGCGGCGCGATGAATCAGCGTGAGAAGGAGGAGTACCTCCGCGAGTACTCGATCTTGAAGGCGAAGGGGAAACCGTTCTTCCCCTACGCGGTCGCGAAGGACTCGCTGATGGCGTGCGTCGTGATGGCTTGCATCATCACGATGTCGCTTGTGCTTGGAGCCGAGCTCGGTTCCAAGGCGAATCCGACGACGACCACTTACGTGCCGCGGCCGGAGTGGTACTTCTTCTTCCTGTTCGAGGTTTTGCGCGTGATCAAGCCGCCGAGCCTCGTGCCGCTCGCGACGATCGGGGTTCCGACGCTAGGCATGATCCTGCTGTTCCTGCTGCCGTTCTACGACCGCGGGCCCGAGCGCCGGCCTGAGCGCCGGCCGATCGCGACGATCACCGGCCTGTTCGTAATCGGGGCGATGGCCTTCCTGACGTGGGAGGGCGCCAGCACGGGAGCGCCGACGGCGGTGGAAATAGAGACGCCCGCAGCGGTCAAGCAGGCCGGCGGTAAGACGCTCGCTCAGTTCGAAGTCGGCCGCGCCGTGGTCGCGCAGTCGGGCTGCCTGGCGTGTCACAAACTCGGCGAGAACGGCAACAACGGGCCGGGTCCCGAATTGACCCACATCGGCGCGCGCATCCCGCGCCAGGGGATCGCGCGTACGCTCGTGAACCCGACGGCGCCGATGCCGTCGTTCAGGCATCTTCCGCCGCAGAAGTTCAACGCTGCGGTCGACTTTCTCTCGCAGCTGAAGTAAGGGCTGCGATGGCTCCTCAGCGAGGTGCCGCCGCCGGGGAACTGGAGGCGGCCCAGGTGCGGAGCATGTTCGACGGCGTCGCCGTCGTGTACGACGCGCTCAACAGCGCGATGACCGCCGGCCTGCACCATCGCTGGCGTGAGCGCGCCGTGGATCTGACGGGGGTCGGTCCTGGCGATCGCGTGCTCGACGTCGCCACCGGCACCGGAGACCTCGCGCTTGAGCTCGCGGGGCGCGTGGCGCTGGGCGGTGAGGTCGTGGGCAGCGACTTTTCGGAGGGGATGTTGGCGCGCGCGAAAGAGAAGGCCGACCGCGCGGCGCGGGGCGGCGCGACAGGAGGCGCGAGCGTGCGGTTTGAGTGGGGGGACGCGCTCGCGCTGCCCTACGAGGAGAGCTCCTTCGACGTCGCCACGGTAGGCTTCGGAGCGCGGAACTTCTCCGATCTGGCGCGCGGCCTGAGCGAGATGGCGCGCGTCGTGCGCCCCGGCGGCAAGGTCATGGTGCTCGAGTTCACGACTCCACGCAGACCGCCGCTATCGCTGTTCTACCGGCTGTGGTTCGATCGCGTCGTGCCGCTGCTGGGGGCGCTCGTGGGCGGGGTGGGGGCGCTTGCACGTCTTCTGCCGGCCCGCCGCGCGCGCGCGGCCGCGCGCGACACGCGCGCGCGCGGCGGGGACGAGCGCGTCGGGATCGCTGCCGCATACAGCTACCTCCCCAACTCAGTCAAGCGCTGGCCGGGTCCCGAGGCGCTCGCGGCGGAGATGCGCCGCGCGGGGATCGAGGGGGTGCGGTGTGTGTTGACCGCGGGCGGGATCGTCGCGATCCATGTTGGCACCGTGGCCCCGGATGGCCCATTATGAATACGGTGAGCAGCACTTTGCCGCGAGCGGCGGCCGAGGACGAGGATGCGGTTGCGGAGATCATGCGCCGCGGCGGGCCCCGGCTGCAGGAGCGGATGCGCGACACCGAGGAGCATCTCGAGCACGTGACCTCGCAGGCAGGCGTTCCACTTGCGGCCCACGCGACGGCGACGGTGGCGGCCGGAGGCAAGCGGCTGCGCCCGCTGCTGGTCGTGCTCGCCTGCGAAGCGGCTGGGGGACCGCAGGCACACGGAGGCTCCTCGGCAGACAGGGCAGACAGCGAGCAGGCGCTCGTGCGGGCAGCCGTCGCGGTGGAGCTCGTGCATTCGGCGACGCTCGTCCACGACGACGTGATCGATGGCGCCGAGCTGCGGCGTGGGCACCCGACGGTCGTGGCGGACGCGGGCCGTGGCGCGGCGATTGCGACTGGCGACCTGCTGTTCTCGCGCGCATTCGCGGAGCTCGCGCGCAACGGCGACCTCGAGCAGCTGCGCGCGCTGTCCGACGCCAGCTCGGCGCTGGCGGCCGGGGAGCTGTTACAGCGCGAGGACGCCTACGCCGCGCGGGTCGCCGTCGAGCGCTACCTGCGCCGCTGTGAGCTCAAGACGGCAGCGCTATTCGAGGCGGCGTGCCGCCTGGGTGCGCTTGTCGCCGGCGGTACCCGCGCCGCGGGGCGGCCAGCGGGCACGCTTGCCGACGGGCTCGGTGCGTTCGCGCGGCGTATCGGGCTCGCGTTTCAACTCCTAGACGACGTGCTTGATGTCTCCGGGCCGGTGGAGCGCACCGGGAAGACGCGCGGGACGGACTTGCTGGACGGAACCGTCACGCTCCCGCTGATCCTCGCGCAGGAGCGCGACGAGCGACTCGCGACCCTCGACCTCGCCTCGCTGCGGGGGCCGGAGGAGGCCGCCGAGCTGTGCGACCGGATCGCGGCCACCGGAGCCCTGCGCGAGGCGCGCGCGCGGGCGTTGGCGTTCGTCGCGGAAGCCAAGGCGGCGCTGCCAAAGCTGCTGCCGCGCGAGCGCGCGGCGCTGCTGGATCTCGTGGCGGACGCCGTCGTGGAGCGCTACCGCTAGGCGCAGCCGGGCGCTGCTGCGGCGCCCTGTGGTGCTCAGAAGTCCGACGGCGCGATCAGGTCGGCCTCGAGCGCGCGCACGAACAGGTCGATCTCCTCGGCCATGTTGGCGTGCGTGACGCGCTGCAGGTCGCTCAGCAGCGCGCCGGTGGCGCGGTCGAGCTCGTCGTCGAGGCGCTCGACGGCCTCCTGCTCGAAGACACCCTCGCGCGTGGCCTCGCACTCCGGGCAGCGCAGCAGGATGCGCCACTGGCTGGGGCCGGCCTCCGACCAGTCGATCGGGTGGACGAATTCCCCGCTGCAGTAGAAGCAGACGTGTAGCGGCTCGGTGGTGGGGTCCGTGCGCTGCTCGCGCGCGGCGCTCTCCAGTGCGGGCGGCAGCGGGTTATCGAGATAGACGACCTCGATCTGCCTGCCGCTGGGCAGGCGCACGTGGTGGCGGGCGCGGTGATGGCTGTCGTCGGTGTGCATCTTGGATTCCTCGTCGCAGTCATCGACGCTCCCCGCCACCGTCTTTAGCGCGTGGCCAGGAATGCCGAGGTTTGTGCAGCCCGTTGGCCGGATGACCCACGATCAGACGCGGCTTGCCCGCAGCGCGGCCGCGAATGGGCGACGGTGCTAGCTTCAGAAGCGCATGGCCACCGCGATTCGCACGATCGGCCACGAGGATCGGCTCAGCCTCGTCGAGCACCTCGACGAGCTGCGCACACGCCTGATCGTGGGCGGGATCGCGCTTGCCATCGCGTTCGGGGTCTGCTTCTGGCAGAACCACGCGCTGCTCGGGCTGATCAACAAGCCCCTGGAGCACCAGACCCAGAAGCAGGTCAGTAAAGGCGAAGGGCCGCTCGGGCAGACGGCGCTTGCCCAGCAGGGTGTGATCAAAGTGGCGCACGACACCGAAGCGCTCGCGAGAACCCTCAGCTCACCCGCCAGCGGCCTGCCCGCGGCGACCCGCGCGCAACTGGCGGCGACGATCCCGCGCCTGCGCGCCGACGTCGCGAAGATCCCGCGCGTCCCGCAGGGCAAAAAGCCCGTAACGCTCGGAATCGGCGAGCCGTTCACGACGACGCTGACGGTGACGCTCGTGTTCGCGCTGATCTTCTCGCTGCCGGTGATCCTCTTCGAGCTCTACGGGTTCGTGCTGCCTGCGCTCAGCCCAAGTGAGAGACGGGCCGTGCGGCCGCTGCTGGCGTCGGTGCCGTTCCTGTTCGCGGCCGGCGCGCTGTTCGGGTATTTCGTCGTGATGCCCGCCGCGGTGCGCTTCCTGCAGAACTTCAACAGCAGTCAGTTCGAAGTGATGGTGCAGGCCAACCAGTACTACCGGTTCGCGGCGACCGTGATCCTGGCGATGGGGTTGGTCTTCCAGGTGCCGGTTGCAATTGTCGGGGCGACGCGCGCGGGGCTCGTGACGCCGGCACAGCTACGTCGCGGCAGGCGCTTCGCGATCGTCGCGTGCGCCGCCGTCGCGGCATTTCTCCCGGGCGACGCGATCACGCTGCTGCTCGAGACGATTCCGCTCTACATCCTCTACGAGGCGAGTATCCTGGTGGCATCGTTCGTGGCGCGACGAGACGCTGCGCGGGAGAGGGCGTGGGAAACGGGAGATCCGCCGCAGGATCCACCGCCCTGGGACGAGGGTCCCGGGGAACCCCAGGCGCCGCTTCCGGGCGGCGCGGGCGGCCCGCCGGTGGCGGTTGCGAGCGAGCACGAGGATCCTGAATTGAGCGCGATAATCGACCACATCGACACGGAGTTGTCCGACTGATGCTCTTCGACCTGAGAGGCCGCGGTCGACGCCGAACCGTGCAGGCCATCTATCTGGGACTCGCGCTGATCTTCCTGCTCGGGTTCGTCGGCTTTGGAGTCGGAGTCGGCGGCGGAGGCGGCGGCCTGTTCAACGCGCTTACCGAAAACAACGGCGCCAATAGCGCGAGCTTCGCGGCCAAGGTGGCTGCCGCGCAGAAGCGCGTCAAACGCGAACCGAGCAACCCGAAGGCGTGGGTGGCGCTGACCGAAGCGCAGCTGCACCAGGCCGGCGAAGAAGCCTATTCGGACCCGACGACTGGGCAGTTCACGAGCAAGGGCAAGCAATACCTCAATCAGATCTCGCACTCGTGGAACACCTACCTCAAGCTCGTGCCGCGCAACCCGAACCCGACGTTGGCGCAGCGGATGCTCACGGTCTATGGAGAAGAAGGCCTGAACCAGCCCCCCGAAGAGGTCGCGGCTCTGCAGATCGTGATCCCCTCCAAACCGCCCAGCGCCGCGTTGTACTCGGCGTTGGCGCAGTACTCATACGAGGCCCACAATCCCGGCCAGGGGGATCTGGCTGCGCGTAAGGCTGTCGAGCTCGCTCCGGCGGGACAGCGCAAGCAGATCAAGACGTACCTGGAAGCGCTCAAGAAGAATCCCAGCGGCACGACGTCGGCCGGAGCGACGACATCGGCCGGAGCGACGACGTCGTCGGGGACACCAGTGCCCAGCGGGTCGTACACGACGACGATCAACGGGAAAAAGACGGTGCTCAAAGCTTCCGGGAGCGCTCCCGCAGGCACGTCGACCACAAAATAGCGCGGTGTGGACGCGCCGAACTACACTGCGCGTCTACTGATTGGCTGCCCCGACCGCCCGGGGATCGTGGCGGCGGTCTCGGGCTTCCTGTTCGAACAGGGCGCGAACATCGTGTCCTCCCACCAGTACTCCTCGGACCCCACGGGCGGTCGCTTCTTCCTGCGCACCGAGTTCTTCCTGGAGGGCGCGCTCGACTCCGCGACAGCACAGGAGCGCCTGCGCGAGCGCTTCGCGGCGGAAGTCGGCGAGCGCTTCGAGATGGACTGGGAGCTGCGCTTCTGGGGCTGGCGCCCGCGGCTCGCGATCCTGGTTTCGCGTCACGACCACTGTCTCGTCGACCTGTTGTGGCGCTGGCGCCGCGGAGAGCTACCGGCGGAGGTCGTAGCGGTTCTCTCCAATCACGCCGATCTCGAAGGCGAGGTTCGCGCGCTGGGGCTCCCGTTCCACCATGTCCCGGTGGAGCGCGAACACAAGACGCAAGCCGAGGGGCAGATGCTGGGAATTCTGCAGGGCGCCGCTGATGTGGTTGTGCTCGCGCGCTACATGCAGATCCTCAGCGGCGACTTCCTGGATCGTCTGGGGGCGCCCGTGATCAACATCCACCACTCGTTCCTGCCCGCCTTTCCCGGCGCCGAGCCCTACAGGCGCGCGCGCGAGCACGGCGTCAAGCTGATCGGGGCGACCGCGCACTACGTGACCGCGGAGCTCGACGGCGGCCCGATCATCGAGCAGGGCGTCGAGCGCGTGGACCACCGCATGAGCGTCACCGAGCTCGAACGCGTCGGACGCGACATCGAGCGCGTAGTGCTCGCGCGCGCCGTCGCCCTGCACGTCGATGACCGTGTGATCGTGGACGGCGGCCGCACAGTCGTGTTCTGACCGCGACGGCTAGAATGCTTGCCTCTCCAGGGCGCGCCGCCCCGATGGACGCCCTCGCGGGCCGTTAGCTCAATTGGCAGAGCAGGGGCCTCTTAAGCCCAAGGTTGCTGGTTCGATTCCAGCACGGCCCACTACTTCGCTGTGGCTCGGCGCTCTGCCGCGGCTTTCCGACTAGAGCAGCGGAAGGCAAAGATGCCTATCCATCGATAGTGATGCTTTGTGGGCCTAAAGACGGTTTAGGCATCATTAGTGATGTGGCTATCCTCCCCTAGGCTATACTCCCATCAGATAAGATGTATTACTGCACTTTTAGCCTCTAAGTGCTCATATCAGATGGATATCGACGGACTACTAACCGACATGGCCGTGCTCATCGAGCTCGGTCGTAGGCTCGCGCGCCACCGCCTCGAGCGCAACTGGACTCAGGCCGAATTGGCCTCCCGGGCGGGGGTCGGACAGGCCACTGTGCAGCGCGCGGAGCGGGGGGAGTCGATTCAGATGACGTCGATGATCAAGCTGCTGCGCGCCCTAGAGCTCCTCGGCGGCCTCGACGGTGCGGTGCCCCAGTCGATCGATCTCCCCTTGGCCAAGCTGGAGCGCGAGCAGCGCAAGACGCGCAGGCGCGCGCGGGCGCGGCGCGCGTCCACCGCTGACCCCCAGGACCGGCCGTGGAGGTGGGGCGATGAGCCGGGCGGACCCGCATGACCGTCGCCGCCGTGACCCTGTGGGGATCGCGGATCGCGGCGGTCTCGATCGAGGAGGGTGCGCGCTACGCGACGTTTCAATACGACCCCGCGTTCGTGCGTAGCGGCATCGAAATCGCGCCGGCCCAGATGCCGCTGCGCACGCAGACCTACAGCTTCCCCGGCTTGCCCGAGGACGCCTTCAGCGGTCTTCCCGGCCTGCTTGCCGACGCGCTACCCGATCGCTGGGGCACGGCGCTCGTCAACGCCTGGCTGGCCTCGCAGGGGCGCGCGCCCTCCAGCTTCGACGTAGTACAGCGGCTTTGCTACGTCGGGGCGCGCGGCATTGGTGCTCTGCAGTTCCAGCCGGCCCACGAGCCCAGGGCTCCTGCTGGGGGAGACCTCCAAGTCGCCGCGCTCGTGCGACTCGCCAGCGAGGTGCTCGCACAGCGTCAGGAGTTCGTCGCCGAGCTCAGCGAAAACCCCGACGAGGAGGCCATGAAGGCGATCCTGGCTGTCGGGAGCTCCGCGGGCGGAGCGCGACCAAAGGCGTTTATCGCTTACAACGACGTCACAGGCCAGGTTCGCTCAGGCCAGGTCGAGGTCGGCGAGGGCTTCCGGCATTGGTTGCTGAAGTTCGACGGCGTCAAGCGTGCCGGCGACCACGGGCTCACAGACCCTCAGGGCTGGGGCGCGGTCGAGTACGCCTACTCGAAGCTGGCCCGCGCCGCCGGCATCGAGATGACCGAGTGCAGGCTCCTGGAGGAGAACGGCCGGCGGCACTTCATGACGCGTCGCTTCGACCGACCCGACGGGGGTGGCAAGCTGCACATGCAGACCGCTGGGGCGCTCGAGCACGTCAGTTACAACGAGCCCGGCACATACAGCTACGAGCAGCTCCTGCTGCTCATCCGCCGGTTGGGGCTCGGGACGCCCGTCGCCGAGCAGCAGTTCCGGCGGATGGTCTTCAATGTCGTGGCCCGCAACCAAGATGACCACGTCAAGAACGTGGCCTTCCTTATGGATCGCGAGGGGGCATGGTCGCTCGCGCCGGCATACGACCTCGTCTGGGCATGGAAGCCGGGCAACCTCTGGCTCGACTCGCACCAGATGTCGATCAACGGCAAGCGCGACGGGTTCAGCGTCGCCGATCTACGGGCGGTCGCCGGCGTCGCGGGTCTGCCGCGCGGTCGCGCCGCCGCCGTCTTCGCCGAGGTCAGCGACGTCGTCGCGGGCTGGCGCACGGTTGCCGAGGAGGTCGGCGTCGACGAGCAGATGGCCGAACAGATCGCCCGTACTCATCGCTTGAAGCTGCCGGCCGGTTGAGCCGCTGACGCAATCCCTCCCCCGGCAAAGCGAAGGCCGGTGACCGCACCATGCGATCACCGGCCTCCGTCCTGATTTCAATCGCCTATAGCTTGGGAGCTAGGAAACGCTGAGCGCCTGTTCGCGGTGCGTCGTGAAGGCTTCGGAGGGGAAGACACCATTCCATTCGACCCACGCGAACCCTACCCACAGGCCCGTGCCGGTCGCGACGATCGTTCCGTTGTTGAACGTCGCGGTTTCGGTGCTGTTTTCAACGATTCCGCCGGCGCTGCCGCTGACGGTGATCGGGATTCCCGCGTAGGCGCACGATCCACCGCCATAGACGACTTCGACGTTGATGCCTTCGACGATCAGGTAGTTGTTGCCCCACGCCGAGGTCAGGTGCGTCGACCAGGGAAGTTTCTTGGCTTCGATGCTCGCAACGGTGCAGCCCGCGGTTTTCGTGGTGCATTCAAACAGTGGGAGTTCGGTGATTTCGCCTTTGCCTTTTCCGCCACTGTTGGAAATTTTCATGTTGTAGAGGAAGTGTTTGCATTCGGTCGTCACGCCCGGGATCGTCATGCTGCTGCTCGTCGCAGCGCCGACCAGTGTTTCGGAACCGCTCAATTCGGTCCCATTGAACTTCCATGCCGGACTCGCGCTCGCCGTTGCCGTGGTGCCGAGCGCCAAAGCCATCACCATCGTCAGCAGCAGAATGCCCTTTCTAACCGTCACGTTTCAGCCCCTTTTAGTCAACACTCGATTTATCTGACTGCGGTGTTGGCCGCTGGGCGGACACCCCGCACCGTTCCTGGTACTGCACATGCGCTTCCCACTGTTCCCTTTCTCATGTGCTCTCCGACGACCAGGGCTCGATGCGGGCAGCCCTAATGCCTGGATAGCGCGTCTAAATAGAGCTATCCGATTTCGTCAAGCCCGTCAAGAGCGCGCGGGGAGCCAGGTATCAGAGATCCAACGCGCTTGGCACGATTGTCTCGAAAATCCCTGCAAAACGAGGCGGTCCAGACGCCTCCGCGGCAAAAGTTGAAGTAAGAAACACGGCTTGGCGGGTTGACGGGGCATTGATGGGCGCAAACCGCCTCTCAGCAGGTGGCCGCCCCATGGCGAAGCTGCCGCCGAAGGCGCTTTATCCACCGATTGGCGCGCGCGGGTTCGCGCCCCAGAAGACCTGCGTTCCGAGCATGCCGATCAAGTTCACGAGCACGAGGTTGAGGACCATTGAGCGCGCAGTCGCCGTGCCCACCCCCACCGGACCACCGCTGGCTTTGTAGCCGTAGTAGCAGCCGACGAGCACGATCGCTGTGGCCATCACCATCCCCTTGATCAGGCTGAACAGCAAGTCGGGCGGATTCTGGTACTGCCAGAAGATCAGCAGAAAGCCCCCAGGGGAGACCGTTTTGACCTGCTGCACGACCGCTATATAAGACGCGAGATAGGCAGCTCCAAGGCCAGCGAGATACATGAAGGGCAGCACGATCCACGCCGCCAGCAGGCGGGTCGCGCACAGGAAGGTCACGGAGTCCACACCCATCACCTCCAGCGCATCGATCTCGTCGGAGATCCGCATCGCGCCCAGCTCGGCGACGATGCCGGTGCCGACCTTCGCGGCCATCATGTAGCCGAACACATATGGGACCGCCTCGCGCAGGTCGCACCAAGCCGCGAACACTCCGGCATACGCCGGGGCGCCGGCGGCGAGCGTGAAGTAGGCGCCCTCGATGCCACACGTGCTCAGTCCGGTGATGAATACGAGCCCCCAGATCACGAGCGTCGAGGAGACCACGAGGATGCCGGCCTGGCGCAGCGTCTCGCCAAAGAAGCGCAGCACGCGCAACCCGTACACATGGCGCATCACTTCGCCCATGAAGCGCCCGAGCTCGCCTGTGAGCGACATCCACTCGCGTGTTGCGGCGAGCATCGCGTTCACTTGATTACCAGGATATTGGGGTGCGTGGCGAGCAGCATCTGGTTGAAGACGTAGTTGAACGCGCCGATCCCCAGGAACGAAGTCACCACGGCCTGATTGACGGCGCGCCCCACGCCCTCCGCGCCGCCGGAGGCGGTCATGCCCTTGTAGCAGCACACGATCGCGATGATCGCTCCGAATACGGCGGTCTTCAGCGTCGAGCCCCACAGGTCGGTCGTCGAGCTATTCACGAAGAACGTCGTCCAGAAAGGTCCGAGCGGCGCGTGGTTGACGGCTGCTGCGAGTAGTCCGCCGAAGATGCCGAACAGGACCGCGTAGATGTTGAACAGTCCCGTCACGAGCATCAGCGCGAGAAAGCGCGGCACGACGAGGTTCTTGACGGTGTCGACGCCGAGGACCTGCAGGGCGTCGAGCTCCTCGCGGATCTTGCGCGCTCCGAGGTCGGCGGTGATCGCGGTGCCCGCCGCCCCGGCGAGCACAACCGAGGTGATCAGCGGGCCGATTTCGCGTACCGCGGCGAGCACGAAGAAGCCACCGAGCCGGTCGAGCGCGCCAAGAATCGTGAGGATGTTCGCGGCCTGCAACCCCGCGGCGCCGTAGTTGATCGCGACCGTTGAGATCAACAGCGGCAGCCAGCACAGCCGCAGCGTGAACAGGAACTGCGCGACGAACTCCCCACCGTACGGATATGGGGGGCGCAGCGCGCTCCCCATCGTCCGGGCGGTCAGCAGCATCATGTCGCCGACTTCCTCCATCGCGTTCCTGGCGGGGAGCACGGCGCGGCGCGCGAGGCTGCTCATGAGGCAAAGTGTACTACTTCAACAGCACACTATGCCACTTCGGGTTTAGCGCATGCGCGGATCGATGTAGACGTCGTCGACCTGGGAGCTGCCGGTGAGCGCCGTGAAGCGCAGCGCCGCCTGGGCCGTGCCGCCGGATAGGAGCCCCGCGACCACCGAACCGGTCAGCATTGGCGCCGTCGGTTGCCAGCTCCCACCCGGCGCCGCTACACCCAGCGGCAGTGCGACCGTTCCGAGCGCCGTCTTGTAGACCACCGCGACGGAGAGAGTCGAGAGCAATCCGCCACCGCGCGCGAAGAAGCGAAACGTCGGATAGCTGGCGTTCACGCACGTGTAAGGAGACTGCGCCCAGCTGCCAGCGGGAAGCTCCAGCGAATAGCCGCCCACTGTGCCGGTGACGCCGAAGGTCTCACTTCCGGTCGTTCGGCTGGCGCGTCCGCCTAACGTCCACTGCGAGATCGAGCCCTCGAAGTCTCCCTGGGAGGCGAGCTCATAAGGGCTTGTGTCGCCCCAGTGGGCGAATGGCTGCCCGAGCGAGGCGCCGTTGCACGCGCCAGTGCTCAGCAGCGCCGCTTGCGCGGAGGATGCCGCGAGGCAGAGCGCTGCGGTAGCCGTAAGCACGACCCCGAGCACCAGCGCTCCGGCATGGGCTGCGCGTGGGTGCTCATCGGTGGCGCCGCCGAGCTGTGAAACCGGGCCGCGCTGGCCCGGGTAAGGGAACCTGAAAGGGTACGAGAACACAAGAGCCTCCGTGTCGGTCGGCCGGCAGCTGAGCCATCTCCTGTGGAGACCTCTGGCTTTGCGTCCCCGCCTCGCGGCGAGTTTGCCCTTTTCGGTTTACGTTTGCCTGTCGCCCGGTCTCTCGGCAAGCGCGGGGCGCGATTGCGCTCGCGTGGAGAAGGGTTGGACGCATGTATGAACAGCGTCTATCCCTAAGTTCCAGTCACGCGATTTTTTCGGCCTCATGCGAGCAAATTCCGCTTGCCGAACTTCTGTGCTCTAGGGCTTGTGCCGTCCTCTCAAGCCCGTCGCGGGGTGTGGCGATAGGGCTTCAGGGGGCTTGACCGTGTCGCACAGACGGGGGTAATGCAGTGTCGGCGTACGCAATTATCGAGTCCGAGCGCGCGCGCACCTCTTTCCTGCGCGAGGGGCAGCGCATGGGCCTTGCCGAGCGCCGCGGCGAATTGCTCGTCGGGGGCGGGTTTCTGTGTATCGCCCTCGGGTTGCTCCTCGCATACTCTGGGCGGCCGTCGCTCTCGCTGCCGCTTGCCGGCCTCTACGTGCTCAGCCTGGCCGTCGCGGGGCACATTCGCATCGACGTCGGATCTGGCTTCACTGTGCCCACGCAGGTCGTGTTCGTGCCGCTGCTGTTCTCGGTGCCCGTCGCTCTGGCCCCACTGCTGGTCGCGGTCGCGCTCGTGCTCGGAATGCTGCCCGCCGTGCTGGCGCGGCGCGTATCGCCCAGCCGTCTGCTGAGTGTGCCCGCCAACAGCTGGTTCGCGCTCGGCCCCGCTGTCGTGCTGCTGCTCGCCGGCGAACCGCGACCGGACGCCAAGCCCTTCCTCTTGCTGCTCGCGCTGCTCGCGCAATTCGTCGGCGACTTCACCGCCAGCGCGCTCAGGGAGAGGCTTTGCGGCGGAATCTCGATCCGCGAGCTCGCCGTCGAGGTGCGCGAGGTCTATCTGATCGATCTCGCGCTCGCCCCGCTCGGACTCGCCGTTGCGCTTGCCGCGGCGCAGCACGACTGGGCCGTGCTGTTGATTGCTCCCCTCTTTGGGCTCCTGCGTGTCTTCTCGCGCGAACGCCGAGCTCGCTTGGAGCAACTGATCGAGCTCGGCGACGCCTACCGTGGAACCGCGCTCGTCCTGGGTGACGTGGTCGAGGCCGATGACGCCTACACCGGCGAGCACTGCAAGGGCGTCGTGCGACTCGCTCTCGACGTCGCCGCCGAGCTCGGTCTCGACGCCGCCGCGCGACGCAACGTCGAGTTCGGCGCTCTGCTGCACGACGTCGGCAAGATCGCGGTCCCCAAGGAGATCATCAACAAGCCCGGCAAGCTCGACGAGCACGAGTGGGAGATCATCAAGACTCACACGATCGAGGGACAGAAGATGCTCGAGCGCGTCGGTGGCTTCATGCGCGAGGTCGGCCAGATCGTGCGCTCCTCGCACGAGCGTTGGGACGGTGGCGGCTATCCCGATGGCCTGCGTGGCAACGCGATTCCGCTGGAGGCGCGCATCATCTCGACCTGCGACGCCTTCAACGCGATGACCACCACCCGTTCCTATCGCCGCGCGATGGCCACCTCGCAGGCCACCGCCGAGCTGCTCGCGCATTCAGGTACACAGTTCGACCCCCGCGTCGTTGACGCGATCGTGGCGCTACTCGCCCGCGAAGAGTCCGCGGCTTAGCCCGGCGCGTTGCCGTTACTAGCTGCGATCGTCGCTCGTCCCGCGTCCGTCCACACCACCTGATCGCGGCCCGGGCCTACGCCGACGAGCGCCACCGGAGCGCCGCTGTGCTCGGAGATGAAGTCCAGGTACTCCTGCGCGCCGCGCGGGAGATCGGAGAAGCTGCGGCACTCGCCGATGTCCTCGCTCCAGCCCTCGAGCTCGGTGTACTTCGCGGTCGTGTGGTGCAGCACCGTCTGGTGGTAGGGGAAGCTGTCGAACTCGGCGCCCTCGGCGCCGCGGTAGCTCGTGCAGACCTTGATCGGACCGATGCCCGAAAGCACGTCGAGCTTGGTGATCGCCAGGGCCGAGAGCGAGTTCAGGCGCGCCGCATAGCGCAGCGCCACCAGGTCGAGCCAGCCGGTGCGCCGCGGGCGCCCCGTCGTAGTACCGAACTCACCCCCGCGCTGGCGCAGTTGCTCGCCCATCGCGTCGTCGAGCTCGGTCGGGAACGGCCCCGCTCCGACGCGCGTCGCATATGCCTTTGCGATGCCCCACACCTCATCGATGTCGCGCGGACCCACGCCTGCGCCAATGCATGCCGCGCCGGCCACCGGGTTGGAGGAGGTCACGAATGGATACGTGCCGTGGTCGATGTCGAGCATCGTCGCCTGCGCCCCCTCGAAGATCACCCGCTTACCTCCGTCGAGCAGCTCCCACATCAGCTTTGCGGTGTCCGCAATGTGCGGCTCAAGGCGATGTCCGTAGGTGAGGTACTCCTCGGTCATTGTGCGCAGGTCCAGCGTTGGGTCGCGCTCGAATGGGCGTAGCGACAGGCGCTTTGGCTCCATCGCGGCGACGATCTTCTTCTTGAGGATCTTCTCGTCGAGCAGGTCCTGCATCCTGATCCCCAGGCGCGCCGCCTTGTCCGCGTAACACGGCCCGATCCCGCGGCGTGTCGTGCCGATCTGCAGGCGCCCCAGCTTTGCCTCGCCGGCAGAGTCCAGCAGCAGGTGGTAGGGCATGATCAGGTGCGCGTTTGCTGAGATCCGCAAGCCGCTCACGTCGATGCGCCGCGCGCGCAGGCCGTCGAGCTCCTCGATCAGCACCTTCGGGTCGATCACGACGCCGTTGCCGATCACGCAGCGCTTGCCCGGGTAGAGGATCCCGGAGGGGATCAGGTGCAGCTTCCACTCCTCCTCGCCGCGCACGATCGTGTGCCCCGCGTTGTTCCCGCCTTGGAAGCGCACGACGGCGTCGCCGTGCTCGGCGAGCAGATCGACGATCTTCCCCTTGCCCTCATCGCCCCATTGGGCGCCGACTATGACTATTCCAGGCATTCGCTATGGATCTTACGGGGGTCACGGCTCCGCCAAGCGCGCGCGGAGCCTCGGCTCACTGCGTGTAGCGCTCGCCCGCGTAGTTCATGAACTTGGGGTATTCCTTCTGGAAGGTCAGCGTGACTTTGCCGACCGCCCCGTTGCGATGCTTGGCGATCAGCAGATCTGCCTCGCCCGGCCGCTCGGAGTCTTCGTCGTAGTACTCGTCGCGGTAGATGAACATCACGAGGTCGGAGTCCTGCTCGAGGTTTCCACTCTCGCGCAGGTCTGAGAGCTGGGGCTTCTTGTCCGGGCGTGTCTCCACTGCGCGGCTCAGCTGCGAGAGCGCAATCACCGGGACGCCGAGCTCGCGCGCCAAGATCTTCAATCCGCGGCTGAGCTCGCCGACGGCCGTGACGCGGCTGTCGTAGCGGCTGTCGGTGCGCATCAGCTGCAGGTAGTCGACGATGATCAGCCCCAAGCCGCCCTCGCACTGGCTGTGCAGCCGCCGCGCCTTCGCGCGGATCTCCAGCATCCCGACATCGCTGGAGTCGTCGACCCACAGCGGCGCTGCCGCCAGTCGCTGACTGGCGGCCAGGATCTTCGGCCAGCGCTGCTCGGCGACGCGCCCCTTGCGCAGCTCCTCGCCCCTAATCCGTGCTTGGGAGGCCACGAAGCGCTGCGCCAGCTCCGCCTCGGCCATCTCCAGCGAGAACAGCGCCACCGGGCGCTTGTGCTCGACTGACGCGTTCTCCGCGATGTTGCAGACCAGCGCGCTCTTGCCCATCGCCGGGCGAGCCGCGATGATGATCAGGTTCCCCGGCTGGAAGCCGCCGGTGATCTCGTCGAGGTCCTTGAAGCCCGACGGTGTCCCCGTCAGCGACGTCCCTTCGAGCGAGAGACGGTGAAGCTTGTCGAGCTCCTCGTGCAGGACCTCCTCGATCGCCCGGAAGTCCTGCTGGCGGTCGTCGCGCGCGACCTCCAGCATCGCCTTCTCCGCCTGCTCCACGAGCTCCCGGGGCGGCGCGTCGTGACCGAGGACGCTTGCTTGAATCTCGTACGTGCTGGCCAGTAGCCGCCGCAGCAGCGCGTTCTCGCGCACGATCTGGGCGTAGCGACGGGCGTGTCCCGCCGCCGGCACGATCCCCGTGAGCTCGTCGATCGCAGCCGACCCACCGGCGTCCTCGAGCTTGCCGAGCTGGCGTAGCCGATCGGTGACCGTCAGCACGTCCACCGGCTCGCTTTCGTTGTAGAGCGCGAGCATCGCGTCGTAAATCAGGCCATGGCGCTCGCGGTAGAAGTCCTCCGGTCGCAGGCCCTCTTCGATCACCAGCGCGTACAGCGAGCGGTCCGAGAGCAGGATCGCGCCGAGCACCGACTGCTCGGCCTCGAGGTTGTGTGGTGGTGCGATGACGCCCCCGGGGCCCGGTCGCGAGTCACCGGCCCCATTACGTCTCCCATTAGTGGTCGAGGCCGAGCTCATCGCCCTGGCGAGTCTAGATCGGGTTGTACCCGCGCTCCGTCGGTCAAGCCGCTATGTCGGAGGAAATCACCTGGCACGAACATATGTTCGCACAATGGTCAGTCGATCAAGCGGCGCCCGAGCTGTGCGACCGCCAGGCGCCACATCAGGAGCGCGAACACCAGCAGGAAGCCCGCGTGGTAGAGGTCCACGGGGGCCAGTCCTCCGAAGCACGCGTCGCGGACCAGCTGCACGCAATGGAATAGGGGATTGAACTGCGCCACCGTGCGCACACCCGCCGGCAGTGAGGACACGGGGAAGAACGTTCCCGCCACCAGGAATAGCGGCGTCAACACAGCGCTCGTCACGTAGTTGAAGTTGTCGATCGTCTTCGCCACCGCTGCGATCGCGACGCCGAAGGACGCGAAGCCGAAGCCCGTCAGGAACCCGATCGGCGGCACGAGCAGCATGCCCCAGGACGGTTGCAGGCCAAATGCCATCGCCACGAGGATCGGCGCCACGCCATAGACCCCCGCCCGCAGCGAGATCCACAGCACCTCCGCGGTGATCAGCTCCTCGACATCCACGGGCGCCGCCAGCATCGCGTCGTAGGTGCGCTGGAACTGCCAGCGCACGAACGTGTTGAACATCCCCGGGAACGCCGAGGAGAACAGGACTGCCGTCGCCACCACCCCGGTTCCCACGTACTCGACGTACTTGACGTGCCCCACGGTCTTGACCAGCGTCCCGATCCCCAAGCCGAACGCCAGCAGGTAGATCGTCGGCTGCACGATCGAGGAGAACGTCGTCGCCTTCCAGTAGCGCCCGAAGATCGCCACGTCGCGACTCATCACGCCGGCGAGTGCCGCCGGTTCCAGGCGCCGCAGCTGCCGCGTCGGGACCGCTTGTCGCGGTATATCGGGCGTGCTCGGCATGGAGGCGCTCATTCGATCTCCTGCCCAGTCAGCGCCACGAACGCGTCCTCGAGGTTGGCCGGGCGGCGCACGCCCTCGGGCGCCAGCCCATCGAGCGTCTCGGCGCGCATGATCGCCACCGCCGGGCCGCTGCGGCGGCTCGACCAGCCGTGCGTGTCGACCAGCTCATCGACCTCCTGCAGCCGCGCCGGCGGCCCGTACACTTCGAGCACCCGCTCGCCGGCGTGCTCGAGGACCAATTCCGCGGGGGTGCCCTTGGCGACGATATGCCCCTTCGACATCACGGCGACAGTGTCCGCCAGCCGCTCGGCCTCCTCGATGTAGTGCGTCGACATCAGCACCGTCACACCCTCGTTGCGTAGGCGGTCGATCAACGACCACAGCTCCTGGCGCACCTGCGGGTCGAGACCAACGGTCGGCTCGTCCAGCAACACCAACCGCGGCGTATGGATCAGGCCACGCGCGACCAGCAGCCTGCGTCGCATCCCCCCGGAGAGCTCTTTCACCGGCGTCTCTGCGCGTTCCGCCAGGTTCGCGATCTGCAGCGCCCGCTCGATCGCCGCGGCGCGCTCGGCACGGGGTACGCGGTAGAGCCGGGCGAACACCGCCAGCACCTGACGACAGTTCAGCTCCGCGTCGAGATTGTCGAGCTGTGGCACTACTCCCATCTCGATCCGCGCCTGCTTGGATTCGCGCGGCAGCGCGTAGCCGAGTACATCGATCTCGCCCTCGTCCGCTCGCGCCTGCGCGGTGAGCATCCGCATCGTCGTCGACTTGCCCGCGCCGTTGGGACCGAGCAGGCCGAAGCACACGCCCACCGGGACGTCCAGGTCCAGTCCGTCGACGGCTGTGATCGCGCCGAAGCGCTTGACCACGCCCCGCAGCGATATCGCGGGTGGCTCTCCCATCGGCCTCTTTCTCTCTTCGGCCCGTTGAATGCTGGGCCCGTCTAGCTTCCCGGCAGCCGTCCGGCGACCGGCACTACTGCTTGGCGACGACCATCGTCTTGACCGTCGCGGTGACGCCCTCGACGACGTCGACTACGACCATGTAGGTGCCGACGTTCTTGATCGCCTCGGGCAGGTGCACGTTCTGTTTGTCCATGCGCAGGCCGCGCGCCTCGCGGATCGCCTCCGCGACGTCCTGTGCGGTGACCGAGCCGAACAGGCGCCCGTCGGCCCCGGCCTGCTGGGCGATCGTCAGCACCGTCCGGTTGAGCATGTTCGCGTTGTCCTGCGCCCGCTCGACGTATTCGCGCTCTGCGCGCTCTGCCGCCTCCTGGCGGCGGCGCACCGCCTCGACCGCACCCCGCGTTGCCGGCTGCGCGAGCTTGCGCGGGATCAGGTAGTTGCGCAGGTAGCCCTTCGAGACGTCGACGACGTTGCCCTGCTCGCCCAGTGTCTCGACGTCCTGCAGAAGGATTGCCTCGGGCACGCGACCTCCTCCTAACTAACGGCCGCGGTCGCGATCGCCGCGGTCGCGACGCGGGTTGTCGTCACGGCCGCCCTCGTTGACGTAGGGCAGCAACGCCAGCTCCCGCGCGCGCTTGACTGCACGCGCGATCTGACCCTGGTGGCGCCGGCACGCGCCCGTGATCCGGCGCGAGCGGATCTTGCCCTTCTCGGAGATGAACTTGCGCAGCGACACGACGTCCTTGTAGTCGACCTGCTCGACCTTGTCGCGGCAGTGCTGGCACGGCTTGCGCCGGGTACTCCCGGTGCCACTGCGCTTCTCTCGCCGGCGAGCCGGCTTGCTGCGACGGGCCTTTGCCACTGCTGTCTACCTCACTGACTAGAACGGAATGTCGTCGTCGCCTGCTCCGGCGCCGACCGGTGCCGGCTGGAAATCGCGGTCGTCGACCGGGACATCACCACCCTGAGAAGCTCCAGAGCCGGCGAACCCGCCCCCACCGGAGGCGTCTTCTCGCGAGCCCAGGAACTGCACCGAGTCGGCAATGATATCGATCTCCTGGCGCTTTGCACCCTCCTGGGTCTCCCACTCGCGCCACTCCAGGCGTCCGTCGATCGCGACGGGCCGGCCCTTGGAGAGATAGCGGGCCGCATTCTCGCCCTGTGCGCCCCAGACCTTGACGTTGAAGTAGTTGGGCTTGTCGATCCATTCGCCCGAGGCGGAATCCTTGCGACGCGTGTTGCACGCGATGCGCAGATCGCAGACCGAGGTGCCGCTCGGCAGCGAGCGCAGCTCGGGATCCCTCGTCAGGTTTCCGGTCAATACGACCCGGTTGATGTTGGTGGCCGCCATCTTGCTGGTTCCTTTCCGCTGTCTCGACGTGGCATGTCCGCGAGGCGCGACTTTGTCGTAGCTGTGCTTGGCGTTCGAGTCTAACCCTGGCCCCGGGCGCGACTCTCGTGGTCGCCCGCCTACCTCGCTAGTTGCGAGGTTCGCCGCTCGGAACGCGTCCGCGCGAGGACGTGCGAAAGACCTCGTCCCAGTACGGCGCGCTGATTCCAAATCCCCGCGTGTCGTCCTGGAAGTGGTGGCGCATGTGCCGCTCACGCAGCATCCGCCCCAGTCGGCCGCGCGGGGCGAAGTGATGCAGGTAGTAATGGATCATGTCGTAGACCAGGTAGCCGGCGAAGAAGCCCGCCCCGAGCCCTGGCGCGTAGCGCTCGCCGGAGATCAGATAGAGCGCGCCGAACACCAACGCTGCCAGCGGCACGCTGACTGCCGGGGGCATCACCAGACGCAGCGGATCGTTGGGGTGCTCGTGGTGGATGCCATGGATGATCCAGTGCATCCGCGCTCCAAGACCCTCCTGCGGCTCGAAGTGGAAGACGATCCTGTGGAGCCAGTACTCGAACAGCGTCCACAGCGCATACCCGCCGACCACCAGGCCGAGCGTGCCCGCCACGCTGAGCTCCGCGAGGCTCCACGCCGCCATCGCCACGATCACGGGCACAAACACCAGCACCGGTACGACAGGGTGCACGCGCGAAAAGAAGTCGAGCAACCGCGACTCGAACATCGGCGGGGAAGCCCGCAGCACGTCCGTCCGGCTCGCCGCTCCACCGCTGCGATCCACAGTGCTCATCTCTCCGAGTTTATTACGACCCCACCGCGCGAGCGCAGGATCGCGATCAGGCGAGCTCAGCGGCAGGCTCAGCGGCAGGCTCAGCCTCGGGCTCCGCCGGTCGGCCGACCGGTGCGGTGGCCGCGCCGACCATCTCTGGAGCCTCCGGGGTTCCCGGCTTGAGCTTGACGATCCGAAAGCGCACGACCTCGTCGGCGATCCGCAGTGAGCGGTCCAGGCCCCGCAGCAGCTCTGGTGTGCTCGCATGGAACTGCAGCAGGTGGTATTCGGCGGTCGCTTTGTGCGAGATCGGATAGCTGAGTGCGCGATCGCCCCAGGTGTCGTGGCGCAACAATTCTCCCTGCGCGCCGATGGCCGCGCTGGCCTCGGCGACGATCTTCGCGCGTGCGTCAGCCTCCGCTTCGGTGCTGAGCAGCAGCACTAGGTCATATGTGGGTGCGGGTAGCGCCATCTCGTTTTGGCGCGCATCGGGACGCGCGGCGGCGGATGATAACAGCGCTACCGTGAGCGCCCCTTTGCACGGATGTCCGCGAGCTGCTCATCGATCCAGTCGCCCGGATCGCGCGAGGTCACAATCTGCACCAGGCCGCTCGCCCGCCGCGCGCGCTCCTCGGGCGCCATCGTCAGCGCGGCGTAGATCGAGTCCGCCAACTCCTGGATGTCGAAGGGGTTGACCGACAGCGCGTACTCCCCAAGCTCCTCGTGGGCTCCCGTGTTCTCCGAGAGGATCGAGACACCCTCGCGCTCGTTGACGATCGGCCCCTCCTTGGCGACGAGGTTCATGCCGTCGAACATCGCGTTGACGAGCAGCACGTCGTAATGGCGGTACGCCGCCATCGCCTCCTCGAGGTCGTCGCGCAGCTTCAGTTGAATAGGCATCCAATCCGGCGTTCCGTGGCGGTGGTTGACGACCGCCACCAGCGCCTCGATCCGCTCCAGGTACTCCGCGTACTGCGGCACGTCCGTCCGCGAGGGCATCAGCTGTGCCATGAACGTAATCCGCTCGGAGAACTCCGGGTGCTGATCCAGGAACAGATCGAACGCCGAGAAGCCGCGCAGCACGTTCTTCGAGAGGTCGGCCCGGTCGACGCGCAGGATCAGGAAGTCGCGGCGGCGCGCCAGCAGCTCGCGCTCCAGTTCACGGACCCGCTCGCCCTGCGCCAGGCGCCTGGTCGCGCGGTGGTCGATCGGCAGCGGGTACGCCCGCACCCACACCTCGCGCTCCCCGAAGCGCACGGCGCCGCGCTCGAAGTCGACCTCCAGGTCGAGCAGGTCCTGGCAGCACTGCAGGAAGTTGCGCCGGTAGGAGCGCGTGTGGAAGCCGATGATGTCGTTCGCGAGCAGGCCCGTGAAGATCTCCTCGCGGATCCTCGAGGGCAGCACCCGCCACGCGTCCGACTGCGTCCACGGGATGTGGATGAAGTGATGGAGGAAGACATCGGGACGCGCTTTTCGCACGAGGTCCGGCAGGGTGTAGAGGTGGTAGTCGTGGACCATCACCACCGGCTCCAGCGCGCCGTCCAGCTCCTCCACGACGGCCCGCGCGAGGTCCTCGTTGACCGCGTTGTAGCCGAACTCGAACGCCTCGATCTCGTGGCGGCGGATGTCCGGTGCGTTGGAGAGGTCCCACAGGTAGTGCTGGATGAACCACAGCATCGGGTTCGCGAACACGTTGTAGAAGCGGTCGTAGGCCTCCGGGTCGCTCGCCACGAGGCGCACCTGGTATTCGCCGCCCGCCGGGGAGCGCACGCCGAACGCGCGCCCGTCGTGCTCGCGCGAGACCTCCACGTCCTGCTCGCTCATCGCCGAGGCGATCCACACCGCCTCGCGGTGCGAGGCCAACCCCGTCAGCGCCGTCACCAGTCCCCCTGAGCCGCGTTGCACCTCGCCCCCGGGTCCGAATGTCACAGGCCCCCGGTTAGACACCAGCACCAGCGGATCCCGCAGTGCCGGTGCCGAGCTCACGACTGCCGCAGCGCGTTGAAGATCTTCAGATAGTCGCGCAGATAGCGCGGCGTGAGGAAGTGCGCGCGCACGTGCTCCTTGCCGCGCCGCCCCAGCGCCTTGCCGAGGCCCGGGTCCTGCAGGATCTCCACCGAACGCTCAGCGCACTGCTCGGCGTTGTCCACTAGAAAGCCCGTGACGCCATCCTCCACCTGCAGCGGGATGCCGCCCACATTGCCCCCGATGAACGGCCGCGCCTTCCAGATCGCCTCCGCCACCGTCAGACCGAAGCCCTCGCGCGTTGACTTCTGGATCAGCACGTCGGCGTGCGATTGGAACGCGTTGACCTCGATCGCGCCGACGTTGTTGAAGTTGTTCAGGATGTGCACGTCCGGGTCGCCGTCCGCGTGGGCGATCGTCGCGTTGAAGAAATCCCAGCCCTCCGGGTCGTCGCTGGCCATTGAGCCGACCAGCGCCAGCTGCACGTCGGGCATCCGCTCCTTGACGATCCGGTAGGAGTCGATCACGCCCAACGGGTCCTTCCAGGGATCGAAGCGCGAGACCTGGCACATCAGCGGCCGATCCACGTCGATCCCGAACTGCCCGCACACGTACGCCGCGTCTTCGGGAGACAGCGCCATGTTCTTCGGCGTCAACGGGTCGATCGCCGGCGGCACGACGTTGACGTGGCCGTTCATCCCTGGGGGCACGTAGTCGGCCATGTGGAAGAGCGACTGCGGGTAGTCCTCGATGTACGGCAGCAGTCGCGCGATCGTCTCGGGGTTGGGGGTCGAAAGATCGATGTGGCAGCGCCACACCCAGCCCTTCGCCTTCTCCGGCACCAGCTTGAACAGCGCCGCGGGCTGTGGGTCGTGCACGAGACACACGTCCCAGTCGCCCGAGAGCTCGCGCGCGTTCATCTCGTTGTAGCGCTGCCAAGTCTCCCACTGCTGCTCGTCCAGGTCCTGCGGAGCGCCCTGTAGAGCGTTGTGCATGAGCTTCGTCGCGTTGAAGAATTCCTCGCGGCCGTAGATCACCTGCCACTCGCACTCCAGGCCGACGTCGCGCATCAACGGCACCAGCGTGTAGAGAATCTCCGAGACCCCGCCCCCGAACGCAGTCGCCGAGATGTGCGCCACGCGGCTTCCCTTCAGCGGCTCCGCGAGCTCGCGGATCTCATCGATCAGCTCGCGACCGCATATATGGGTGTAGTCCGTAAGCGTCTTGTGGGCGACGGCGACTGGCTGGAGCACGCGCGCAACATACCGGAGGGGGCCGCTGGGAGGATGCGTGTCGTGATCCGGCCCGCCGCGCCCGCGTGCGCGCACACGCGGCGGGCTATCGCGCGGCGCCTCGCCTATCTCGGCAGTTTCAGCGTGAAGACCGTCCGGCCGGGAGTCGACTCGACGCTCAGCGCACCCGCCATTCGCTCGGCGAGCTCGTGCGCGATCGCTAGGCCCAGACCCGAGCCCTGGCCCTCATCGGAGGTGTAGAAGGGCTCGAATATCCGCTCGCGGGCGCTGGCCGGGATGCCCGGCCCGAAGTCACGCACTGCCAGCTGCGCCTCGTGCCCGGCGATCGCGACCGACACGATGATCCCGGTACCCGGCGGGGTGTGAGCGATTGCGTTGTCGATCAACACGCGCAAGATCTGTGCCACGCGTTCGGGATCGCACTGAGCGATCGTCGCCTGTGGCCCCGCGCGGCGGCGCAACTCCGATTCGTGTTGCGTCAGCGCCGGGATGAACTCCGCGCTGACCATCTGCACGATCTCAGCGAGGTCGATCCGTTCGGAGCGCAGCTCCAGCGCCCCGGACTCCAGGCGAGAAAGGTCAAGCAGCCCTGTCGCCAGCTGTCCCAGGCGCTCCACCTGGGTGCGCACCTGGCCCAAGAACTGCCTCCGTGTCGGCTCGTCGAGCTCCTCGTCTTGGATCAACTCCAGGAAGCCGCCGATCGAGAAGATCGGGGTGCGCAGCTCATGCGAGGCGGTCGCGATGAAGCGTTCGCGTGCGCTGTCCAGCTGGGCCAGCTGGCGCTGCATCGAGTCGAGCGCCCGCGCCAGCTGCCCGAGCTCGTCCTCGGAGTCCACCGCGAAGTGCGCGCTGAAGTCGCCCTCGGCCACGCGCCACGCGGCCTCCTCGAGGCGTCCGACGCGCAGGCTGATGGCGCGCGCCAACAGGTAACCCGCCAGCAGCGACAGCGCCAACGCCAGCGCGCCCGCGATCAGCATTCGTGCGCGGATCGCCGCGACACTGCGCTCGACGTCATTGAGGGTCCCCGAGAAGATCGCTACCCCAACGACCTGCCCGCGGTTGAACAGGGGCTTGCCGGCCTCGCCGACGAGGCCGTTTGCGCTGCTCTCCGTCCCCGTCAACAGCTTGCGGTCGCGCACCACGCGGTCTCCGACCGCGAAGCCCAGTCCGCCGACGTGCTCGCCGGGCGACTCCGCGGAGGAGTCATCGACATAGAACGTCCGCGGGGCGCCAGCGACGTGCTCGATCCCCAGCAGCGTCACGCGATCGTTGGAGAGCTGCGCGGCGTGGTGCACCGCACTGGCCAGGGTGCGCCTGTCCGCGCCGGTCACAAGGGCCCCCTGCAAGCGATGGGAGTAGGCCTGTGCTGCGATCTGCAGTGCTCGTAGCTTTTGCGTGCGCAGTCCCGTGCCTAGTGTCGGCGCCACGTAGACATAGGCCACCGCGAGCGCCACGAACGTGATCGCGAAGAACAGCAGTGCTAGGCGGTTCTTGATCGACCGCAGGCCCCGCGGGGCGCGTGTCATTGCTCGTCGTCGCGAAAGCGGTAACCGACGCCCCGCACCGTGAACAGGTACTCCGGCTCTTTCGCGTCGCGCTCCAGCTTCTCGCGCAGATGGCGGATATGAACATCGATCGTTCGCGGGTCGCGGAAAGCCGAGTCGCCCCAGATTCGCGCCAGCAGCACGTCGCGCGTGAAGACTCGCCCTGGACTAAGCGCCAGTGCGCTCAGGATCTCGAACTCCACGAACGTGGTCTGCACGTGCTCGCCGCGCACTCGCACCGAGCGCTTGGCGAAGTCGATCACGAGATCGCAGACCTGCAGCGGCTGCTCATCCTGTCCCGGTTGCGCCGCGCCTGCGCTCGGCATTCCCATGCCGGCACGGCGCAGTGCCGCTTTGACGCGGCTGCGGAACTCGCGCATCGAGAAGGGCTTGGTGATGTAGTCGTCGGCGCCGAGCTCCAGGCCGAGGACCTTGTCGATCTCCTCCGCCTTGGCCGTGAGCATGATGATCGGCACCGAGCTCTGCGCGCGCAGACGCCGGCACACCTCCAGGCCGTCGAGCTTGGGCATCATCACATCGAGCACCACAAGGTCGAAGCGGCTTTCGGCGAAGCGACTGAGCGCCTCGCCGCCATCGGACGCCTGCACTACCTCGTAGCCGTCCTTGCGCAACGGATAGGAGAGCAGCGTCAGGATCGCGACCTCATCGTCGACAAGCAGTATGCGCGAGGCCTGTTGAACCATGTGCCGTAGCGATTATGGTCTCTGCGAGCGTGCTCAACGGACAGATCTACAGGGCAGCCTGCCTACCGCTGCTCTTTGCCCTAGCGATCGCTGGGTTCTCCCTGTCCGACCGGCCCGCTCCACTCACCTCGAACCTCGCCCCAGAGGCCTTTCAAGGCGAGCGGGCCGAGGGAACGCTGAGCGACCTCGTTCGCCGCTATCCCGGCCGTCGGCCGGGCGGCACCGGTGACCAAGCGCTGGCGGATGCCCTCGCGGGCGAGCTCCGCGCACTTGGAGGCGCTCCCAACGGGAGTTTCGCCGTGGCTGAGCACACGCTGCGGGCTCAGACGATCGACGGGATGCGCACGCTCACGACCGTCGTCGCGCAGCGTCCTGGAACCAGCGGCGAGCGTCCGATCGCGATCCTCGCGCGCCGCGACGCAACTGCGGCACCGGACGCCTCCGAGCTCTCCGCGACGGCCGTGCTGCTGGAGCTCGCACGGGTCTTCTCAAATAGCGAGACGCGTCGCGGGATCGTGCTCGTCTCGACCAGTGGAGGCTCCGGCGGCAACGCCGGCGCGCGTGACTTCGCAAACCATGCCGCCCAGTGGGTCGGCGCACCGCTCGACGCTGCGATCGTGCTCGGCGGTCTTGGCGGCCCGTCCGGGGCCAAGTTGTTCCTCGGGTCGCTTGCGGGCGTCCCCGGCACCGCGCCCGAACTGCTGCAGCGCACGGTGGCGCAGGCGGTGCGCCAGCAGGCTGGCACCCCGCCGGGCGCTCCGACACTGCTCGACCGCTTGGCGCAACTGAGCTTTCCGCTGGCCGGCGGCGAACAGGCTCCGCTCGACGCCGGCGGCCTGCCCGCTGTCCTGCTCCAGGTCGGAGGCGAACTTCCATCGCGTGCCGCCGGTCCTCCCACTGCGACAGGCCTGCAAGACGTCGGACGCGCGGCGCTTGCGTCCGTCTACGCGTTGGACGCCGGCCCCAGCGTCACAAGCATTGGCGGCGGCGGGTCAAGCGCGCCGCAGACGGCGCTTGCACTCCAGCGCAAGCTGTTGCCGGAGTGGGCCGTGAGGCTGCTCCTCGCCACGCTGTTGCTGCCGGCGCTGCTGACCGCCGGCGACGGTCTCGCCCGCCAACGTCGCCGCCGGCGCGTGAGCGCCGAGCAATCTGTCGCGCGATGGGTGTCGTGGGTTGCGGCATGCGCGTTGCCATTTTTCGCGAGCGCCTTGCTCGCGATCCTGCTGGGCGCCCTTGACCTGATGGCTACGCCATACCCGCCGGTTGCGTCCTGGTCGCTGGCGCTGCACGGGACAGCACTCGCCGGCGTGCTGGGGATCGCGTTCGCGTTCGCGCTGGTCTGGCGGGCATGGCCTGCGCTGATGCGCCGGCTGGCGTTGCCCGTGCGTGCGCAGGCGGATCCCGCGGGCCTTGCGCTCGTTCTCGTGCTCGGCGCCGTCGCTGTGGTCGTGTGGGTGCTGAATCCCTACACCGCGCTGCTGTTCGTCCCCGCTTTGCATCTGTGGCTTCTGCTCGCCGATCCAGAACGGTGGAGCTCCGCGCCGGCCGCCTCACGCAGAGCCGGCACACTCGCGGTGGCTCTACTCGGCGCTGCACCGCTCGTGCTGTTGATTGCCTTTTACGCCCAGCAGTTGGGGCTTGGACCGGGAGGCCTCGCGCAGACCGCTGTCCTGCTGCTCGCGGGCGGGCGTATCGGGCTCCTCGGCGCAGTTCTCTGGAGCCTCGCCCTCGGCTGCCTGGCCGCGGCGATCTTGATCGCGCTCGCCGGCGAACGGACCGAGAAATCGAAGCCGGCAGAGCCTGATGACGCGCCCCCCGAGCGGGAGCTGCTGCCGATTCGGGGGCCGATGTCCTACGCTGGTCCGGGATCGCTCGGCGGCACCGAGTCCGCCCTGCGCCGCTGACCGACGCAGACTGCCGTCTAGACCGTGCCCGACCTCCCGCTCATCACCAGGCCGCCGATTCTGCCGGCGCCGCGCCGGCGAAGTCGCTCGCGCGCTACAGCGCGCGCTCTGCGCGCGCTCTCTGTCCTGTTGATCCTCGCCGGCGTGCTTGCGCTGCTCGACGCGGGCGTGACGCTCCTCTGGCAGGAGCCGCTCTCCGCGCTATATGCGAGGTTCGAGCAAGATCATCTGAGGGGGACGCTGCGCGGGATCGAAGACGCACGGCCGAGCGTGCTCGAACGATTGCGCCTCGTACGGCTCTCCGAGGAGCGCCGCGTGGCGCTCCTCGCACGCGAGCTGCAGCGCCACGCGGCGCCCGGTAGCCCGGTTGGCTCGATTCATATTCCCCGCATCGGAGTTGACTTTGTCGTCGTTAAGGGCACCGGCCTTGACGAACTCGAGAAGGGCCCCGGTGTCTACCCCGAAACGCGATTCCCCGGGCTTGGCGGGACGACGGCGATCGCGGGCCACCGCACCACCTGGTTGGCTCCATTTCGCCACATCGACGAACTGCGTCGCGGCGACCACATCCAGCTCGACATGCCTTACGCTCACTTCATCTACACCGTCACCGGGCACCGCGTTGTGGAACCGAACGACGTCCGCGCTGCGACCGCCCGGGTCGGCTACAGCCGGCTCGTGCTCTCGGCGTGCACGCCGCTATTCAGCGCGGCCAAACGGATCCTCGTCTATGCGCGCTTGAGCACCGCTACGCCGGTTGGCGCGGCCGTGCACGCATAGGTCGGGGCATCGAGGCGAGTGCCCGCCGCGCGCGCATACGTACGCGCGCGTACGCGCGGCGGGGTCGCTCACATCACCAAGCGTGCTCGTAGCCCTGCAGTTCGAGCTCGCGGCCGTCTTCGAGTAGCCGCACGCCGGGGGGGCCGGGTGTGCCCTCCCCAACGACACCGATCCACGCGACCCCCTCTCCTCCGGCGGCTTGCAGAGCGCGCTCGACATCGGCGCGGTTCTCTGAGGCGACGCAGAAGCACAGCTCGAACTCTTCGCCGCTCTGTGCGGCGAGCTGCCCTGGCGCTACCCCCAACTCGGCTGCGATCTTCGCGACGCCCTGCTCGATCGGCAGCGCCCCGAGATCTATCTCGAGCACTGCCCCGCTGGCGCGACCGATGTGCCCGGCGTCGGTTGCGAGTCCATCGGAGAGGTCGATCATCGCTCGCGCCCCACCGCGCGCCAGCGCGCGGCCCTCGATCAGCCGAGGCGTCGGTTCGAGCACACGTCCCAGGGCAGGCTTTGCGTGTGCTCCGCGGGAGGCCCGGCCCTCCAGCACGGCGAGTCCGGCGGCGCCGCCGCCGAGGCGACCGGTGACGCCGACGAGGTCGCCCGCCCGCGCTCCGTCGCGGCCGACGAGCTGCTCCTCGCGCTCGGCCCAGCCAACTGCGGTCACCGCAATCGTCAAGGCCGGTGCTGCGACGACGTCCCCACCGAGGATCCTCGCGCCGGCATCCTGCGCCACTCGCTGGGCTGCGCGCACCAACTCGAGTGCCTGCGGCTCACCAAAGCCGGGCGGGAGCCCGAGCACGATGTACGCCTCACCGGGGTCCGCGCCCATCGCAGCGAGGTCCGACAGGGCGCCGGCGAGCGCGCGCGCGCCGACCTGTGCGGGTGTGCTCCAGTCCTCGCGCAGTCGGAAATGAATGCCGTCGACCATCGCGTCGACGGAGGTGACGCACAGCGGACGTCCGCGTACGACCGCAGCATCGTCCCCGGCCCCGCGTAGCACCCGCCCGTTGTTCGCTGCCGAGCGGTCGGGACTCAGCTCCCGCGTGATCGCTTCGATCAGGGAGCGCTCAGCGATGCCGGTAAACGATCCGTGCGCGATCCAGGTCGTAGGGCGAGAGCTCGCAGCGCACGCGATCCCCCGGCAGGATCCGGATTCTGAAGCGCCGCATCTTTCCGGCCACGTGTCCCAGCACGACGTGATCGTTGTCGAGCTTTACCCGGAACATCGCGTTGGGCAGCGCCTCGATCACCTCGCCCTCGAATTCGACCTTGTCTTCCTTTGCCACTTCCGTGTAATCCCATCCGGGCCACGCGCTTGCGCGGCACCCTCGCCGTCGAAGTTCAGATCTCAACCTATCAGCGTCAGCCGGGAGGGGCGGTCCCACCGGTCTTGCCGCCGCCACCTCGGGCGTTTCCGTTTTCGGCAGCGGCGTTGTTGGGGGCTCTCGTCGGCTGGCCGCCGGCCGCCGGTTCAGGCGAGCCGCCTCCGCCCGCGCCGGGCGGTTCGACCCGAGTGGGAGCTTCGCCTCCGCGCCCGGCCGGCGGGCCGGTGTCGTGGCCTTTGCCTTTCGGCGTCGCCGGTTTGGACTTGGACGTTTCCGGCGCTTCGGATTCGGGTGCGCTCGCCTGGCCGGTGCTGGCGAATTTCCCAAAGAAGGGTTGGTAGCTGATCGGTTCGGTGGGTTGGGGGAATTCCACACAATCCGTGCCCACGACCCCCGACATGTAGTCGTGCCATATCTCCGCGGGCAAAGCTCCGCCCTGCTGTGGTTCGCCATGCACATCGGTCATCGGGACGCGTTTGTTGGGATAGCCCATCCAGACGACCGTCGAGTAATCGGGGGTGTAGCCGTCCAGCCAGGCGTCGACAAGTTCACTTGTTGTTCCCGTCTTGGCGGCCGTGGGGCAACTGATCGCCGAGCGCACCGCGGTCCCGCCGAGGACGTTCTGGTGCAGGATGCTCGTCTCCTCTGAGGCGACGCCGTCGCTGAGCACCTTCACGCGGTGGGGTTGCCCCCATTTGGAGTCCACGTGTCCGTCGGGGAACTTGACCTTCGTGATCGCGATCGGCGAGTTGCGCCAGCCGCCATCGGCGAGCGTCGCATAGACGACGGCCATCTCCAGCGGCGTGACTCCGATTTCAAGGCCACCGATGGCCTCGGCGGGGTAGCTATTGAGATGAGTCCTGACCCCCATCTTGTAGGCCATTTCGGTGATTGTCGACTGGCCGAGGTCCGCGGCGAGCTGCGCGTAGACAGTGTTGTCGGAGGCGAGTGTTGCCTGGACGAGGTTGAGCGACTTGTTCAGCGACGTGCCCTCGAAGGTGTGCACTTCGTAGTTGGGTTCCGCTGCCAGCCAGCCTTTGGGCAGCGTGTGTGAGAGATAGTAGGTGCTGTTCGGATCCACTCCCCGTGAGAGGGCGTCGGCGAGGTCGATCGCCTTGAACGTCGAGCCGGGTTGGCGGTGGCCTTCGGAGGCGAGGTTGTACTGCGACTCCTCATAGCTCTCGGACTCGGCCATCGCCTCGATGTAGCCGTTGTGTGGGTTGATCGTCACGATCGCCGATGCCGGATCTTCGGGCTCGTCGAGGACTTCGGCGATCGCGTTGTGTGCGAGTTCCTGCATGTGCAGGTCGAGCGTTGTGTACACCTTCAGGCCGCCCTGTTCGACGGTGTGCCTGCCGTAGCGGTGAATGAGCTGCTGGCGGACGTATTCGAAGAAGAAGCTTTCGCGTTTCTGGGAGTAGAAGTTCCCGCGCTCGAGCTCCAGCGAGGACCGTCGTGCGGCGCTGGCCTGCGCTGGGGTTATGTAGTGCAGTTCGGCCATCTTCGCCAGGACCTCGTTGCGTCGCTGGCGCGCGGCGGCGGGATACAGGAACGGGTTGTATTCCGAGGGCGCCTGCGGCAGGCCGGCGAGCAGTGCGGATTGCTGGAGGTCCAGCTGTGAGACGGGCTTGTCGAAGAAGATCCGCGAAGCCGCCTGCACGCCGATCGCGGTCTGGCCGCCGAGCGTCCCGTAGGGCACGCTGTTGAGGTAGTTCGTGAGGATCGCGGGCTTACTGTGGCGTTCGTCGTATTCGAGCGCGAGCTTCGCCTCGGTGATCTTCTGGCGAAACGTGCGCTGGTCGCCGCCGAGATAGATGTTGCGCATCAGCTGCATCGTGATCGTCGAGCCTCCCTGCAGCGCCTGGCCGTGCGTGATGTCCTTGACGGCGGCGCGGAAGATCCCGGTCGGGTCGACGCCGTTGTCCTTGTAGAAGCGCTGGTCCTCGATCGCGACGGTTGCGTTCTTGACATCGCTCGGGATGTCGCTCCAGCCGACCGGCGAGCGCAGGGTGTCGGTCTGGATGAAGCCGAGCCTGGTTCCGTCGGCGGCGAACACCTGCGAGGAGGCGCCGGGGAGGATGGGGTGCAGCGAGTCCACGGTGGGCGCCGATTGGGCGACGGACAGCACATAGGCGACTGTTCCCCCGATCCCAAGCACTGCGGCGGTTGCCAACGCGCCAAGGCCTACGAAGACCGCACGGGAGAGTCCGCCGCGAGTGTGGCGGCGACGCCGCTGTCGTGCTTGTCGGGACATCGACCTGAGGTGTTCCTTGCCCCGTTGCGGGGTCGGGCCGCCTGGAGTTGAGCTCAGCTGCGAGGAGGCCAAGTGAAGAATATCGCCTGCAGTTGTGATTTCCTGCCACTTTGCGCCCACGAGCGCCCTCTTGCGGGGCGCGGGGCGCGGGGCTGAGATGACACCTGACACCGCCGAGATCGCCGTCGTCGATCCTCGCGAGCTCGCGCCCGCGACGTCGCATGAGGTGCGCCCGCGATCGCTTCGAGGCCTGGTGGGCGGAGCGCGCGCGAGGCTCGCCGCGAGAGTGGGTCACGAACGGGCTGTCGCGCTTCGCGAGACGTGGCGCGCGCTATGGGTCTCGCGGCTGTTGATCTGGGTTGCGGGCGTGGGGGCGGTCGTGGGCTTTGGCGTGCTTTCGCGGCGGGCGGCCTTTGACCCGCCTCATGTGACGAGCGGCTTCGGCTGGCTTGGCGACTTGCTGGCGGCGCCGGCCGCGCGCTGGGATGCGGCGTGGTACCTGGTGATCGCGCACTATGGCTACCATCCGGAGCTCGGCTCGTTCACCGCGGGGCGGTCGGCCTTCTTCCCGCTCTACCCGCTTGTGCTGCGCGGTGCCTCGGACGCCGGCCTGCCGGCCGTGCTGGCTGGGGTTCTGATCTCCACGACCGCCTTTGCGGTGGCGCTCTACGGGATCCATCGCCTGAGCACGCTGGAGGCGCCGCGGCTCGTTGGCGTTGCGGACCCCGCCGCGCGTACATGCACGCACGCGCGCGGCGGGGAGATTGCGCGACTTGCGGTGCTCTCGACGGCGCTGGCGCCGATGGCCTTCTACTTCTCCGCGGTGTACTCGGAGTCGTTGTATCTGGCGCTTTCGGTCGGTGTCTTCTGGTCGGCTCGTCAGGGTCGCTGGGCGTGGGCCGGGGCGCTCGGGACACTGGCGAGCGCGACACGCAGCGCGGGGGTCGTGTTGGCGCTGCCGGTTGCGATCCTCTACTTCTACGGCCCGCGTGAGGATCGCCCTCCCGACCTTCCCGCCCGGTGGCGCTACGCGGGCGTGCGCTACAAGCCGCGCGGGGATCTGCTGTGGCTGGCGGCGCTGCCGTTGGGCGTCGTGGCGTACGCCGCCTACTTCGCGCTCGCGGGTGGCGATCCGCTGCAACCCTTCCATGCCCAGGAGGTGTGGGAACGGCAGTTCGCGGGGCCCTATGTCGCGGTGTGGGACGGTGCCCGGGCAGCGTTCGACGGAGCACGACAGCTGCTCTCGCTGCAGCGAGAGCACATCTATTTCAACCTCGCGGGCGGCGACCCGTTCGTCGCGGCTGAGCACAACCTCGTGCTGTTCGCGTTCCTGGCCGCCGCGCTGGCTGGGACCGTCGGCGTGCTCCGCCGCTTGCCGTTGGCCTACGGAGCGTATGTGCTCGCGGCGCTCGCGCTTCCGCTCTCCTACCCGGTCGCGGCCCAGCCGTTGATGTCGTTGCCGCGGTTCCTGGTCGTGCTGTTCCCGCTGTTCATGTGGTTCGGGGCTTTCCTGCAGGGTCGCCCGCGCGTTCGGCCGGTGCTGCTGGTGGCGTCGGCGCTGCTGCTGGCGTTCTTCGCGGGACAGTTCGCGACATGGCATTGGGTGGCCTAGCTTTCGGTCGCTCCCCGGATGGCGTGCAGGCTGTTCTGCTCGACGGCCTGGGGACGCTCGTCGCGTTGCGGCCTCCGTGGATCGCATTCGTTCGGGCCCTGCGCGAGGAGCACGAGTTGAGCCTTGCCCCAGAGGACGCCGAGCGGGCGTTCCGGGCGGAGATGGCCTACTACCGCGCGCACCATCACGAGGGTCGCGATGAGCGGACGCTTGCGGAGCTGCGCGCTCGCTGTGCGGGGGTGCTGGGGCGCGAGCTCCCGCCGGCGGTCAGCGGTGCGCTGTCGAGCGCGCAGCTTCAGGACGCAATGCTGGGGGCGCTGCGCTTCGAGGTCTATCCCGATGTGCCCGGGGCGCTTGCGGGTCTGCGTGAGCGCGGCTGCAAGCTGGTCGTGGTCAGCAACTGGGACGTGTCGCTGGGCGCGGTGCTCGAAGCGCTTGGGATCTCGGCGCTGCTGGATGGGGTGGTGACCTCGGCGAGCGTGGGCGCGCCCAAGCCGGCGCCGGCGATCTTCGAGGCGGCGCTCGCGCTTGCCGGGACCCCGCCCGAGCGTGCGCTGCACGTGGGGGATTCCTTCGCGCACGACGTGCTCGGCGCGCGCGGCGCGGGCGTAGGGGCGGTGCTGTTGCGGCGCGCCTGCGCCGGGGAGGATGTGCAGCGCGACGCCGAGGATGCGGCGCGGCAAGCGGGGGTCGTGGAGATCGCGTCGCTGTCGGAGTTGCTCCTCTGACGCCGACGCTCGCCTAAGCTGGCGTGAATGGCCGAGGCCCCGCAGACGCTCCTTCCTGCGCCGGTCGCGGCGCCCGGCACTCAGCAGGCGCCGCGTCCCGAGGAGTGGCCGTGGTGGACGGCGCCGGCGGCTCTCGTCGGCGGGCTGCTGCTTGCGGCTGTGGCGGCGCTCGTGATCGACATTCCCGCTGCGCTGCTGGGTGTGAACATCACCTCCTCCGATCTCCCGGGAGGGCTCGAGCTGGCCAACACGGTCGTGCAGGACTGCGCCTTTGTCGGAGCGGCGGTGCTGTTTGCGAGCCTCGGTGGGCGTACGGTACGTGCGTGGCAACTGGGGCTGCGCCCGCCGCTTCTGCGATGGCGTACGTCGGCGCTGCTGATTGTGGCGCTGATTGTCGCGTTCCTCGCGTTCAACGTGATCTGGGCGGATCTCTGGGACGTGAACACGAAGGAGAAACTGCTCGAACAGCTCGGCGCGAACGAAGGCACGGCGTTGCTGCTGCTCAGCGCGGCGCTCACGTGCGTGCTTGCGCCGATCTGCGAGGAGATCCTGTTTCGAGGCTTCATCTACAGGGCGCTGTGCAGCTGGCGCGGGCCGTGGCCGGCGGCGGTTCTCACGGGCCTGGCCTTCGGTGGCGTTCACGCCGGATCGGCTCCGGCGGTCGATCTCGTGCCGCTGGCGATGCTCGGGTTCGGTCTGTGCCTGCTCTACCGCCGAACGGGCTCGTTGTACCCGTGCATTGCGGCGCACTCTTTGAACAACTCGCTGGCATTCGGTGCGCTGGAGAATTGGGGGTGGCAGATCCCAGTGCTGATGGGGGCCTCGCTAGCGCTGATCGCGCTGCTGGTGTTGGCGTGCAAGCGCGGGGGTGTGATCACGCCGCCGCCGTCAGTTGTCATATCGACCGCGTAGGATCGTGGCCATGACCTCGGCGCCCCCACCCGCTCCGCCCCCATCCGCTCCGCCTCCGAGCGCTCCGATTGCGGGCCAGATGACGATCGCGACGCCGCGCACGCATGGACGCGCGAGCTTCATGCTCACCCACGAGCGGCTCGTGGTCGACGGCGTGGTCAAGCCGTACGTGGCCGGCCAGCAGGTCGTCGTTCGCTTCGAGCGCAATGGGCGTGGCGTCGCGACGCGCACGGTCGGCGTGCTGCCCGGCCCCGCTGGCGCCGGGCGCTTTCGCCTCGGCTACGCCAGTCCGCGGGCGGGCGTGGTGTCGGTGAGCGCCGTCCATGCGGGCTCGCCACAGCAGGCCGCGTTCGCGGCTCGTGCGGCCGGGGTGCGCTTCGTCGACGCCGACATGAGTGTCGGCGCGCATGGGCCGGGTGTGTGGTTGCTGCAGTCGAAGTTGAGCGCGAGGCACCTCTCGGTGCCGCGTAGCGGCGTGTTTGACGAAGCGACGGGGCGAGCCGTGATCGCCTACCGCAAGCTCGTCGGGCTGGCGCGGGTTCCTGCGACGGACGCTCAGGTGATGCGCCTGCTGCTACGCGGGGCGGGCGATTTTCACGTTCGCTACCGGCGCGACGGGCGACACGTCGAGGCCAATCTCGCCAAACAGGTGCTCGCTGAGATCGAACCAGGCGGCCGCGTACGGCGTGTCTACACGATCAGCTCGGGCAAGCCTTCGACGCCGACGGTGCTCGGCCGCTTCCGCGTCTACATGAAGACGCCGGGAACGAATGCGGAGGGGATGGTGGACTCCAACTACTTCATCCGCGGCTACGCCATCCACGGGTACGCGGAAGTGCCGTCGTACGCTGCCAGCCACGGCTGCCTGCGGGTCCCGATTCCTGACGCCCCCGCGATCTACGCGTGGGTGCAGGTGGGGACTCCGGTTGACGTCTACTACTAGACCCGAATACGCAGCATCCGGGCGGCGTAGCCGATGGCGAGGCCATAGACGAGCAGTGCCAACACGGTCCCGACGCCGCGGATGACCCACTGACTGGTTGAGCCGGCCGTGACGCCCGAGAATGGCGAGGTCAACCCATTCGCGACTTCATCGATCGCGTGGTGCACGGCGCCCTCGTGCACCGGTGTGTCGACGATGCGTGGCGCGGCGCTCCCGTGTGAGGTGCCCTTGAGGGCGTTCTGCTGGCGGTTGGAGGCTTTGTCGGTCTGTTCAACGGCGAAGATCGCGAACGAGACGATCACGATCAGGCACGCGATTCGCGAGGCCAGGCGCAGCATTGTCGCTACGGGAAGGAGCATCAAGCCTCAGACGGTCGCACCCGCGCGAGGGCCGGAGCGGCGCGGGGTGTCGAGACGGCGGCCATCGGGCTAGATTAGATCCCGCCGTGGACAACTCGACCGATTCCGGGAGCGATCTCACGGCCGCCCGTTTGCGGCTGGTCGCGGATCTGCGCGAGCACGCGCTTGTGATCGGCGAGGTGACGCTTACGAGCGGGCGGACAGCGGCCTACTACGTCGACGCGAAGCGCGCGATCCTGCTGTCGGGCACGTTCGCGGCGCTCGGCGTGTTGCTCGCGGATGCGGCTCGCGCCTGCCGGGCAAGCGCGGTTGGCGGGGTCCCGGTAAGCGCGATCCCGGTCGCCTGTGCGGCGCTCGCGGCGGGCTTCCCGGAGCGGGGGTTCATCGTGCGCAAAGAGCGCAAGGCGCATGGGTTGCAGCGCTGGATCGAGGGCCCCGAGCCGCTCGCGGGCGAGCGCTGCCTGATCGTCGAGGATGTCGTGACGACTGGCGGATCCACGATCGAGGCGATCGAGCGCGTGCGCGGCGAGGGGCTGGTCGTAGCTGGTGTTGTCAGCGTTCTCGACCGCCTCGCCGGTGGGGGGGAGGCGATCCAGGCGGCACTGGGTCTCGACGCTCCGTATACGGCGCTGAGCACGATCGACGATGTCTATCCCGAGCGCCCCGACCGATGAGCGACACGACGCCGGCGATCCGTTGCGCGCGACCGGAGGACGTGCCGGTGTTGCTGGAGATGTTCGCGGAACTGGCCGACTACGAGCACCTCACGCATGAGCTGCGGGCGAAGGAGTCGCAGCTTCATGCGGCGCTGTTTGGGCCGGCCCCGGCCGCGCAGGCGCTGATCGCGGAGCGGAGCGATACGGGGGAGGCGATCGGCTACGCGGTGTACTTCCCGACGTTCTCGACATTCCTCGCGAGCACCGGCTTCTGGTTGGAGGACCTCTTCGTGCGCCCCACCCATCGACGCGGTGGCGTTGGCCGCGCGCTACTCGCAGAGGTCGCCGCCGAGCTATCGGCGCGCGGCGGAGAGCGACTGGAATGGGCTGCGCTCGACTGGAACGAGCTCGCGCTGGGCTTCTATCGCGGTCTCGGGGCGAAGACGGCGACGGAGTGGATCACGCATCGGCTCAGCGGTGAGGCGTTGCTACGGCTCGCCGAAGAGTCCCCACCGCAGCGCTAGCCTTCACAGCGATCCACGCGGATCGCGCCCTCGTAGTCCAATGGATAAGACAACCGCCTCCTAAGCGGTGGATCCAGGTTCGACTCCTGGCGGGGGCATTTACGCGAAAGCTCTGCAATCAAGCGGGATTGGGGCTTTGCCCGACACTTGCGCCAAGCGCCGTCCAGAGCACCTGAGCGTTGCTGCTGCCCATTCAGCCTTCGCGCTAGAAATGGTCTGCGGTTGCTTGGCCCAGCGATCGTTGCTGCCCCCGCTTTGCCTGTGCTCCACAAATGCACCAGAAAGGAAGACGCGGGGGTTCGTGTGGGTCTCCCAGCTCATTGGGCGGTACCCAAACGTGTACGCCTCACTCGCGGCGGGTTCCGCAATCGTCACGAGCTGCTTTGCCATGCTCGGCATCACAGGACCCTTCTTGCCGACTCCCGCGGTTCGGGCGGCTAAGGCTTTTGCGCGCGCATTGCGCAGCCGTTCGCGCTTTTCATCAAGAACCCCGTCCATTACCGGCATTGGACCCCAACGCTCCGTGTGTAGTTCGTTGTGATCCTCGATGATCGAGGCGGCGTTTCTGTCGCCCTCGGCCTCCCAAAGCTCAAGATGGAGGTCCGGATCCTTGTTGAGGAAGCGGATCAACGTGTTGATCTCGATCATCGGCCGAAGGAGCGCCCGTCCTGCTGTCGGAGTCGCGCTGTCTTGGAGCGCGATGAACCCACGGAAGAGTGTTCTCGCTCTCTGGCCGAGAGCCAAGACAGCCAGTCGCGGCCGGGTGGCCGCCGCTACGTGGGCACCGGAGGCGTCGGCTTCGCCTCCGTGTCCGCGCCAATGGCGCGCTACGCCGTGGCGGTCGCGTGCTGCTGCGCGTGTGCGTACAGCGTCTCAGGAGCGATGTCGGCGTCGTTGGGCCATACGATCGTGCCGGCCTCGGCGTCCGCCCGCAGTTGCGCGAAGTAGGCTGGGTCACGTAGTGGCTCGAACACGCCGCCGTAGTCGAGCAGGTAGGAGAGGTCTACGTCGGCCGTGGTGCCGTCCTCAAACCGGACATGCACGGTGTAACCGTCCAACGGCTGGGCCTCGATGAGAATGGGCGTACTGCGCATGACCCAATGGTAGAGCGTTCAGCGCAGCGGCTCAATTGAAGCGAGCGGCTGGGCGAGGCGCGCACGGACCCAGTTCTCGCGCAGTTCGGCTTGGTGTGTTTGCGCCCACTCGACCACGAGCCGTTGTCCGCGGGGCGGCAGTCCCCCTGCGAGGATCGCCAGGCTCTCGATATCGACCGTGGCCTCGTCCCCGCCGTAGGTGGCGTGGAAGTGCGGACGCCCGCTGTGATGTGCCTCGTCGTGGTACATCCAGATCACGATCCCGTAGAACGCGCTTATCCGTGGCATCAGGCAGGCCGCCCAGAGTGTCCGTCGAGTGGTCGCACCGGGCGAGCAGCTTGAGTCCAGCGGCGATGAAGCGACCGGTTCCAAAGCACCATAGCCCCGTGCAGACTACCCACGACTCCCGACGCTTCAGTCAATGGGCAGCAGCCCCGATCCGCTGTCCAAACCCCGTCGAATCGCCCGCAATCCGACCTGATCCGTGACCGACCAAAAAGCCCGAATCACCAGCAACAGCCAGCAAAACGGCCATCTTTCGCCTCTGCCGGCACGGTCTCCTAAGCGGTGGATCCAGGTTCGACTCCTGGCGGGGGCATTTTTCGACACGTAAACGTCGTTAGTCGAACCACCGAGGCCCCAGCTTGCGAGTCGTGCGTCGCCGACTCGCGTAGGACGAGGCGTCGCACGCGACCGATAGCCTGTTGAGGCATGGCCAAGCCATCTCATCGGCGCTCCTCGCAGTGCGCGACGAGCGGCCCGAGGATCGGCATGGCGGTCGCTGAACCGCCCGGACCGTCAGGGCTGACCGTTGAGCGCCCTCGCTGAAACAACCGACCCGGACGCACGCACCGTCGTACTGGACGGCGAGGGCTGGGAGCACATACTCCACGAGCACCCCGAGTTGGCTCCGTACCGTCACGAGATCATGGCGACCGTCAACTCCCCGGATCATCGGCGTCCAGATCCCCGTCCAGGACGGGAGCGCTACTACAGCCGAGACGTCGGCCCCAGCCACTGGCTGTTCGTGGTCGTACAATTCAACGAGACACCGGCACGAATCGTGACCGCCTACGCCAATCGCAAAGACCCACCAGGATCGATACGACAATGACCGTGACCATCGGCAGCCTGACGTTCGATCACGCCTCCTACGACGCGCGAGGCGACGTGCTCTACCTGCACCTCGGCGATCCCCAGGAGGCGGCAGGGAGCGAGGAGACGCCCGAGGGGCACGTCCTGCGCTTCGACGCCGACGGCAAGGTCATCGGGCTCACGATCATCAACGCCAAGTGGCTGCTCGAACGCGACCACGCCATCAACGTCACAGTCCCCGAGCACGTGGCTGTCGGCCCGGACGCCTTGGCCGAGGCGCTGGCCGCGGCCTGAGCCGTCCGGCGGTAGAAAGGAGCGGCCAGCCAAGGGCCGACCCCAGCTTGCGCGGCTCGTCCGGAGCGGGCGCGACCGCTCGAGCCCACACACGCTCGCAGTCACGCGAAGGCAGTACTAATGATCTCGCTTAACGAGCGGCGAACTGAGCCAGCGCATAGGAGTGCTGATGCCGCCGCACGCGGACTCTCACGATTGAGTGGCCTGGCTTGTTTTCATCTACGAGGTCTTTGCGACTGCTTTGTTTGCAGCGCCCAAGAATCGTACGAAGTCCTGAAGTGCGAGCTGTGGATCAGGGCCGAGAAGGTGTCCGTAGAGCTGGTCATGGGTTTGCTCCTCATCGGCGACCGTGTCTCGCTCGAAATAAGCAACCCATTCGGCTGAGTCATGATTTCGCAGCGACAGCACAACTGTCAGTGCGAGCGATGCATAGCCCACCCTGAGAGCGCTCGCGCCGATACGCATGGCCGTGAGCGCGAAGCATTTCTCTGATCCGTGACGCTCTTCATGCCACAACCAAAGTGACCTCGCCCGACCGGGGCGGGTGATCGCCGCGAGTTGAACGAGTGGCCTGCTAGTTCGACGCCTTGCCGGTCTGAACCGAGCATCCGCCTAATGTCTTCGCGGACCTGTCGCAAGCCCACTCCGTCACCCAGTTCTATCGCGCGTGAACCGCAGTCCCACAGGAGCTGGCGTAGTACGGCCTCGCGAGGTGGCCGATCTAGAAGCCCAAGTTGGGCTGAGAGTGTCGCAGCGAACAGGTCCGCCGTGTCAGTGAGCGCCAGGGTTCGCTGGAGAAGCCCTAGATGCAGCTCGCGGGCGTTCGCGTCATCGGCCTCAGCGAGCGCGCGGACGCCCTGGACCGCGATTGTGCGCAGCGCCGGGATCAGACCTACCGGTTCTTCAGAGTCGCGCAGGACACGTGACGACCGGACTCCCCGCAGGTGCAGACGAAGTAGCTCTAGAAGCGACTCTCGTACTCGTTCCCCGCCAGCGACATTGCCGACGCGCGTCTGGGCGTCCGCGAGACTCAGAAGCGCCCCAATGTACTCGCCGACCTCGTCGATATCGCGATATCGACGGATTCGCTGCAGTCGTGCGCTGCGCCCAATATCTCGCCTCGTCAGCGTCGAACCGTGGGCAGGGATCAGGCTGAACAACTCATCGTTTCGTCCGACTGGTAGGCCAACCCCAGAAACCGTCGCGAGACGCAGCCGCTCTTGGCGATACTCATTGCGTCGCGCGAGCCGGCGAAGTCTTCGCTCATGCAGCAGCAGGTAGCCGGCTCGGCGCGCTGTGATTTGCTCGCGGCGTTCTCCCGGTGGTGCGCTCAACTCGCTGCTTGCCCACGCGTGCGTGAGCCAGGATGATCTCGTCGGGATGACGACGAACGCACAGCAGAGCCGCGTGCTGTCGAAGGGGGAAGGAGGCTGAGTCGAGCACGATCGCCTGATACAGCGCCTCGCTCCGTTCGCCAGGGGCCGCTGCTACACGGTCAAACAGTCTTGCTGCTGGGCCGATCAGCCACTCTGCGTCGATGACCGATAGTACGGATGCCGATGTAACCTTTGGCCCAACGCGTCCGGTGACGATCGCGCGCGCCGCGGGCGAATCGGACGCCACGAGGTCTCTGAGGAGGGATCTCGGTGCCGAATCGAGGGTCGGCTCGACGCGTTGCAGGACACCGGCGACGCGGTCAGCCAATGAATCAGGCAAGAATGACCAGCTAGTGAGCCACGCAAGAACGGGGCGCGCCCCCGGTATCTGGGTCAAGTCTTCATATCCTCGTGACCAGCGAAGTAGAGATCACCTCGAACAGGTCGCAGACGAGTTCGTGGGAACCAAAGCAGCCGGTCAAGGCGGTCCCGTGTATCCCGTTCGATAGCCTCAGCAACCCTGATTACATCCTCAAGTCGTTGCTGCTGCTCGACAGGCAACGGCCCTCGTGTCAAGGTTGTGCGAGCAAGCTTCCCAATCCCGTCGAGGATACTCTGGCGCTGGTTCACATAGAGAAGTACCTCCCACGGTGAGATGCCATAGGGGGAGTCGAATTGCTCCAGACCGCAATGGTGCATCACTCGGTCGAGGGGTCGCGATGCCTGCTCAGAGAGCAGCCTGTATCGCTCCCCCGGCAGGATCTCGACATCCTCCGGCTTGAGACAGCGGAGCGTCGGGTCGAGTCCGAGGAAGCCGAAGTCGACGTATCCGTTGCCGCATACGTCGGCGTCCCTCATGCACTGGTTCATGAACTGGCGAATCCCCATGAGCGAAGTCTGCTGCTGAATCCCACCGCGCAGCTCCTCACCTCCTCCTCTGAGCTCCGGCGGTCTCCCTCCGATCGTCGCGACAGTTTGTAGAGGTGTCTGAGCTGGGACACGCGGCGCGCGACTTCCTCCCGCCGAGGCAAAGGATCTAGCCTGTATTCGATCTCAAGCCGATATCCGGCGGCCGCGGCGCGAGTCTTCAACACATCGGCGGCGTGCTCCAAGCTGAACCTCAAGGTATCCATGGATATTTCGCCTGACGATGCATCAGCAGCGGCAGCCAGATCTGGAAGATCTCCGAGTGATCGCCGGTCGGCAACGACATCGGCAATGGGGCCTTGTCGTCCGATCAGATCGTTAAGAAAGACAATGCTTGCCTCGCGTTGAAGCTCAACAGGCTGATTCACGATTAGCGCGTACAGAATCTCCTCATCTGCGCCCAACGAGTCGATCAGCTCACCGTTATCCGAGATGTTGACAATATTGAAGCCGTAGAGATTGAACGGAAGCCTTGGAGGCAGTCGTACATGGCAGAAACGGACACGCAGCGGCCGGGCACTAACCGGCTGCGCCATCGTGACCAGGTTGCCTAGTTCGATGGCCGCCGCGGCGGATTGCTCGACGTGCTCTTGCGACGGCTCAGGCTGAAAGCCCACAACCCGAGGATCGCCGGGGCGCTGACGCTCTGAAGGTAGGCGAAGCTCACGCAGATCAACCATTCGATAAGTCTATGAGTGCTGCTCGGCGTGGACGCTGAGGATGCCCCGCGGCGGCCTGTACGAGGACGAACGTCCGCGCGAGCGCGAGTACGTCGCCCGCCACTGTTGACCCAAGCCGCCTGTTCGACGTTGTGGCGCTGCTGTCCCCCGGCTGTCCGGCTCTTTGCCCATCGGCACTTCCAGGACGACTCCTTTGGCCCAGCTGCGAGCGTCCGATTGGGACCAGGTTGCGTGCCAGCACCTGGACGACGGCCTTGAGCACCCATCCCGGTCGACGAGACCGCCGTCGGCAACTCATCAGCTGCCGCCGCGGATCGTCGCTGGCCCGCACAGCCGCCAATTTCTCGGCCAGACGACCCAACGACCCCTGTAGGTCTTGGTTCGAATAGGTCCCAAGCAGGTGCATTTGCCGCCCCCAGTCGAACCCAGCGAAGGCGTGCTGGCTGAAACGACCGACCCAGATGGACGCACCGTCGTACTGGACGACAAGGGCTGGGAGCACATACTCCACCAGCACCCCTAGTTGACTCCGTACCGTCAAGAGATCATGGCAGCCGTCAACTCCCTGGATCACCGGCGTCCCGACCCCGGCCAGAACCCCAGGATCGACGCGACAATGACCGTGACCATCGGCAGCCTGACGTTCGATCACGCCTCCTACGACGCGCGAGGCGACGTGCTCTACCTGCGCGTAGGCGATCCCCGGCAGGCGGCAGGGAGCGAGGAGACGCCTGAGGGGCACGTCCTGCGCTTCGGCGCCGACGGCGAGGTCATCGGACTCACGATCATCAACGCAATCAACTTGAACAACATCACGCCGGAACCGATGGCCTACGAGTTGACGGTGAACATGGCCAGGTGGCTCAACGACCCCTGGAGGTCGTGGTTCGAATAGAGCCAAGCACTTGCACTTCCCAGGAATGCTCCGCTCGACCGAAGCGGGTGGCTATGTCCAGTTAGTGATATTTTCCTAGCTAGCGGTACCAACCATATCGGCGTTGCGGCACCCACCCACGACAAGAGGGGAATAGAGAGATGCCTGGCGAACGAGTCGAGCTCGAGGATCTACTTCGCGACCAAGACCAAGCGACAGCTGCGATGCGGGCGACGATCGAGCCGATTGACGACGATCCCGGTCGCGTGCGGATCACCCCATTTGTCCCCCACATCGGCTGTATGTGCTCTGTGGCGCTTACCGTGCCCAAGGACGCAGTTGGATCGCTGGCGCGGACCGACGAACTTCATAGATGCTGCGGTAAGACCTTGAGTGTCGTCGAGGTCGAGCTGACGGACGAGACACTTAAGGACGTCTTTTCGCAACTCATCGATGCGATGTCGGTGAGCACGCCTGCGCATTATTCCACGTCACATGATCCCTCTTTGCCGGGAGCGGACCGGCGAACGTCTCGGTTCACGTGGGACGCTGGCCAGCGCCGGAATTCTAGATGCCAGGAAGACTATGAAGCATGTATGGCATCGGCGATGGACGACTTCGATCGGTGCATCTGCCGCAATATCTACAACGGATGCGTCTTTCCGCCCCTGCCACTGTTCAGCTGTCCGCCACCGGAAATTTGATTGGTATCGGCAGCCCAGGTGAGTCGCACCTGCCAGTGGGAGATCACGAAGGAGGACATGGGTTCGGCGATGTTGCGTGAGACTCACTGGCGCCTTTTACAGAGCCCGATTCGCGCGCGACGGGTTCGGCGACCTTGTCCGTACACAGCTCATGGAGCAATTGGCTCGCATTTCTGAGGCCGGCTCGGTGCTCCATCAGCGCACCGACGGCGATCGCCGCGACACTGCTCCTTGGCACGACGACTATGTGTGGCAACGCTTCCACTAACGGGCGACTCTCGGCGCTCTCGACGTCAAGCCGCGCGATGTAGACGCTTGCGGCGGTCTCCGCTATGTAATAGCCGATCATCCCGCTGTCAGACCCGCTGCGCAGGACGGCGACGGGCTGAAGCTTTGGATGGTCCCAAGTGCGAAACAGCGTTATCCCTGTGCCAAACAGAAGCACGGAGATGAATAGCGAGGCTCCAAAAAGCGCAAAGCCGCGAGTGCGCCAGCCGACGGCCACCGAGCCTGCGGCCAGCAGTGTTGCCAGCGCCAGCAGCATG
>DASXOX010000112.1:0-16770 GCA_036493975.1 Solirubrobacteraceae bacterium
CAAGCGGCGGGGGCAGCAGCAGCTCGGGCATCCCCAAGAGCAACAAAGCTCGCAACGCAACCGTCGCAACCGTCAGCTCGCTACTCAAGGGCATCCCGCAGTCCGGCAACACGCTCGGCAACCCCAAGGCGCCCGTCACGCTGCAGTACTTCGGCGATCTCGAGTGTCCGATCTGCAAGGACTTCACGCTCGGCGCGCTACCCGCTCTAATCGAAGAATACGTCCGCCCGGGCAAGCTCAAGATCGAATACCTCTCGCTGGAGACCGCGACGCCCGAACCAGAAACATTTCGCACTCAGCAGGTCGCCGCATACGCCGCGGGCAAGCAGAAACTCGCCTGGCACTACATCGAGCTCTTCTACCACGAGCAGGGCGCCGAGCGCACCGGCTACGTGACTGAAAACTATCTGCAGGGCCTCGCCCAACAGGTCCCCGGTCTGAACCTGCCCAACTGGAGCGCAGCGCGCAGCGAACCCGCGCTCTCCGAACAGGTCACGCGCGACGGGCAGATCGCCAACCAGCGCGGTTTCACGGGCACCCCTTCGTTCTTGATCGGCAAGACCGGCGGGACCTTCACGGCACTCGAAAGCCCAAGCCTCGAACAACCCTCGGACTTCGAAGCCGCGATCAAGAAGCTTCTCCCGTCGTAGGATCCGGGCGGCCATGCAACAGCTCTCCCGCTCATGCCCCCGCTCCCACCCCGCGAGCGGCTCATGAGCAATCGCGCCCTCCGCATCGCGATGATCGCGATCACCGCGATCGGACTGTGCGTCGCGAGCTACCTGACCTATGTCCACTACTCCGGCACGCCGCCGCTGTGCAGCACTACGCACAACACGTGCCTGAAAGTACAGACCTCGATCTACTCCGAACTCGCCGGCGTTCCCGTCGCCCTGATCGGCCTGATCGGCTATATCGCGATCTTCGGATCGCTGCTACTTCCAGAGAACGAGGAGACTCGCTTCGCGACCATGACGCTCGCCGTCGTCGGGTTCGGATTCTCCGCCTACCTCACCTACCGCGAGTTGTTCTCGCTGCATGAGATCTGCGAGTGGTGCGTATCGAGCGCGATCATGATGACCCTGCTCGCATGCTTGGCAGTCCTTCGGTTCATGCGCGGAGAGGTACCCCCGCCCACCGACACCGCCAGTCACGCCGAACTTGACTCCGCAGCCCCTCTCAGCGCCGCCGGCTCCTGACCGCAAGACCTGATCCCTCGGACGCCACCGGCGTCGATCGCGACGCCGTGGAGCGTTACAAGCGCATCGCTGCCCTCGCCGCCGCCGAGCTCGTCGCCGACCGCCAGCGCGTCGGCCTTGGTACCGGATCGACCGTCGCCCATTTGCTGCCGGCGCTCGCCGCGCGCGACCTGGCAGGCGTGCGCTACGCCGCCACCTCACCCGCTACTGAAGACCTCGCCCGCAGCCTCGGCCTGGTCGTGCTGCCCGTCGACGAGCTCGCCCCGCTCGACATAGCGATCGACGGCGCCGACCAGATAGACCCCGATGGCTGGCTCGTCAAGGGCGGCGGCGCCGCACAGACGCGCGAGAAGATCGTCGCCGCCGCCGCTAGGCGCTTCGTCGTCATCGCATCCGCCGAGAAGGCCGTGCCCACACTCTCAGCGCCCGTACCCGTCGAGATCTTGCGCTTCGGCGCCCGCCTCACGCTGGCCGCGATCGCCCCCGCAGAGCTGCGCAGCGTGCCCCCCAGCCCCGACGGCAACCTGATCGCCGACTACACCGGCCCCGTCGAGGATCCCGCAGCGCTCGCTAGCAGGCTCTCCGACACCCCCGGCGTCGTCGAGCACGGCCTGTTCGCACCGGAGCTTGTCAGCGACATCCTGATCGCCGGAACCAACGGCGTCGAACATCGCAAGGGCCGCAAGAACGCCTGAGCGCACTCAGAGCCCGATCAGGTCGAGCTCATCCAAACATCGCGCCGCTCGCGACGCCCATACGCTTTCGCTAGCGCGACACACCACCCCCGCATACTCGAGCCGCGCCAGCGCCCGCTCCAGCATCGCCGGCGCGAAATCCGAGACCGCTCTCTCCAGCGCCGCGATCAGCCAGCGCTCGGCGCAGTCGTCCCTGAGAAGCTGCATCACAACCGCCCGCTCAAGCCGCCGCGTCTCACCATCCGTGGGATGGCTCAGTTCGCCCGATGTCACAGGGCTCACCTCCTCTTTGCACGCCGCATTGCGCGACGTGCTCATGTCTGCCGGAACTAAGGTCGCAAGGAACGTACGGACTGCTTGAGACGGGATACGCGACCGGTTCCGCCGTAGGTGCTCCTCCCACCACCCCGATCGCTGAGGCGCCCAAGAGCCATCAAGACCGGCCGCTATGGTCCCGCGCGATGGATGCTTCCAGTGCAGCGCACGAAGTTCGTGACGCCCGCCATGACGTGCGAGACGCCTCCGCGTGTCTGGAAATCTATGCGCCCTATGTACGCGATACCGCGGTCTCCTTCGAGGAGCGCGTCCCGACGACCTCAGAGTTCCTCTCGCGAATACGCGAGACCTCGACCACGTACCCTTGGTTGGTCAGCGAAAGCGCCGGCACCATCATCGGCTACGCATACGGCTCGTCGCATAGAGCTCGCGCCGCCTACCGCTGGGCAGCCGACGTCACCGTATACGTCGCTCCCACCCATCATCGTCGCGGCGTCGGCCGCGAGCTCTACGACGAGCTCATCCGTCGCCTCGCACAACAGCACCTGCGGATCGCCTGCGCCGGAATCACGCTCCCCAACGACGCCAGCATCAGTCTCCATCGAGCCCTCGGCTTTCAGCCCGTCGGCGTTTACCGGCGGATCGGATGGAAGCACGGCGCGTGGCACGACGTCAGCTGGTGGCAACTCGATCTCGCCCCACACGACGGCGCCCCTGAAGAGCCCATCGCACCGACCACATAAGCGGGTTGCAGTCCAGTTGCAGTCTGGATCGGATTCGGTGCCCTTCGATGCGTCTCCGCGGGGTAGCTGGCTACCCGAGCCGACCGGGCCCTGAGCAGGAAAAACGCCTGCTCAGGGCCGGATCCGCTTAAGCGGGGGACCGAGGAATCGAACCTCGAGCAAGGGTTTTGGAGACCCCCATGTTACCGTTACACCAGTCCCCCAAAGTGCCTATTTGCAGGCATTTTGGACGCTAAAGGCGCTGCCGATCCGCTTGCGCTTCGCGGGCGCCGAACGACCGAAGGGCGCGCCCACAGCGTCAGGATACCCGCAACTCCCCCCAGCCGTCGCGCAAATATGCATGCGTCGAAGGAGCCCTCCCGCGCTAAAGCCGACAGCCCCAGCTGCCGAGACACGAGCAGACGAACAAGCGGTAGCTGTGATGAGCGACATACCCCCCTTTCGCAGGCGGAGAGCGGCGATCCGACCGCTCCTGCCGCCCAACGCTCAGACCCTGAGCTCAGAGGACGGCATCACGCTCGTCGAGGTCGTCGTGAGCGCACTCCTGGTCGGCTTCATCGCCATCGCGATCTTCAGCGGCTTCAACAACATCAATCGCACCACCGCCGACCAGCGCCTGCACGACCAAGCCGCGGTTCTCGCCGCGCAATCCCAAGAGCAGCTGCGCAGCGACTCCTCCGAAGCGCTCGACGCCCTCGAAGCCGCGCCGCACAGCTACACCCAAATCGTCGGGAATCAGAAATTCACGATCACCCAGTACGGGAAATGGTTCAACGACAGCAACCAGACCGCCGGTTGCAGCGCGACCAGCAAAGAAGCCAACACCAACAAAAACGGAAGCTACTTCAAGATCACCTCCGCTGTCACATGGTCGCAGCTGGAAGCCAACACCAAACGTCCCGTCGTGAGCCAGACGAGCTTCATCACGCCCCCCGACGGCTCCGGTCTCGAGGTCGACGTGACCAATGGAGGAACGCCGCTGCAGGCCGTCGGAGGCGTGACCGCGATCGCCAACGGCGTCTCGCTGACCACACCCGAATCGGGCTGCGTGACATTCGGAGCGATTCCCTCCACCACCGCCAGCGTCGAAGTCAAGAAGCTTGGCGACGTCATGGAAAACGGCGCCTGGCGCAAGGTCACCGAAGAACTCGCGATCGTCCCGAACCTCACCACGCACTACCCCGTCACACTGGCGCCCGGAGGTTCGATCGAAGGCCATTTCACCTACCAGGGCAAAACGACGTACAGCGGAAAAGAAGTCACCGGGGACACCTTTGTCGAGGGCAACAACAACATCAAGGAAAACCCCGACTACGAGCTCGGCAGCACCAAATTCGAATACGAAAAAAGCGGGGAAAAGGCCGGCAATTTTCGAGCCTTGACCGGCAATTTCGCGACAACCGCCGCATCCTTCAGCACCCCCGAATACTATCCGACCGGCGACCTCTTTCCATTCACGTCCGCCTGGGGTGTCTATGCCGGCGACTGCCTTGGCAACGAACCCTCCAAATTTGGCTCCACAGGCGCCAGTGTGCTCGTCAAAGGCGGGGAAACGGTGTCGGCGAACATCCCTATGTCCTACGTCAAGCTGGAAGCTTACAAAGGGACGAAAGCCTCCAAAGAAAGCCTGGAAACGACCGCCCGCGAAGTTAAGATCACCAATCTCAGCTGCTCGTCGGCCATCGCACCGAACAATTCGAAGTCGACACTGGTAACAGAACACCTCCAGAAAACCAATTCCGAAGGCGCCCTCACCTCGCCGTTCCAGCCGTTCGGGAAATTCAAGCTCTGCCTCTACAATAGCTCCACCTCCAAGACGTATACAACCGAATACACCAATGAAGGCTCCGCGCAAACCACACTCAAATTTTATTTGAAAGAATCCACGGGAACGTCTGAAGGTGTAACCATCAAATCGGCGGGGTCGAATACATGCTGACCCGTATCCTCGATGTCACGCGTGATGAGCGCGGCATAACCCTCATCGAAGTGCTCGTGTCTCTCGCGGCGGGCTCCATCATCTGCGTGGCGCTTGTCGCGACACTCACCTTCACAACCAAGCAGCAGGCGCGACTATCCAGCGCCGTGCAGGCCAATCAGCTCAGCCGCACCACGATGACCAAGATCGTCGACGAGCTCCACTCCGCCTGCCTCGCCCCCGAATTCACGCCGATCCAGAAAGGCAGCAGCGGCACGAGCCTGTCGTTCATCAACGCTTACAGCGAAGCTCCGGTGATCTCTGAAAGCAAACCGGAAGCCTACAAGCAGATCATCGAATGGAAAGAATCCACGGGAAAGCTCGTCAACTACACCTACCCCAGCAATGGCGGGAACTGGCCCAAATTCACCTTCTCTGAAACCGCCACTCCTAGCGGTGGCACCGTGCTCGCTACAAACGTGACGCAGAATAAGTCCGGCGGGAAAGCCGTCCCGATGTTCCAGTATTACGCATATACGACGACCTCCTCCAACAGCACCGAATCGGCGTTGAGCATGCTCGAACCCAAAGCTCTCGAAGCCCCGCTCAGCGAAGCCAACGCCGCCAAGAGCGCAGCCGTGCTGATCAACTTCAAAACCGCCGTGGGAGTCAAAGGCAAAGAAGAAGAACGCCCGGGCGGCCGCACGGTCGAACTGAGCGACCTCGTCACTCTCGCCTTCAGCGCGCCCAAGTCCGAATCGGTCACCAGCGACGGGCCCTGCCAATGACCAATCCCCGTGCCCACACCCGCAGGCCCCTCCGTGCTCTAGCCGCAGGCGAGCAGGGCTTCACGCTGATCATGGCGCTCGGCGTAATGTTTGTCGCCGCGCTGCTGATGATCGCCGCGTTCAAGGCCGCCACCGCCGATGTGCGCCTCTCCCACGCCGATGCGACGCAAAAGCAGGCCTACTACGCCGCGCTCGCTGGGATCCAAGAGTACGAGTACCACCTGCAGTCCAACCCCAACTACTGGGAGACTTGCACCGCACCGACCAATACCGTGCCAGAAGAACTCAAAGAATCCGAAAAACACGAAACCTACGAGCATTACGAAATCAAGCTTCTGCCCGCCAGCACCGCGCCCGCGGGAACGAAAGAATGCAGCACCTCCAATCCGTTCGGCACGATGATCCAATCGAAAGGATCCGCCGCGAACACCTTCCGGATCGAGTCAATCGGCACATGGGGCAAACCCGGACAGTCCGACTACGAGCAGCGCAAGCTCGTCGCCACCTTCCGCGTCGTCGGCTTCCTGAACTTCATCTACTTCACGGAGTTCGAGGTCGAGGATCCTGAAATCATGGAACCCCAAGGCTCCGCCGAATGCGGCCATCTCAAGTCCGAACGCGAAAAACTTGGAGTCAAATGTAATGTGATCGTGTTCACGAGCGGCGACTCGATCGAAGGCCCCATGCACACCGACGACGCCATCGATCTGTGCGGCAAAGCCAGCTTCGGCCGCCCGAGCCACAACCCCGCTGACGTCGTCGAACTCAACGGTGGCGTCTACTCGACCTGTGGCGGCTCGGAATCCGAAGCCACCTTCAACACCGCCAACAAAAAATACTCGACCGGCCCCGATCTGCTTCCGCCGGAAAGCGACAGCAGTCTTGCGACCTACGTCAAAGAAGGCGGCTACGAATTTACCGGCGTCACACACATCGAACTGCTCGGTTCGTCCAACCAAATGGTCGTCAAGAACGCCAAAGGCGAAACGGAAACGCTGTCGTGGCCAAAAAACGGGCTTGTATACGTGAAGGGCAGCGAAGAAAATGCCTGCAACTATAGATACGAACCTAACGAATCCGATAATGCCTACGAAAAAACCAAAAGCGAGGAAGCCCAGGAGACCAACTGCGGCAACGTATACGTCAGCGGCACCTACAGCAGCTCATTGACGGTGGGCGCCGAAGAAAACCTGATCATCAACGGCAACCTCTACCCCACCAGCGTCGAAGGCAGCCTCGGCAGCGCCCCCTCCGGCACCGCCACGCTCGGGCTCATCGCCAGCAACAACGTCCGCATCTACCACCCTCTCACCGCGCAGAACTGCACATCGAGCGCGAAAAATGAAAAAGGCTCCCTGTCCAGCCCATGGATCTATGCGGCGATCCTCTCCACCAACCACTCGTTCGTCGTCGACAACTACAACTGCGGCGAAGAACTTGGGAAACTGCACATCTACGGCGCCATCGCTCAGCGCTTCCGCGGGATCGTCGGCACCACCGGCGGCACCGGCTACATCAAGGACTACAAATACGACGAACGCCTCGCCGTCGACGAGCCTCCCTACTTCCTGAACCCGATCAACGCGGGCTGGGAGGTCGCACGCGAGACCGCGCCAGAAGCCGGCTAGGACCGGCGCGGCACTCAATAGACTACCGACGCATGGCAAGCCCTTGCCCGGGACGCAGCTGCGACCCGGCTGGGGCTAGAGCCCTCGCAGCAGCACGCCGGGCGACAGCTCCAGCGCACGAGCTAACCGCAGGATCGTGCGGAGATTCGGATTGCGCCTGCCGCGCTCGAACACGCTGACCGCGGCACGGTCGACGCCCGCCTCGTTGGCCAATGCTTCCTGAGAGAGACCCGCGCGCTCGCGCGCCCATCTGAGGTTCGTTCCAAAGCGCGCCGCCGGCGTGCCCGTGTCCGGCGGACGCCGCGGACCGCGCACCGCCGATCCGTCAAAGCCGATCCCACTCAAGAGCGCCGGCGGCTTGACAGCCACCGCTCCGGCGATGCGGATGATCGTCGAGAGGTCCGGAGCGCGCTCCGCGCGCTCGATGAAGCTAACCGCCGCTCGGTCGAGGCTCGCTCTGACGCTGAGATCGATTTGAGACAGCCCGGCGCGCTTGCGCGTGCCGCGAACGTTCTCTCCGAACTGAATGAGCTGTTCGTCCAGTTCGCGGTCGCCCGTGCTTCGCATGCGCCCATACTCTTGAGTCGCCTACAAAAAGACCACTGCGCAAACACGAGAGAAACGTCATGCGCGCCCGTCGTCATCCGGTACGGTTCCAACCGAGCCCGGACGCCCCGGCAAGCGCCCCGGAAAAGAGTGCGGCGGGTGGGAGTCGAACCCACACGCCCTTGCGGACAAGGCCTTTTGAGGGCCCCGCGTCTACCGTTCCGCCACCGCCGCACGCAGGATCAATATAGGCCAGCGCAGCACGCGCTCAAGCCATGTGAGGACTGGCGTCTCCATAGTCCTGCGGTCCTCGCGGCGCCGCGCGCAGCTCCAACTCCACGTTCCAGCCCTGCGAGAAGCCGCGCATCGCGAACGCGATCAGCAGGATCTGGACCGGGATGATGAGCAACGTCAACAATCCCAGCAGCCCCGCATTGAGAGACGGCTGCGCAAAACCCGTTTTGTCGCGGTTGAACCACGACGGCCCGGAGACCAGCGCGAATGTGCCCAGCAGTACCGCAAGCGCCGCCGACACCGGCAGAACACCGCGGTTCCAGCGACCCGCATAGAACGCCAGCACGAGATAGAGCACCACGAACACGCCCTGGATCACGATCGGCCCCGAGCCTTCGAGGACCGACGCGCCGGCGATCGTGATCACGAGCACCAGCAGCGCGGTCGCGAGCATCAGGACGATCACCGTCGCACGAGTCGCCTGGACGACCGGCTTGTCGCGGTTGGGATGCGTGACCGTCACGCCCGCATCCGGGTCAGCGGTTGTGGACATCGCACACATGACCATACAATCTTCGACGGTCTTCGTGTGCGCCGTGAGCGATCTCGCGAGCCCAGGCCGCTTTGCGGACGTGGTGGAACTGGCAGACACGCCGGCCTTAGGAGCCGGTGGGCTCAGGCCCTTGGGGGTTCGAATCCCCCCGTCCGCACCTTGACGACCTCGCGAACCCGACGCCGGGGCGCCGTCACGTTCGCGGCGCTCGCAGTCCCCAACTACCGCCGCTACATCGCCGGCCAGGCGGTCTCGCTGAGCGGCACCTGGATGCAGATGGCCGCACAATCGTGGCTCGTCCTGAGCCTCACCGGCTCCGCGACCGCACTCGGTGCGATCGTCGCGCTGCAGACACTTCCGATCCTTCTACTGGGCCCATATGGAGGGCTCGTCGCGGACCGCGTCGACAAGCGCCGGCTGTTGGTCGGCCTGCAGATCGCGATGGGCCTGCAGGCGCTGCTGCTCGGCGTGTTGACCGTCACCGGCGAGGTACGCGTCTGGCAGATCGGGGTGCTCGCGGCTCTGCTGGGACTCAACAACGCGTTCGAGAACCCCGCCCGCCAGTCGTTCATGCTCGAGATGGTCGGCCCGCAACACCTGCGCAACGCCGTAAGCCTCAACTCGGTGCTCGTCAATGTCGCGCGCACAGTCGGACCGGCCGTCGGCGGAGTCCTGATCGCGACCGTCGGCACCGGTGTGTGCTTCCTGTTCAACGCCGCCAGCTTCCTGCCCGTCGTCTTCTCGCTCGTGACGCTCGATCGCTCCGCGCTGCAGCCGAGCCCGTCCGCCGGTCGCGGGCCGGGCCAGCTGCGCGAAGGGCTGCGCTACGTCGCGCGCAACTCCGAACTGCGCGCCCCGCTGCTGATGATGGCCGCCGTCGGCTGCCTGGCGTACGAGTTCCAAGTGTCCCTGCCGGTGATGGCGCGTCACGGCCTGCACGTCGGCGCCGCCGGCTATGGCTTCATGACCGCCGCGATGGGCGTCGGCGCGGTCGCCGGCGGTCTGCTCGTCGCCGCCCGCGGACGCACCGGCCTGCCGACGCTGATCGCCGCCAGCGCCGCCTTCGGGGTCGTGCTGGCCGCGGCGACCTTCGCACCCTCGCTGCCCCTCGAGCTGCTCGCGCTCGCGCTCGCCGGCTGGGCCAGCATCTCGTTCATGGCCACCGGCAACTCCACGCTGCAGCTCACCGCCGAGCCCACGATGCGTGGACGCGTCATGGCCCTGTGGTTCGTCGCCTTCCAGGGCTCCACTCCGATCGGCGCCCCGATCGTCGGCGCCACGATCGCCGCCATCGGCCCCCGCGCCGGTCTCGGCCTCGGCTCGCTCACCTGCCTGCTCGTAGCTCTGGCCGGACTGATCGCGCTGGAGCGCCTCACGCCCGGCTCGCCGCTGCGCGGGGCGCTGCGGACACTGCGACGCGTAGTCTCTCGCGCTAGCCCGCGGGGGCGAAGAACTCCGCCAGCAGTTCGCTGACGCGCTCGGGCTCCTCGTGCTGGACCCAGTGCGTCGCCCCCGGCAGGCGCTCCACGCGCACGTTGGGAACCCACTCCGACAGCGGCTCGGCGAGCTCTGCGCCGAGGTGGCGGTCGCGCTCCCCCCAGATCACCAGCGTCGGCGCCGCGATCGGGCGCAACCGCCCCAATGCCGTGCGCGGTGAGTTGCGCAGCGCCGCACGGTAGTAGTTGATCATCCCCGTCAACGCCCCCGGCTGCGACCAGGCCTCGACGTAGCGTTCGAGGTCGGCGTCGCTGAAGGATCCCGGCGAGTCAGCCCGCAGCGAGCGCTTGGCAAACGAGAAGCCATCGCGGCGGATCAGCGCCTCCGGCAGGCCGGTGATCTGGAAGAAGAACATGTACCAGCTCTTGCGCAGCTGGCGCAGCGTGCGGAAGCCCGCCAGCATCCGCTCGGGGTGGGGGACGTTGAGGATCGCAAGCCGCTTTACGACCTCCGGCCGGTACATCGCTACGCCATACGCCACCGCCGCTCCCCAGTCGTGACCCGCGACGCACGCCTCGGACTCCCCCAAGTGGTGGATCAGGCCCGCGATGTCGTCGGCCAGCAATTCGAGGCCATACGCACGCCAGTCCGCGGGCTTGTCCGAGAGGTTGTAGCCGCGCATATCCGGTGCGACCACGTGAAAGCCCGCCGCCGCAAGCGCCGGTAGCTGGCGCCGCCACGAGTACCAGAACTCCGGAAAGCCGTGCAGCAGCACGACCAGCGGCCCCTCGCCGGCCTCGACATAGTGCAGGCGCACACCCTCGGCCAGCTCGGCGTATCCGTCGGCGACCTCGAGCTCGGATGCATTGGCGGCAGCGCTCATCCACCAGTCATCGTAGAGCTTCTACCGTCCGGGCGGGGTGTCACAGTTGTCGGCCGTGCCTCTCCTCTTGCTAGCTGTTGGAATTCTTGCCGGAGCCGCGATCGGCGGCCTCGTGGCGATCTCGCTCGCCCGCGCCAATCGCGAGCAGCTGCGCGACGCGCTGAAGTCGATCTCCGGCGATGTTCTCGCCCAGCAGGGCGACACGCTCGCGCAGCGCCTCGCCGACCAGCGACGCGCCGAGGAGGAGCGCGCCAGCGGCGAGATGGCCACCCGCGCCGAGGAGCTCAAGCGGCTCGTCGGGCCCGTACACGAAAAGCTCACGAAGGTCGAGAGCGAGCTCGGGCGCCTCGAGCGCGAGCGCCGCGACTCCCAGGTCCAGCTCGCCGAGATGGTGCGCGCGCTGAGCACCGGCACCGACACCCTGCGACGTGAGACCAGCGAGCTCGTTTCCGCGCTCAAGCGACCCGAGACACGTGGCTCCTGGGGCGAGATTCAACTGCGGCGCGTCGTCGAGCTCGCCGGGATGGTCGCCCACTGCGACTTCGTCGAGCAGCACACCGTCGACTCCGAAGGCGGGCGCCTGCGCCCCGACATGCTCGTTCGCCTACCCGGTGGGAAGCTGATCGTCGTCGACTCCAAGGTCCCGCTCGACGCCTACCTCGCCTCGCTGGAGGCAACCGCAGGCGACCCCGCCGAGCAGCAGGCGCGCCACGCCAGACAGACCCGCGAACACATCGCCAAACTCGCCGCCAAGGGCTACCAGCAGCAGTTCGACTCCACTCCCGAGCTGGTCGTGATGTTCGTGCCCTCCGACGGCATCTACCAAGCCGCCCTCGCCGCCGACCCGACGCTGATCGAGTACGGCGTCGACCACCAGGTCCTGATGGCCACCCCCACCACGTTGATCGGCCTGCTGCGCGCCGTGCACTACGGCTGGCGCCAGGAGCAGATCGCCGACTCCGCCCGTGAGATCGCGGGGTCCGCCCGCGAGTTACACCGCCGCGTGGGCAAGTTCGCCGAGCACCTCGCCAAGGTCGGGCGCCAGCTGGACTCCGCAATCGGCTCCTACAACGCCGCCGTCGGCTCCTTCGACCACCGCGTGATCCCCCAGATGCGCAGCATTGAGCAGGCAGGCATCTCCGTCGACCGCCAGATCGACGCGCCGGCCGCGATCGAGACCACCGCACGCCCTGTCACCGCCGAGATCGAGGGCGCCTCGCCGGCCGCGATCTCCGTCGACGATCGCAGGGCGCTCTCACAGGTCCCCGCGAGATAACGTCATGCCGGACCTGCGCGCACAGCGACTGGCACAGGTGCTCGTGCGCTACTCGACCGAGGTCAAACCCGGGGAGCTCTGCGCGATCGAGGGCGATAGCCCCGCCGAGGAGCTGATCCAGGCCGTCTACGAGGAGGTTCTGCGCGCCGGCGCCCATCCCGTCGTGCTGATGCACCCCGAAGGCGCACAGGCCGCGTTCTTCGCGCTCGCCTCCGACGAGCAGCTCGAGCACGTCTCCCCCGTCGCGCGCCAGCTCACCGAGCAAGCCGACGTGCGCATTCGCGTGCTCGCCTCCGCCAACCCCCGCGAGCTCTCCGAGGTCGACCCACAACGCCAGGTGCGCCGCCAGCGCGCAGGCGCGGAGCTGATGGAGACGATGATGGCGCGCTCGGCCGCAGGCGAGCTGCGCTGGGCACTCTGCCAGTACCCCACCAACGGCTACGCCGCGGAGGCCGAGCTGAGCCTCGCCGCCTACGCGGATTTTCTCTACGGAGCCTGCCTCTGCGACCGCGAGGATCCCGTCGCCGCGTGGAGCGCGCAGGCAGCCGAGGTCAACCGTTTGGCGGACTGGATCGCGGGACGCGAGGAGGTCCATATCGAGGGGCCCGGCACCGACCTGCGCCTCGCGATCGCCGGACGGCGCTTCATCGCCGCGGACGGCAAGCGCAACATGCCCGACGGCGAGTTCTTCACCGGGCCCATCGAGGACTCAGCACAGGGCACCATCCGTTTCCATCTCCCCACCACTTATGGCGGCCGCGAGGTCGCCGGCGTCACGCTGCGCTTCGAGCACGGCGTCGTCGTCGACGCCTCCGCCGAGCGCGGTGAGGAGCTGCTGCACCAGATGCTCGACTCCGACCCCGGAGCGCGGCGCCTGGGCGAGCTCGGAATCGGGACCAACTTCGCGATCGCCCGTGGAACCCGCTCGATCCTCTTCGACGAGAAGATCGGCGGCACCGTGCACCTCGCGCTCGGACGCTCCTACCCGGAGACGGGCGGCGTCAACGAGTCCTCGCTGCACTGGGACATGATCTGCGACCTACGCCAGGGCGGGACCCTCACCGTGGACGGTGAAGTGCTGCAGCGAGACGGGGCCTTTCAGGTGTAGGACGCTCCAGACTCTCGTAGAGCTCGCGAACCTCATCCAGGACCTCATCCGCCACTGCCTGCTGCGCCTCGCGGCCGCATCGGGGGATGCACTCGAACCGCAGCGGCTCGCCGAAGCGCACGTCCACGCGTGGGAACTCCAGCCGTTTCCAGTTGCGCGCCCGCTCGGAGCCGTGAATCGCGACCGGCACGATCGGCGCGCCGCTTTCAAGCGCGAGCCTCCCAACGCCCCGACGCGCACGCTCGCCGATCCGCCCGCTGCGCGAACGGCCACCCTCGGGGTAGATCACGATCACTCCACCGCGCCGCAGAATCGCGAGCGCCGTCTCGATCGACTGCTCGTCATGGCGCCCGCGCTGCACGGGGAACGCGCCTCCGCGCCGCAGGATCCATGCGAGCACGCCCGCAAACAGCTGCGACTTCGCCATGAAGTGCACGCGTCTGCGCAGGAACAGGCCACAGAAGAAGTGGTCCATCGCGGAGAAGTGGTTGGGCGCGAGGATCGCCGGACCCGACCCCGGCACGTGCGCCACGTCTCTGCCGCGCGCGCGATAGGCCAGCTGACAGAACGGAGTAAGCACCAGACGGGCAAGCGTGTAGACCCAGTCCGCATCGTGGGTGCGCGCCCACGCGTAGTAGCTGTCAAACAACTCCGGCGGCCGATCGTCGACGTAGACCTGCGGTTTGAGCTCGGAGCCGCGCTCTGACATCCTGCCCATTGCTACCCAACTACCCCGGGTGCGGTTACTCCTTCCCGTTCCCGACCGCGGCGCCGTACGAGCGCCACGAGCACCAGCGCGAGCGCCACCGGCACCGTCGCCGGCAACTCCTGCACGACAAAGAACAGCAGGTCGAAGAGGAGCGCCAGCGACGCGACGAGGACCGCCGCGCGCACCTGCAGCGCGCGCGCCGCACGCGAGTCCGCCACGGCATCGCTCCCCCAGCCACCGCCAACCTCGCTGCCCCACCCGCGCGCCAGGATCCCGCCAAAGATGCCCGCCACGAACAGGTCGCCGTAACCCATCGCCGCCGACCCGAAGATCGCCGCCTGCAGCCGCGGCAGCCCACCCGCTGGATGCGCCGCAGTGAGGATTTCGTTGGGATGTTGCAACAGTTCGGCGACCACCAGCGCCGCATCGGCACACGCCATCAACACGATTCCAAGCGCAAGCCAGCGCAGCGGCGTCAGCGTCGCGAACAACGCTCCCAGCGCCACACAGCTCAGCGCCGAAAGCGCCAGCGCGGCGCTCTGCCCCGCGAGACCGCTACGGTCGGCCCAAGCAACGGCGAAGAGCGCGACGGTGAGCGGTACAAGCACCGGCCGCGCCCCACGAGCAAGCCATCCGAGGGCCACCGCCGCAAGCACGGGCACCGCGACCAGCGCCAGGTAGGTCAAGCTCTGCGCGCTCGCACGCTCGGCGGCCTGCGCGACAAACACGAACACGATCACCGAGAGCGGCGGGACCGCGGCCCACAAGCGGCTGCGCCGGCGCTCGATCCATGCGATGCCGCCGACCGCGCGGCCGTCGCCGACAAGCGCGACGAGCGCCCCCTGCACGACCGAGAGCACCGCGATGGAGAGCCAGAACGGGGGCATCGCGACTCAACATAACCAGTCGTCTGCCGGCGTATGCGATACAAGGAAGCGGATGTCAACCACTTCGCCGGGTGGGCCCCCGCCGACGCCGCAGACGACGATCCGCCGACGCCGCGCCGGCGCGGCGTTGCTGCTCGCGGTGATTGTGATACTTGCTATCGGCGCCTCGTTCTCGCGCGGCGGCGCCAGCCACCATCACGCAGCCCGCCGCGTACTGAGACACATCCTCGCGACACACCCGAGCGTCGCCCAACGGCAGGCGCGCACGCAGGCCGCCGAGACCGCCGCGATCAACAGGGTGCTCTCCTACACCCCGGCGATCCGCTCCGGCGGCTCCAGCGGCGACGAGGTCGCGTTGACGTTCGACGACGGACCCGGGCCGTACACCGTCCAACTCGTCCACACCCTCAGCGCGCTGCACGTCAAAGCGACCTTCTTCGCGATCGGCGAGGAGGAGCGCTACTTCTCCGCCGGCACCGCCGCCGAGCTGAGCGCCGGCGACGTCGTCGGCGACCACACCGAGACCCACCCGATGATGGCCGGCCTCTCAGCCCACGAACAACACGAAGAGCTATTCGAACAGATCTTGCGAATTCAGTTCCTCAACGGGCCAACGCCGCGCCTGTTCCGCCCCCCCTATGGCTCCTTCAACGCGACCACGTTCAAGGAGCTGCACAAACTCCATCTCCTGACCGTCCTCTGGTCGGTCGACACATCCGACTACACGCTGCCAGGGACCGCGACGATCGTGCAGCGCGCGCTCGCAGGCGCGCGTCCGGGCGCGATCGTCCTCATGCATGACGGCGGTGGTGACCGCTCAGAGACGATCGCCGCGCTGCCCGCCATCGTCGCGGGCCTGCGCCGCAAAGGCCTGCACCCCGTGACCGTCCCCCGCCTGTTGCTTGACGATCCCCCACCGCGCGGCCTGCCGATCCCGACAAGCCTCGCGGGCGACTAGAAGACGCCGACACCCGCAGCGCGCCGAGTCGCGCCCGGGGTGCTTCAATGCCCGAGCTGCACGGTCTTCACGACCAGCAGCGCGACAGCGACGACGAGATAGCCGCGCAGCAACAACATCGCCGCGCGCCGTCCCGGCGACCACACCGGGCGCTCGAGCAGCGCGAGCGGAGGCATCGTCCATGTCTGGCGCCGCTCGCGGGAGGTCTCCCGCGCCTCCTCCTCACCGGCCAGCCGCGCAGCCCTCGCCGCGGGAACGCGCCGCACCAGAACGAACACGCCGCCCGCCCCCAAAGCGACGACAAGCGCAATCGACAGGTACAGGAACACCCGCGCCACGTCCAGATCCGGGAACGCGGTGCTCGCAACCAGAACGAGCGAGAGCTCCACGAGCACCCCGACGATCACCGCCGCCAGCGCATTCAGCCACGGGGCGTTGACCCATGGGCCCAGCACCTCGCGGTCGTTGCACAACAGCAGCAGGAAGACCGTCGCGCTCGGCAGCAGCACCCCTGCGAGCGCCTGCACCGACGTCGTGATCAAGCCCAGTGGCGCTCCTGGCAGCAGCACGATGCCGGCCGCCGCGGCGACCATCACCGTAAAGGTCGCATAGAAGAGCTTGGCGTCGCGGATCCCACGGTGCAGCGAGTGACTGGCGCCGAACACGTCGCCGAACGCGTAGGAGGTCGCGAGCGTCACCGACGCCGCGCCGATCATCGAGGCGTTGAGCAGCACGATCGCGAAGAACGCGCCCGCCGTCGGACCGACGTGGCTGTGCAGACCCTCGGCGACCGCTCCGGCGTTCTGAAAATGGCCCGCCAGCGCCGTGCCACCGAACGCGAACGCCGCCACCGACATGATCGCGCCCGCGCCCACCACGACGACGAATGCCCCAATCACGGTGTCGACGCGCTCGTAGTTGATCCAGCGCGG
>DASXOX010000113.1:0-15972 GCA_036493975.1 Solirubrobacteraceae bacterium
TCTCCGCAAGACGCCACAGAGTCCGCGCGGCGCCTCGCTCAATCGCGACGCTCTCCCCCGACCCGCTCCCGCGGCGACGCAGCGCAAAAAGCATCGCGGCGGCCGCGAGCGCACCGAGGACGGCCTGTATCGCGAGCAGCAGACCAAGGCGCTCGCCACCGACGAGCGGAGCCATGAGCAGCGCGAGGAGCATCCCGACGAAGCCCCCGGCGGACGCGACCGCGATGCCGGCTGCACGCGCTCTCAGCGGCAGGTACTCGCCCGCGAGCTTGCCGACGGCGCTCATCACGACTGGCTGGGCGAGCGCGACGAGCGTCTGCCCGGCCAGCGCCCACGCGAAGGAGAGTCCGCCGAGGCGCAACAGACCGCCGGCTGCGACGAGCGCGCCGCCGACCGCGAGCGAAGGCCGAAACCAGCGGTCGAGCAGAGCGCCGGCAGGGATCGCGAGCAAGACGTAGAGCAGCGGAAAGATCTCGGCGAGCCAGCCAATTGCGCCAACCGACACCCCGTAGCGGTGAGCCGCGTCTGTCGTGATCGCGGCATATGTCAACCACAGCATCTGCGTCGCCGCAGCGAGCAGCGAGTACGCCGCCACAACCCCCCAGCCGGAGCGGACGCTGTGCGCATCGGCACCCCTGGCTGCCGCCTCATTGTGCATGCGAAGATCTTCGCACCACCGACCGCCCCCGGGGATCGTTCCCAATATTCAGTTTCACTTCCCGCGCGCCGATAGGTGAGCGTGGCCACGGGACCACCACAGGGGACAGCGGGGCAAGCCAACCGCAGCCAGCCGCTGGGCAGGCTCCTGGGCCGCTTGCCTGCGCTCGTCACGGGCGGCGTCGCGGCGCTCACACTCGTCGGCGTCGTGGCGACCGGGAGGCAGGCGCACCACGATGCCGCGACGCGTCGCGCGAACCTGTCAGCGGACATCCGCGCGCAGACGCTTGACACCGTCGACGCCACAATCGCACGTACCAAGGACCTCGCCGCGGGACTGGGCGCCGATTGGCCGGCGCACAGCGCGATCTTCAACGCGACCGGGCAAGGCTTGCTTCGCAGCCCAGGGATCAACGGCGTGGGAATCATCGAGCCCGTCACCCCGGCGTCCCGCAGACACTTCGAGCGCCGCTACGGCGCGATCAAGGCGCGTACCGCGGGCGACGGGCTGCGCCGCGAGGGCAACCGTAGCGAGTACTTCGTGGTGACGTCGAGCCTTCAGGCACGACACGGACCGCCCAACCTCGGTCGCGATGTCGGCGCGGAGCCGGCGCGCCGCGCCGCGCTGCTTGCAGCTGCGGCCTCCGGGCAGCCGCGCGCGACGCGCCCAGTGCGCCTCATGAGCGGCGCAGGACAGCCGGGCACCGTGCTCTACACCCCTATCTACAGCGTCACGCCGCAACCCTCTACGCGCGCCGGACGCCTGCGGGCGCTCGTGGGGCTGGTATCAACGAGCTACCGGTATGACCTGCTGCTCCGCGCGCTGCGACGCACGGCGCCGTCCGGAACGGCGTTTTCCCTGAGCGACGGGCCCACGCGGCTGCTCTCCCAGGGCCACCAGCGCGAACGGGCGCACACTCCGATCGCCGTCGCGGGACGCGTGTGGACGCTGGCCGTAGGATCCCCCACCCCCAACCTCGCGCTGCCGATCACGATCGGGCTGGCGGGCGGCCTGCTGACGCTGCTGGTTGGGACGATCGGCGTGCAGGCCAAACGGCGCGAGCACTACGCCGAGGAGCTCGTCGCGCGGCGGCTCGCCGAGCGCGAGGTCGCCGAGCGCGCGCTCGCCCGCGCCGAGGCGCGCTTCCGGACGGCGTTCGCGGAGGCCCCGATCGGGATGGCGCTGACATCGCTGGAGGGCCGCTTCCTGCAGGTCAACAAGGCGCTCTGCCGGATCACCGGCTACGAGGAGCGCCAGCTGTTGGCGATGGCGTTCGCGAGCGAGCTCACACACCCCGACGACCGCCGCGCGGACCGCACGGCGGTGGCGAGCATGCGCAGCGGGGAGACGAGCGTCTACGACACCGAGAAGCGCTACCTCCACGCGGCGGGCCACATGGTGTGGGTCGCGATCCACACAGCGTTGATCCGCGACGAGCAGGGCGAGCCCGTGCACTTCCTCTCCCAGATCGAGGACATCACGGCGCGGCGCCGCTACGAGCTGCAATTGCAGCACATGGCCGACCACGACTCGCTGACCGGCCTGCTCAACCGTCGTGCTTACGAGCGCCGCCTGGAGGAGCACTTGCTGCGCGGCGAACGCTACGGCCACGAGGGCGCGGTGCTGGTGATCGACCTCGACGACTTCAAGGAGGTCAACGACACGCTCGGGCACAGTGCCGGCGACGAGTTGATCGCGCGTGTCGCGCGCGCGCTCGCGGCGCGGCTGCGCGAGAGCGATGTCCTGGCGCGGCTCGGCGGAGATGAGTTCGCGATCCTCACGCCAACCGGCGGCCGCATCGAGGCGGAGCGCCTCGCGCAGTCCCTGCTGGCTACGGTCCGCGGCGAGCGCGCGGCACGTGGGCCGGGAGGTCGTGAGCGTCCGATCACGGCGAGCATCGGGATCGCACCCCTGGCGTCCGCGGTGGAGCTCAGCGCGGAGGAGGCGCTGATCAACGCGGACCTCGCGATGTACGACGCCAAGGAGGCCGGGCGCGATCGCAGCGAGACCTACGGCGGCCCGGGCCGCGGGCGCGCGCGCATCGAGGCGCGCCTGGAGTGGGTCGAGCGGATCCGCGCGGCGCTCGACGAGGACCGCCTCGTCTTACACGCGCAGCCCGTCGTGGAGACCGCGACGGGCCGCGCGACCCAGCACGAGCTGCTGGTGCGCATGGTGGACCCCCACGGCGACCTGATCCAGCCGGCGAGCTTCCTGCCGATAGCAGAGCGCTTCGGCCTGATCCGCGAGATCGACCGCTGGGTGATCACACGCGCGATTCGGATGCTCGGCGAGCACCGCGCCGCCGGGCGGCGGCCGACCGTGGAGATCAACATCTCGGGGCACTCCCTCGGGGACTCCGAGCTGGCCGAACACATCGGCGAGGAGCTGCGCGCCGCCGGCGTGCATGCGACGCAGTTGATCTTCGAGGTCACAGAGACGACCGCGATCGACAATATCTCGGCGGCGCGGACGTTCGCGGAACAACTCGGCGAGCTCGGCTGCCGCTTCGCGCTGGATGACTTCGGGGCGGGTTTCGGCTCGTTCTACTACCTCAAGCACCTCCCCTTCGACTTCATCAAGATCGACGGCGAGTTCGTGCGCAACTGCACCGCCGACCCCACCGACCGGCTCGTGATCGGCGCCGTCGTGGAGCTCGCGCGCGGCATGGGCAAGCGCACGATCGCGGAGTTCGTCGGAGACGAGGACACGCTGCTGGCGCTGCGCGAGCTCGGCGTGGACTTCGCTCAGGGCTTCCATCTCGGCCGCCCGGCCCCGCTTGAGAGCTGGTTTGGCGCGCCCACGCCCGAGCACCGTCGCTGAGCTGAGGCGGCCCAGCAAAAGATCGGCCCGCCGGGGGGAGACGGGCCGATCAGGGAGGGAATGAGGGAGGGATGCTCCTCACGCCAGATGTTGCCCACCACGACAAAAAGCAAACATGAATTCCGAAAATTGGGGGCGAGCCCGAGAATTAGGTTGAGGGCAACAGGGAGCCGGCGCGAGTATCCGACCGGCCGGGCCTCGACGCCGCGCAACGCCTGCTTGACGCGGTAGAGATCGTGGTCAGCGCGTGCGAGATCGGACAGCAGAGTGTCGCCGGCGGCGTGACCGAAGCGGTCGTTGATCTGCTTGAAGCCGTCGAGATCGAGGACGGCGAGCGCGAGCGGAGTGCGCCAAGGACAGAGCGAGCATGAGAGCGGGCATCGGCTAGCCTGATCCCATGCAACTCTTTCGCCCGCGCAAGAGCGAGATGGTCGATGCTGCTTCGGCGCTCCCGGGACGTGCAGAGGAGTTGGCGCTACCGGAGCGCCACGAGGTCCTCGGAACGCCGCTGCGCGGGCCGTTTCCGGCGGGCGTGCAGGAGGCGATTTTCGGGATGGGCTGCTTCTGGGGCGCCGAGCGCCTGTTCTGGGAAGCGCCCGGTGTCTACACAACCGCGGTGGGCTACGCGGGCGGCTACACGCCCAACCCGACCTACGATGAGGTCTGCTCAGGGCGCACCGGGCACACCGAGGCGGTGCTCGTAGCCTTCGACACGGCCGCAACGAGCTATCTGGAGATGCTGAAGCTGTTCTGGGAGGGCCACGACCCGACGCAGGCGATGCGCCAGGGCAACGATGTCGGCACGCAGTACCGCTCGGCGATCCTGTGGCGCGACGAGCTCCAGCGCGACCAGGCGCAGACATCGCTGCAGGCCTACCAGCAAGTCCTTGCCGCGGCGGGCCACGGCCAGATCACGACCGAGCTCGCCGAAGCCGATCCCGCCCACCCGTTCTACTACGCCGAGGCCTACCACCAGCAGTACCTCGCGAAGAATCCCGGCGGGTATTGCGGCCTTGGGGGCACCGGCGTGAGCTGCCCCGTCGGGCTCGCCGCGACCGGCAATTGACGCCGCCGGCGACCGGCGGTTGACTGCGGGATCCAGCGGCAGTCCTGCGTCCGGAAAAGACTGCGACCCCGCCGAAGCGGGGCCGCAGTTGCATCGCATCTGCCACTGAGTGGCATCGCCGCCGGACGCGCCCAGAGGAGGACGGCGCGCCCGCTGGAGGCGTCCTTGCCTATGTCGCGCTGCCCACCGCTGGCTGAGGAGGAGTGGCCGGTGTGGACTGCCATCCCGACGGGTGCGGCCCGCCGAGCGTCGGCACGTCCGAGGGGTAGACCTCGTTGCCGTGGATCGCGTGATCGCCGATCTCCAGCTCCTCGTCGGAGAGACGCAACGGGAGGAAGATGCCGACGAGCTTCAGCAGGATGAAGGTGCCGATCGCGGAGAACACGATCACCCACAGTCCCGCCTCGGCCTGCCAGCGCAGCAGCGTCCAGCTGCCGTTGATCAGGACCCCGCCTTTGTCGGGCAGGTTGCCGGCGCCTTTTTCACCGATGTACTCGATGATGTTGGTGTTCGCAAGCAACCCCACGAGCAACCCTCCGGTGAGGCCGGCGATGCCGTGCGTATAGATCACGCCCAGCGTGTCGTCGACCTTGCGGAAGACCGGCGCGCGGCTGAGGAAGCGGATCGCCATCCACACGAGCGTTGACGCGACGACCCCGACAATGATCGCGCCGTAGCCGTTGATGAAACCGGCCGATGGTGTGATCGCGACGAGACCGGTGATCATGCCGTTGACGGAGCCGATCAGCGATGGCTTGTCACGGAAGATGTAGTCCCACGAGATCCACACGAGCATCGCGACCGCGGTCGCGAGGTTCGTATTGAGAACCGCCGCCGAGGCGTTGGCTCCGGCGTAGTAGGAGTCTCCCCCGTTGAAACCGTTCCAGCCGAGCCACAGTAGACCAGCGCCGCAGGCGACCATCAACAGGTTGTTGGGCGCGTCTACCTCTCGATCGCGTTGCAATCGTGGCCCAATCACAGCGGCCGCCACAAAGCCCGACACACCGGCGGCCAAGTGGATGACGTACCCACCGGAGTAGTCCAGCGCGCCGTGGGCCGCGAAGTAACCGCCACCCCAGATGAGGAACGCGTTGATCGTGTAGACGAACGTGATCCACAGCACGACGAACGGAATCCACGCCTTGAAGCTGATCCGTCCGAGAACGGAGCCGAGCATCAGGATCGGCGTGATCGCGGCGAACACGAACTGGAAGTACACGAGCGTGGACTGCGGGAAGTGGAACGGCGGGCCTTCGGTGATCGACGGGATCGCCGCCTGCCCCTGCTCGGCGGCATGCCCGAGCACGCTTCCCGGCCTGCCCCAGAACGTGTCAAAGAAGCCTTTGCCGCTCCCGATCGGGGTGCCGAAGCCCATCTTGTACGCCCACAGACACCAGGCGACCAGCACCAGGCAGAAGGCGACGAAGGTGAGCATCATGCTGTTCACCGACCAGCGCTTCTGCATGACACCGCCGTACAGCACGGCGAGGCCGGGCAGGCTCATCAGCCCTACGAACGTCGCAGCAGTCATCTGCCAGGCGTTATCTCCAGGGTTGAGCCAGGTTGGGTATGCAGCCCAGGTCATGTGCCTCCGTTCCTTCGTGTTGATGGCCGCAACGACCCGACCGTGGGTCACGACGGCCTACTAGCAGTCCCGGTATCAAAACCGGCCGCGCGGACAGTCGGTAGGGCCATCGTGCCCAACAGCCCGCGCGCGACTTTCGACATTTGTCGAGACCCGCCGCGCGCGGGCGCGCACGTGTGCGCGCGGCGGGCCCTTCTCGGCAGGTCCGACCCCCACCAATCACACTTCGCGCGCACGCGCGGCGGGCGACGTCAACCCGCGGCGGGCGGCGTCAACCGAAGGGGAATCCGGCCTTGCGGCAGGACTCGCGCAACGCTTCGGCGCTGCCGCGATATGCGCCGGGGTTCGCGCAGGTGTAGCGCGCACGCTCACCGCATGCGTGCAGTTCGGCTCCACCGAGGGTGCTGGCGAACGTGATCTGGATGCAGTCGGCCCGCGCGGGGGCGCCACTCGTGAGCGCGTAGGCGCCGAGCCCGGCCGCGGCGAGCAGCAGACAAGCGAGCAGTGTGGCGATGGCGGTCTTCTCCCGCCTGCCCCAGCGCAGCGGCTCGGAGAGCCGCTTGGACTGGTCGATCATGATCATGGCCGCGAGTCTAGCTCGGGGTCGACTCGCGCGGCGCGAACGCGAGGGCGCCGGAGTTGATGCAGTAGCGCTGACCGGTGGGCCCGGGACCGTCGTCGAAGACGTGCCCGAGATGCCCGCCGCAGCGCCGGCAGCGGACCTCGGTGCGGCGCATCAACAGACCGTTGTCGGGCCGCAGCTCGACGGCCTCGGCAACGGCGGGCTCGGTGAAGCTGGGCCAACCGGTGCCGGAGTCGAACTTGGTGTCGGAGCTGAAGAGCTCGGCGCCGCAGCCGGCACAGCGGTAGCTGCCGGTGTCCTTGTTGTAGACGTACTCGCCGGTGAACGGAGGCTCGGTGCCTGCGCGGCGCAGGATCTCGTACTGCTCGGGCGTGAGCTCCTCACGCCACTGCTGCTCGGACTTGGCGGCCTCGGAATCGCTCATCGTCATCCGTTGTAGCGCATCGGCGGCGGTCCATTCGGGTAGGACACCGAAGAACCTCGCGAAAGGACGGCGACATGAGGACGATCAAACTCGGCGGCACAGACCTGGAGGTGTCGCGGATCTGCTTCGGGACCTGGCAGTTCGGCGGAGACTGGGGCGCGATCGACGAGGCAAATGCGATCGCGGCGGCGACGCGCGCACGGGAGCTGGGGGTGAACTTCTTCGACACCGCGCAGGCATACGGGTTCGGGGTCTCAGAGCGGCTGCTGGCACGAGCGCTGCAGGGGATCCCGCGCGAGGACGTCGTTCTCGCGACGAAGGGCGGCCTGCGCAAAGCAGGCGGGGAGCTGCTGCGCGACTCAAGCCCGGCGTGGTTGCGCGAGGGCCTAGAGGCGAGTCTTCGCAACCTGGGGACGGACTGCGTAGACGTCTACCAGGTCCACTGGCCCGACCCGGGGACGCCGTTCGCCGAGACGGCCGCGGCGCTCGAGGAGTTCGTGCGCGAGGGCAAGGCGCGCTACGTCGGGGCGTCGAACTTCGACGCGTCGCAGATCGCGGAGTTCGGGCTGACCCGTCCGCTGGACACGCTGCAGCCGCCCTACCACATGCTGCGCCGCGAGATCGAGGAGTCGGTGCTGCCGTATTGCCGCGAGCACGACATCGGTGTGCTCGCGTACGGACCGCTCGCACATGGCCTGCTGAGCGGGAGCTTCACGCGCGAGACGCGCCTCGCAGACGACGACTGGCGCCGTGGCAGCGACCTATTCAGCGGCGAGAACTACGAGCGCAACCTCGAGATCGTGGAGCGCCTGCGCGAGCTCGCAGATGAGCTCTCGATCACAGTGGCACAGCTCGCGATCGCTTGGACGCTTGCCAACCCCGCTGTGCACGTGGCGATCGTCGGTGCGCGCCGTCCTGACCACATCGAGGGTGCGGCTCCCGCGGCCGCAGTGCAACTAGACGACGAGGCGATGGCCCGCATCGATGAGATCCTGCGTCAGGCCGCGACTGTCGGCGGTCCAACGCCCGAGGGCGTGAGCGAACGCGCCTGACCGAGGCCGCCGCGGGCGCGACAAGACAAGTTTTTGGGATCGTCCGCGTGACGCAGTCCTCGACATCGGCATGTCGGCGCGGGGCATCCGTGCCCCGCGAACACGCGCGACACGCTGCTATCCTGCTTCTTACGTTCACGTAAAGTTTGAGGCGCCGGCCGCAACGCTCCGGCGCCCGGGAAGGACCGCTTGAGCACGAGATCTCCAGTTCGGCCCCCGACGCCGCCGGCAAGGCGTCCCACGGCAACGCCGACCCCGCGCCGTCTGGGTGTGGCGGCGGGCCACGAGCACTACAAGTGGTGGGCGCTGTCGTGCACGAGCCTCGGGATGCTGCTGGCGGCGACGAACTCGGGGACGCTGATCATCGCGCTCCCAGACCTGGAGCGCTCGCTGCACGCGAGCCTGCTGGCGCTGGTGTGGGTGATCCTGGCGTATCTGATCGCGGCGACCGTGCTGGTGCTGATGGCGGGCCGGCTGTCGGACCTGTTCGGGCGCAAGCGCGCGTACATCGGCGGGTTCTTGCTGTTCGCCGCGGCGTCCCTCGGGGCGGGCTTCTCCGGCGACGCGACGGTGCTGATCGTGTGGCGCGTCCTGCAGGGGATCGGGTCGGCGTTCCTGTTCGCGAACGCCGCGGCGCTCGTCACCGACGCCTTTCCCCGCGAGGAGCTTGGACTGGCGATGGGGACGAACACGATGGTCGCCGCGATCGGCCTCGCGATCGGGCCGGTGCTGGGCGGGGCGCTGGTCGATATCTCCTGGCACTGGGTGTTCTGGTTCAACGTCCCGCTCGGCCTCGCGGGCGCAGCGTGGGGCGCGCTGATCTTGCGCGAGCTCGCCAAGCCCGATGAGGTGCGCGGCTACGACGTGCTCGGCAACGTGACATTCATCGTGGGCCTCACGGGCCTCGTGCTCGGGATCTCGCGCGGTGGGATCAGCGGCTGGAACGACACGATCGTGATCGTCGGCCTGATCGCCGCGGCGGTGCTGCTGCCGCTGTGGGTCGCGATCGAGCAGCGCTCACGCGCGCCGATGCTCGACCTCTCGCTCTTCAAGAACAGGCTGTTCGCGGCGGCGACGGCGGCGGCGTTCATCAACGGCCTGGCGCGGTTCGCGCTGATGTTCCTGTTCGTCTTCTACTTCCAGGGCGCCCAGGGCGACGACCCGATCACCGCCGGCGTCAAGCTGATCCCGCTGGCGCTCGGGATGCTCGTGTCCTCTCCCCTGTCGGGCATCTATGCCGACCGTCACGGCTCGCGCGGGATGGCGGCTTTGGGGATGCTCGTCACCGGAGCGGGCCTCGCGGCGATGACGACGCTGCAGGTCGACTCGCCGTATTGGCAGAGCACCCTATGGCTGCTGATCGTGGGCGTCGGCTCGGGCATGTTCAACAGCCCCAACACCGCCGCGATGATGGGCACCGTCCCGGCCAAGCGCCGCGGCGTGGCGGCGGGGGCGCGCACACTGCTGCAGAACACCGGCGCGGTGCTCTCGATCGCGTTCGTACTCGCGATCGTCACCTCGGCGGTCCCCAAGTCGACGCTGTTCGCGGTCTTCTCCGGCCTCGCCAAGGGCCTCTCGGCGGAGAAGCTCGCGCCGTTCATCGACAACATGCACGTCGCGCTGTGGGTACTAGCGGCGACCTCGCTCGTGGGCGCCGGCGTGTGCATGCTGCGACCGCGCCACACCGCCGCGATGCCTGACGGCGAGACACACGCAAGCATCGCCCCGGCCCACGCGGGGGCCCGCGGATGAGCACCGACGTGCCGCCCAACCACGCGCAGTCGCGGGGCCGGAGCAGGACACCCCGCGCCCCCGCTCCCGGGGCCAAGCCGGCCCCCGCGGACGACCCCCTCCCCCACCCGCTGCGCATCGGCGACGTCGCGCGCCTCGTCGGAACGACGCCGCGCACAATCCGCTACTACGAGGAGATCGGCCTGCTGCCCGAGGCCCTCGCACGCCCTTCGGGCGGCCACCGCACGTACACCGACGCCGAGGTCGAGCGGCTGCGCGAGGTGATGCGCCTCAAGCACCTCCTCGGGGTGACGCTGGAGGAGCTCAAGACTTTGCTCTCCGCCGAGGAGGCCCGCGCGGCGGTGCGTGCGGAGCTGCGTCGCGAGGACGTCGAGCCCGAGCGTCGTCGCGAGCTGCTCCAGGAGGCGCTCGGCCACATCGACCGCCAGCTCGAGCTCGTCGAGCACCGCAGCGCCGAACTCGCGAAACTGGGGGCCGAGCTCGGGGAGACGCGCAAACGCGTCCGCCGTCGTCTGCGCGAGCTCGACCACGCCCCCGGCGAGGCACTGCCGGCCTGAGCGCCAGACGCGTCCGCCGGCCGGCTTCGGACCCGCGCCCCGAACTTCGACCCGCGACCGAGAAAGATCCGCAGAGAGAGGAGCCCGCCAGCGATGTCCACCGCCCCAATCCCCGTGAGCCCCGAGGGTGTGCCCGGCGCGGTCCTCGACCCCTCCCGAATCGCCGCTGAGGACCTCACCTACCCCGGCGCCGGCGGAACAGCGATCAATGCCTATCTCGCATACCCCGCCGCGCATGCGGGCGCACGTCCGAGTGCGCACGCGCCGGGGTCGCTGCCGGGCATGATCGTGATCCACGAGGCCGGCGGGCTGGGCGAGCACATCCGCGACGTCACCCGCCGCTTCGCCAACATCGGCTATCTCGCGCTCGGCGTCGACCTCTACACCCGCGAAGGCGGGCCACCCCCCACGGGCGACCTGCCGGCGATCATGGAGCGCCTGTTCGCGATGCCCGACGAGCGTGTCCTCGGCGACCTCGAAGGCGCCGCGGACCTGCTACGCGCGCGCCCCGAGCACAGCGGCCGCACGGGCTGCATCGGGTTTTGCATGGGCGGACGCTTCGCGCTGCTCTTCGCCTGCTGCAGCGCCCGCCTCGACGCCACCGTGGATTGCTGGGGCGGCTTTATCGACCGCTCCACGCCTGAGGAGATCTCAACGCCTACGCGCCCGACGCCGCCGATCGAGCTCGTCGCGAACCTCGCCTGCCCGCTGATGGCGGCGATCGGGGCCGAAGACCACAACCCCTCGCCGCAGATCGGCGAGGAGCTGCGCGAGCGCCTGGCGGCGACGCCACACGAGACCTATGTCGACGTTTACGACGGCGCGAGCCACGCGTTCTTCGCCGACTACCGCCCCAGCTACCGGCCCGAGCCCGCGGCCGTGCTGTGGGGGCGCGTCGTGCCGTTTCTCGCTCGGCACCTCCAGGGTTCTCCACGCGCCGCCGCGGCCGAGCCCGCGCAGACAGCCGACGCCGACAGCAGCGTAAGGCGCACATGAAGTGCTACGCCGTCGCCGGGCTCGCGATCACCCACCCCGGCTGGATCGCGCAGTACGTCGCGCAGGTCACGCCGCTGGTGGAAGCCCGCGGCGGGCGCTTCCTTGCGCGCACCCCAAAGGTCCAGAAGATCGAGGGCGAGCGCCCCGCGCCACAGGTCGTGCTGATCATCCAGTGGCCGTCTAGGGCTGTCGCCGAGGAGTTCTACGCGAGCGAGGAGTACCGCCCGCACCTCGAAGCCCGCAGGGCAGGATCGACCGGCGAGTTCGTGCTCGTCGCCGGCGAGGACGTCAACGGGGTCGCGGACGTACCCTAAGGGCGAAGGCCAGCGCGCTGCGCCAGCTGCCGTCAGTCGTCACTCAGGCAGGTTGGTCTCGGCGTACTGCTTCGCGAGCCGCTTCGGCGCGCGCGTGAGCCAGGCCTCGACGATCAGTTCCCCCAGCTCCTCCACGCCGATCCGCTCCAGCAGGACGAGCACGGCCGGGTAGCCCTCGAAGTGCGGGGTCGTGAAGAACACGTCGGGATCGTCGGCCAGCAGCGCCTCCTTCGCCCCGAGGTGCTCGACGCGCACCCCAAGGATCGGACCGTCGGGGGCGGCTGCGCCGAGCGCGTGCACTTCGGAGTCGCGCAGCGGGCGCTCCCAGACGAACAGCTTGTCCCGCACCCTCCACGAAGCGCTGCCACGCTTGGCGTCCTCGCTCGTCTCCGGCAGTGCGAGCGCGAGCCGGCGCACGTCATCCCAGCTAGCCACACCCGCAATCTAGCTCGCTGTGGGCGAGCGGTGCGCCTGTACTCCGGCGGATTCCTGCTTCTGAGCCTCCAGCTTCCCCTTCAGGGTCTTCAGTTGGCGCGCGATGTCGTGCCCGATCCCAAGGCGCATCAGCGGGTGCAAGAACGCGGGCGCCGCGAGCTCGGCGTCGCTACGCTGGGTCACCCGTGTCGCACCGCCCAGATCCTCGAGTTCATAGGTCACGGCGATGACATCGGTGCCGTCGTCCTCGCGCCACTCGATGCGCGTCGGTGGCGTCCAGGCGACACAGACGTGGTCCATCTCCCGCGCCGGGCGCAGCGGGATCGGGCGATGCGTCACGCCGTAGCGCGCACCCGGCCCCGGCCCCTCGCCGGCGAGCAGGTCGGTCCGCAGAACCTTCGGGCACCACTGCGGGTCGTTACGCGCGTCGGCGAGGTACGCGAACACGTCATCCACGCCGCGTGCAATCACGATGTCGCGTGTCACCACCACACAGCGATCCTCCCATCGCGAAGCGATCCCAACAAGGACCAGTCGCGCACCCTCTACAGGCACCACTTCGACACCCCCGACTCGCCTTGACTGATCCAGACGATGCTGTCCGCCCCGTCGCGATCCGTGTCACCGTACGAGGTGAAGTGCAGGGCGTCGGCTTTCGCGACGCCACACAGCGCCGCGCACGCGAGCTCGGCGTGCTCGGCTGGGTGCGCAACGGCGAGGACGGCACAGTCGAGCTCCACGCCGAGGGCGCTCAGCGAGCACTCGACGATCTGCGCGCCTTCCTGGGCAGCGGACCGTCGCTCGCGCGCGTCCACGAAGTCCAGACCGAGCCCGTCAAGGTCGAGGGCCACGAGCAGTTCGCGATCCGCGGCGTCAGCGCCGGGGTCTTCGTCGTACAGGAGCACGACGCCACCGCGCACCACTTCGACCTGCGCCTGGAGGTCGACGGCGTCATGCGCTCGTGGGCCGTGCCCAAGGGGCCCTCGCTCGATCCCGCCGTCAAGCGCCTCGCCGTCGAGGTACCCGACCACGACCTCGCACACAATGCTTTCGAGGGCGCCCTCGAAGGCGGCCACGTCATCGTCTGGGACCGTGGGAGCTACGAGCAGGGCGGCCGCGTCCCGTGGCCCGAAGCGCTCGATCGAGGACACGCCGTGTTCGTGCTCCACGGAGAGAAGCTGCGCGGCGGCTTCGCCCTCCAGCGCACGCGCCCCGGAGCCAAGGCACAGTGGCTGCTTATCAAGCGCCGCGACGGGTTTGCGCAGCCCGGCTCAGACGTCGTCGAGGAACACTCTCGCTCCGTCCTCAGCGGGCGCACGCTCAGTGAGGTCGCCACGTGAGATCGCGCTCGCGCCGTAACGCAAGAGGAGATGCCTCGCCGACTCCCCGAACGATTGCGAACCCAACTGCGCCCAGGGCACCTTCAAGCCCCATGCCGTCAGGGTCAGCGTCAAGGCGCTTCGGGAGCGGGCCCGCCGACGCCCGTCCGGCCCAAAGCTCTACCGAGCAACGACCACGCGATCACAACCATCAGGATGCTCGCCAACGCCGCCGCCGACCGCGAAACGCGGGGCTCGCCGAGAACCGCGCCATCCGCTCCGTGAGAGAGAACCGACGCCTTCGAGCTCGCCGACATAACCGACCCGAGCGAGCCCGCCGAACCAATCGAGAACGCCGAGCCAACTGATCCGATCGACCCGATCGACAGCGCAGAACCAACCGAGCCGATCGACAGGACCGAGCCCTTGGAGGCGATCGAGAGCAGCGACGAATCCGACCACAGCGAGAGCCTTTGCATCGACGCATCCTAGCCGGGCCCCGCCGCGACAATGGGACCGTTCAACCGGCTCCGCGCTCGGCAAGCGCCTTCAGCGTCAACAACTGCTTGCGCATCATCACGAGGTCACCGAGCGCCAGTGCGCGAGCCGTCGCGGAGGCAAAGACGCGGCCCCCCGGCGGGTCGAACAAGACGCGGGCGAGCAGGCGCGTCGATCCATCCCGCGAACGCACCGCGTAGGTCACCGCTGTGCCACGGCTACGCAACGTGAGGTGCTCCTCGGGCACAAACGACGTCAGCGCGAAGATCGTCATGAAGCGCTGCCCGACTTCGAGTCGCTCACAACCCTCAACGAGCTCGCGTGGGCTCCTGCGCCCGAAGTTGTCCAGGAGGTCATAGCTGTAAGGGGCAAGCTTGAGCTGGCACAGCCAGCGGAAGACCGTCGCGCGTGGCGCCTCGATCGAGATCGCGCGGTGCAGCCTAGCCCGCGCATCCGGCAGCAGCTCATCGCACGCCAGCGCGCTCGCGCGCTCCTCCTTCGTGGCGCCCCAATTCGCACCCCACTCCGCACCCCAGGTCGCGCTCAGCGTCATGCGCGGCTCGCGACCCTGCGCAGCATCCGGCGGACGATCACGCGGTGCCCGCGCGTGCCGATCACGAGCGCGCGGTATGCGCGACCGGCGCCACCCGGGAACTCGGCCCAGGTCTGGGCGCGCAGCGTGCACACCGCGCTGTCGTTGGCTTCGAGCTCGAACACCAGTGCATAGCGAGAGAACCGGTGTCGCCCGCGCAGATCGAGCCGCGTTGGGGGATCGATCTCGGCCACCGCAAAGCCTGGCAGGGTGTCGCCGAGCTGAGGCGTCCCGCGCCACTCGCCTCGCGACCGCGCCGGCTCGACCCCCAAGAGCGCGGCGACCAGCCCCGACACGCTGCCGCCAAGCTCGGTCCGAAGCACAGACACAAGCGCGCTCCAGACCTCCTCGCGCGTCGCCTCGATCCCGATCGAGTGCTCATCGATGTAGGGCAATTGTTCTATATAGAGTGAATATACTAGATGAATGGCGCCACCGCGCAAGCACGACACCGACCGCATCCTCGACGCCGCGCGGACACTCGTCCTGCACGACGGACCGCGCGCGGCCTCCGTTGCAGCGATCGCGCACGCGAGCCAGGCACCGATCGGCACGCTCTACCACCGCTTCGGCAGCCGTGATGGGCTGCTCGCAGCAGCCTGGCTGCGAGCACTCCATCGCTTTCAGCGACGCGCGCTCGCGGCAGCCGAGGACCCCGACCCACTAGAGGCCGCAGTGTCGATGGCGAGCTCGCAAGTCGGCTTCGCCCGCGAGCAGCCAGAGGACGCGCGGCTACTACTCACTGTGCGTCGCGACGACCTGCTCGACGCCGACCCCGACGACAAGTTCCGCGCGCAGCTCGACGCGATCAACGCGCCCCTGGCGGCGACGCTCACCGGCTTGACAAAGGCGCTCAGAGGACGCGCCGGCGCGCGCGCCACCGAGGAAGTTACGCGTGCCGTGATCGACCTGCCGAACGCGACCGTCCGCCGCCACATGCGCGACGCGGGCAAGCTGCCATCGTGGCTGGAGCACGACGTCGCCGACGCGACGCGCCGACTCCTGCAATCCCCACGCTCGCGCGGACAGCTGGAGAAGTAATCTCTACGCCGATGGCCTCGCAGCCAAAGACGGTGCTCGTCACGGGTGGCTCCGGATATCTCGGGGGCTGGTGCCTGGTCGAGCTCCTGCGAGGCGGCTACCGGGTGCGCACAACCGTGCGCGACCTCTCCCGCGAGTCGCAGGTCCGCAGCGCGATCGCCCCGCAGGTACCCGACACGGCGGACCTCACGGTGCTCGCCGCCGACCTGCGCGAGGACAGTGGTTGGGAGCAGGCCGTCGAGGGATGCGACTACGTCCTGCACGTCGCCTCGCCCTTCCC
>DASXOX010000114.1:0-14859 GCA_036493975.1 Solirubrobacteraceae bacterium
TGGAAGGGCGGGGTGATCAGCGACCAAGCCACCGCGTTCAGCGTCGCCACCGCCGCGCAAATACACGCCGCCCTGCTCATCGCGACTCCCGGATCAACGACAGCGACGCGGCAAGGATCGCAGCCGCCATCAGCGCCCCCACGAACAGCGCGACCCACACCCCCGCCCACGCGCGACCAAGGCCCATGCGCCGTGCTACCGAGCGCGCCAGCGACCACCACGACGAATGGCCCGCATGGATGTATTCGACCGCCACACGCCCCGGGAGGACTCCCGCCCCACTGCGGGCCGCGCTTTGCGGCGGAGTCGGCAGGCCGAAGAACGAGATGCGTTCGTCGGCTCCCACGAACCCGAAGCACACCGTCGCGTCGCGCACCGTGTGCTTCAGCGGTGCGACCGGGATCGTGACGACATCGGCGAGCCATCCCGGTGCGCTTACCCCGTGAGTCACGATCCGGCCGCCCGCGCGCACCGCCGCAGCGACGCGCGGGCCCGCCGTCGCGCCGAGCGAGATGCGGATCGCCGAGGAGCCCTCCGGCAGCGTTTCTCCTGCCTGGCAGGCGCTGCCCCCGCCGGGCACCGTGGCGAGGACGTTGCCCTGCGGTTCAATCCCATTCGTGCCCGTCAGCACCTGCGGCGAGCCGGACAACACGATCGCCAAAGCCACCGCAACAAGCGCAAACCCCACCCCCAGCGCCACTCGCGCGCCGCGCATCGCCATCAGCCACTATACGATCCGCCCGCGATGTCGCGCATTTTCATATCCGAGCTACCCTCCAAGGTCGGCGAAACCGTGCGCCTGCGCGGCTGGGTCAACGCCGTCCGCGACCAGAAGCGCATGCAGTTCATGATCCTGCGCGACGAAACCGGGCTCGCGCAGGTCGTGGTCGAGAAGGCCGATCCCCCCAGCGAGGTCAACGAGCGGATCTCCGAGCTGACCGACGAGTCCGCCGTCACGCTCACCGGCGAGGTCGTCGCCGACGAGCGCGTCCGCCTCGGTGGCGTCGAGGTCCGCTTGCAGGCGCTCGAGGTCGACTCCCCGGCCGAGCCCGAACTGCCGGTCACCCCGGAGTCAGCCCTCGACAAGCGCATCGACTGGCGCTACCTCGACCTGCGCCGCCCCGACCGGCGGCTGATCTTCGAGGTGCAGACCACGATCGAGCACGCCATGCGTGAGCACTGGCGAGGTGAGGGCTTCTTCGAGCTGCACACGCCGAAGTTCATGGGCTCCGCCAGCGAGTCCGGCGCCGAGCTCTTCAAGGTCGAGTACTTCGAGCGCACCGCCTACCTCGCCCAGTCGCCGCAGTTCTACAAGCAGATGGCGATGGCCGCCGGCTTCGGCAAGGTCTTTGAGATCGGCCCCGTATTCCGCGCCAACCCCTCCTTCACCTCACGCCACGACACCGAGTTCACGAGCGTCGACGTCGAGATCTCCTGGATCGACTCCCACGAGGACGTCATGGCCTTCGAGGAGGCCTGGCTAGCGCACGTGTTCGCAGTCGTCGCCGCCGAGCACGGCGACGCGATCCGCGAGACCTTCGGAGTCGACGTCACCGTGCCGTCCTTGCCATTTCCGCGCATCGGCATCGCCGAGGCCAAGGAGCTGCTGCGCGCCCACGGCCACGAGCACGTCCCCGGCCCCGATGACGATCTCGACCCGCCCAGCGAGCGCGCGCTCTGCGCGATCTTCGCGGCCGAGCACGGCCACGAGTTCGTGTTCGTCACCGACTACCCCACCGCGGTGCGGCCGTTCTACCACATGCGCTACCCCGACCGACCGGAGCTGACCAAGAGCTTTGACCTGCTGTGGCGGGGGATCGAGATCACGACCGGCGCCCAGCGCGAGCACCGCCTGGACACGCTGCTCGAGCAGGCGCGTGACAAGCGCGTGGAGACCGAGCCGATCCAGTACTACCTCGACTTCTTCCGCTACGGCGCCCCGCCCCACGGGGGCTTTGGCTTCGGGTTGACCCGACTGCTGATGCAGATGCTCGGCCAGGAGAACGTGCGCGAGGTCACCTTCCTCTACCGCGGCCCCAACCGCCTGGAGCCCTAACCTGGAGGCTTAGGAAAGCATGCGTACCATAATCCTCAAGTCCCCCTCTGTCGCGCTGGGCGCAGCAGCAGCGCTGGCGCTGCTGCTCGCCGCGTGTGGCAGTACGGTCTCCACCGGCGACTACAGGGGTCCCAGCAAGGCCGTCGCGCAACGCATCTCTGACTTCCAGAGCGACGTCGTCGCCGGCGAAGAGAAGAAGCTCTGCAACAGGGATCTCGCCAGCTCCGTGCAGACGCGCCTGCGGGCCGGCGGCGGGGATTGCGTGCAGGCGTTGAAGAAACAGCTCGGCGCGATCGACGACTACGAAATCTCGATCGCCTCGATCGCCGTCCACGGCACAAGCGCCACTGCGCGTGTCAAGAGCACGTGGTCCGGCAAGCAGCGCGCTTCCACAATGCAGTTCGTCAAGGAAGGCAACAGCTGGAGAATCGCCACGCTGCAATAGCGATGGGCCGCGATCGCTCGGAGCACAACGATCGCGGCCCGTATGGCATCCCCTTCCCCTCTAGCTAAGCCGCCAGCAGCTCCTCGGTGTCGAGCAACGCCCTCGCGTCGATCCGCGCATCGGTCAAGCCAATTTGCGCCACCTCGCTCATGCAGTGCACGCAGGCGTCCAGATCACATAGCGCGACGTCAAGCGGCGCATGGTTGGACGGGCGGTAACCGCGGCGATACGTGTGGTTGACCTCGCATCCCTCGACGTAAGGCGCGAGGCCCTCGCTGGCGAGAATCAAGTCGATCCGTAGACCGTAGTCGCGACCGTAGTGGCCCTCGCGCTGATCCCAACACGTGAAGCCATGTTCTTCGGGGTGCAACCGCCGGTAGACGTCCACCAGCTCGCCCTCGTCTAGGATCGCGCGCAGATCGGCGCGCTCAGCGGCGCCGGTCTGGTAGGAGCCGTCGAACCACGAAGGCTCGTAGATGTCCTGATCGGTCGGGGCCACATTGAAGTCGCCCGCGATCAGCAAGGGGTGGGCGTGCTCGTCGTACGCCTGGCGCGCAACCGCCTCCAGGAACGCGAGCTTGCCCCTGTCGCCGTCCTCGCCTCGGCCCGCTCCGGCCGGCACGTAGACCGAACCGATCGTGACCCCCTCCGTCGTGACCTCCAGCCAGCGCCCCTGGGTTCGATGATGGTCGAGCTCACAGCCGCCGTCGGTCACGCGATGGTCCTCGCGCACGAGGATCGCGACGCCGCCGGCCTTATGCTGCCCGGCGCTGTGACGCGCCTGATAACCCATCTCCCAGAAACGCTCGTACGGGAAGCGCCCGTCAGGACAACGCGTCTCCTGCAGGCAGACCACGTCGGGCCGCTCGCACGTCAGCAGCTCCACCAGGCGTGGCCAGCGCGCCCGGACCCCGTTGACGTTCCAACTCACCACTCGCATCCCTTTGCTCATATCCCCCGCTCCCCGTCCGTCCTAGAGGTGTGCCATACGAAAAAACATCTGCTTACAAAACAACTCCTTACACAACCGCACGATAGGGAAGGCAAGAGGAGACGCCTAGGTCCGCGTCGGACGATTTCTCAAGAGCCGCTTAGACGTTTTGGAGCATGACCATTTTCCATCGCCAATGACAGCCGTCCGACCTCCGCTTGACAGCGGGTGGTTGCCCGGTCGGTCGCGCGAGCTCCGTCGCGTCAGCCTTTTGGCGGACCCCGCCGCGGCGGGCTGCTTTTCGTAGCCACCAGCCACACACCGCCACGTAGATCCCCACGAGCGTGCCGTCCGCCCTCGTCTCTAACTTCAGAACCATGCTCGTCAGAGAGCTGACAGACGGCATGGAGCTCGACCAGGTGCTGCTCGTGCGCCAGATCGAGCGCCGCGCGCGCCGCGACGGCGGCGAGTACCTGCGTCTACTGCTCGGCGATCGCACGGGCGCCGTGGCAACCATGGTGTGGGAGGGGCTTGAGCGAACCGAGGCGCTCGCAAGACCGGGCGAGCCGGTGCACTTGCGGGGTCGCTACTCGCTGCACCCGCGCTTCGGTCCCCAGATCAACCTGCGTGAGCTACGCGTGGCTGAGCCGGGAAGCTTTGCGGCGAGCGACCTGCTCGACGGCCCCCAGCACGAGGCGGGGCAGATGGAGAGCGACCTGCGCGAGCTGGTCGCGACGATCCAGGAGCCCCACCTGCGGATCCTGCTTGAGCGCGTGCTCGGCGAGCGCACCGGACTTTGGGCGAGCTTTCGGGTAGCGCCGGCCGCGAAGTATTACCACCAGGCCTACCGTCACGGGCTCTTAGAGCACTGTCTCGGCGTCGCCCAGGCGGTGAGTGCAATCTCCGCCACTTTCCCTGGGGTCGATCGCGACGTGGCGGTGACCGGCGCACTGCTGCACGACATCGGCAAGCTCGAGGCGTACACCGTCGATCCCGGCGATATCGACCTCACCGACCTGGGGCGCCTGCACGGCGAGATCGCACTCGGCTACTACCGGGTGCGCCGCACGATCGAGGAGATCGATGGCTTTCCAGAGCAGCTGGAGTGGGCGGTCCTACATATCATCCTCTCCCACCACGGCTCGCTGGAGCACGGCAGCCCCGTGGTCCCTTGTACGCGCGAGGCGACGCTCGTGCACATGATCGACAACCTCGGCGGACGCCTGGGCAGCTTCGATCGCCTGGAGAAGGAGCTGGCGCCCGGCAGGTGCTGGTCAGCGCTCGATCGCGCGCTCGGCGCGGCGGCGTTCTTCCCACCGCAGGCCGAGCCGCTGGAGCAGGCGCTCGAGGCCGCTTAGCTCCCGCAATCTCCGCAAATAGCGGAGCGCTTCACGTGGCGCGATAGGTGTCTCGCCGCGTGGTTCTATCTTTGGTGACCCGATGGCCAAGGACACCGAGAAGCTGATCCGCCAGCTGTCGCTGATCTCCTACCTGATGGCCGAGCGCCGCCCGGTGACGGCCCTGGAGATCAGACGCGACGTGGAGGGCTACAGCGCGATGAACGAAGACGCGTTCGCGCGGCGCTTCTACGCGGACCGCGCTGAGCTCGAATCGCTGGGAATCCAGTTGACGGTCGACCGCCCGGCGGATGCGGCGGCGGAGCAGGAGAGCTACTCGCTTCGCTCCGAGAGCTTTCATCTGCCGGCGATCGAGTTCAGCGACCAGGAGCTCGCGGCGCTGCAGACGGCGCTGCTGCTGCTCGACGGCAAGTTCGCCTACGCCGAGCCGCTGCGGCTGGCGTTGCAGCAGATCACCTGGGGGCGCCCAAGCCCGCTGCGCGCTCCCGAGCAACAGTCGGTCGCGCTCGCGATCACCGCGTCAGCCGGCGGACACGAGCTCTCAGCCCGACTGGCGAAGGTCGAGACCGCGATCTTCCGCCAGAAGACGATCACCTTCGACTACTACACGATGGAGCGCGACGAGGTGGGATCCAGGCGCGTAGACCCCTACCACCTGCTGTTCCAGGGCGGGGAGTTCTATCTACTTGGCTATGCCCACGAGCGCGAGGCGATCCGCGTCTTTCGCCTCCCACGGATCCGTGGGAAAGTGGCGTACGCGACAAAGGCCGAGCACGACTTCAAGCGGCCCACTGACTTCGACCCGCGCGCTTACGCAAACCGCGCGGAGTGGCAGCTCGGCGAGGATCGCGGCGTCGCGGAGATCCTCCTGACCGAGCGCATCGCGTGGCAGATCGAGCGTCACTTCGGACGCTATGGCGAGATCCATGCCGCCGACCGAGACGGCGGCCACGATGACCGCATCTTCAGGACGCCCTACGCGAATGTGCGCATGATCGTCTCGTGGGTGCTGGGGCTCGGCGAGCACGCCCGCCTGCTGGGACCGCCGGAGCTCGTCGAGGAGCTCACGCGCCGCTTGGCCCTGATCGAGGAGCGCCACACCGACAGCCCTCTGGCAAGCGACGAGGACGCACTGCTCGGAGCCGCCACCGCCGGAGACGACCGCGCGACGAGCGGGCCCTCGCAAGCAGCCAAACCGACCGCGAGCCGACGCCGCGGACGCGCCGAACAGGAAGAGTCCGGCGAGGAGGACGGCGAGCCGCGCCGCGTGGAGGCCGCGATCCGCCCCGAGCGCTTCGCGAGACTCGTGACGCTCGCGAGCATCCTGATTCAAGCCGGACGCGGCGGAGGCGACGCGCAAGCGAAAACGCCCGGACATACCTCCGGGCGCGGACGCGTCTCGATGGCGGACGTCCAGGAGCGACTTCAGCTCAGCGAGGAGGAGCTGCGCGAGGACATCGAGGTCTTGAACGTCGTGAACTTCGGCGGCGGCTCCTACGTGCTCTACGCCGAAATCATCGAGGACGACGGTGAAATCGAGGTCGACCCCGAGCCCTACAGCGACAACTTCGACCGGCCCGCGCGACTGCTGCCGGTGGAGGCGAAGGCGCTGATCGCGGCGATCGACCTGATCGGGGAGCACATACCAGAGGGCTCGCTGACGTCGGCGCGCGAGAAGATCGTCGCGGCGCTCGGCGGGGACCCGATGGAACAGGGCCTGCAGGTCGCGCACGGGCAGAGCGCCGACGACCCAGATGTCGCGCGCAGGATCTCCGAGGCGATCACCGAGCGTTGTCTGATCGAACTCGACTACTACAAGGAGAACGAGGACGAGTTCTCGCTTCGCCGGGTCGAGCCCTACGCGTTGGTCAACGGGCAGGAGGGCTGGTACGTGGCGACGTTCGACCCCGAGAAGGCCGACATGCGTCACTTCCGCCTGGATCGCATCAGGCGCGCGGTCGTCACGAAGGAGCGCTTCGAGCCGCGCGCCGAGGTCGACCCGGCCGCCGAAGTCGATGGTTGGATGCGCACCGGGGAGGTGCGCTCCTCGCGCACCGCGCGTGTGTGGATCGCCCCGGAGCGCGCGCGTTGGGCACGCGAGAGTCGACGAGTCGTGTACGAGGGGAGCGACGACTCGGTCGTCGTCGAGCTCGGCTTCGCCGGCATGCGCTGGCTCGTGCGCGAGGTACTCAAGGAAGCCGGGGACGCCGCGGTGCTCGCACCTGAGGACGCGCGCGAAGCGGTGCTCGCGGCGGCAGTGCGCCTGCACGCCCCCGCGGGGATCAGCTGAGGCGTTGAGCCGCCGCGAGCAGATCAAGATGAGCGCCGTCGAGGCGCGTGCGTTCCTCGATGAGGAGCGCACGGTGACGTGCGCGACGATCGGCCCGCGCGGCTGGCCGCACCTGATGCCCCTGTGGTACGTGCTGCGTCGCACGGCGCCGGCCGGCGAGCTCGGCTCGATGGTGACTCCGACAGATCACGACGTGCAACTGTGGGCTTGGACGTATGGGGCCTCACAGAAGGTCCGCAACGTCGAGCGCGACGCGCGGGCGACGCTGCAGATAGAGGCCGGAGAGCTCTACCACGAGCTCCGCGGCGTGATGCTCGAGTGCGAGGTCGCCGTCCACCGCGACCTCGAGACAGTGAGCGCGCTGGGACGCGAGATCCTTACGCGCAACGCCGCACCGCGCGGAGAGCCGCCCGTGGAGCTGCCGGCAGACGCCGTGACCGCGATCGCCAAACAGGCCGCCAAGCGCGTCGCGCTGCAGTTCGTCGAGCTGCGGCGCTCGAGCTGGGACCACCGCAAGCTGGGCGGGGTTTACTGACGCCGGCCTGAATCGGTCGGTAGGCGGTAGGCTCTCACGCGTCGATGGAGCCTTTGAAGGGACTGATCCTCTCGGGGGGCAAGGGCACGCGCTTGCGACCGATCACGCACACGAGCGCCAAGCAGCTCGTTCCGGTGGCGAACAAGCCTGTGCTCTTCTACGGAATCGAAGCGATGGCACAGGCGGGGATCGAGGAGGTCGGCATCATCATCGCCCCCGAGACCGGCCCTGAGATCGAAGCCGCGGCCGGCGACGGATCGCGTTTCGGGGTGAGGATCTCCTACCTGCTGCAGGACGAGCCGCTGGGCCTCGCACACGCGGTGTTGACGGCCGAGAGCTTCCTTGGAGCCAGCGGCTTCGTGATGTACCTGGGCGACAACCTGCTGCAGGGCGGGATCACGGATCTCGTCACCGCGTTCCGCGAGCACGAGCCCGACGCGCTGATCCTGCTGACGCCGGTCGCGGACCCGGAGAACTACGGTGTCGCGGAGCTCGCGCCGTCCGACGCCGGCGCCGGGGCGACGGCAGGGAGGGTTGTGCGGCTCGTGGAGAAGCCCAAGGAGCCCGCTACCGACCTCGCGCTTGTCGGTGTCTACATGTTCACGGCCGCGATTCATGACGCCGCCCGTGCGATTGCGCCATCCGCGCGCGGCGAGCTCGAGATCACCGACGCGATCCAGCACCTCGTCGACACGGGCCTACGCGTCGAGCCGCACGTCGTGCGCGGGTGGTGGAAGGACACGGGTCGCCTGGAGGACATGCTCGAGGCCAACCGCCTGATCCTCGACAACCTCCTCGGCAGCATCGAGGGGGAGCTCGTCGATTCGCAGGTCGACGGACGCGTCGTGGTCGAGCGCGGCGCGCGCCTGGAGCGCACGACGGTGCGCGGCCCGGCGGTGATCGGAGCGGGAGCGCGCCTGCGTGACTGCTACGTCGGTCCCTACACCTCAGTCGGGGAGAACTGCGCGATCACCGGCGCCGAGGTCGAGCACTCAATTCTGCTCGCAGGCTCCTCGGTGTGCGACCTCGACGGCCGCATGGAGTCCTCGCTGCTGGGACGAAACGTCACGGTGCGCCGCGGTGACCGCCAGCCGCGGGCCTACCGCTTCATGGTCGGCGACAACTCGGACATCTCGATCTTGTGAGGATCCTGGTCGCCGGAGCGGCCGGGATGCTTGGCCGCGACGTGCTGCGCGCGGGTGAGCGAGCGGGGTTCGAGCTCCTCGGACTCGACCGCCGCGAGCTCGACGTCACAGACCCCGGCAGCGTCGCACGAGTGCTGCAGCAGCGACAACCCCACGCCGTCATCAACTGCGCCGCCTGGACCGACGTCGACGGCGCAGAGAGCGATGCCGCGGGGGCCCACGCAGTCAACGCCGACGGTGCCGGCAACCTCGCGCGCGAGGCCGCCGCGCGCGACATACCTGTGGTGCACGTCTCGACCGACTACGTCTTTGACGGGCGCGCCCCGCGCGACGCGCATGGCGACCCGCGGCCCTACATAGAGTCCGATCAGACGGCCCCCGAATCGGCGTATGGGGCGAGCAAGCTTGCAGGCGAGCGCCAGGTGCTCGAAGCCTCGCCACGCCACCTCGTGGTGCGCACCGCATGGCTATTTGGCATCGAGGGACGCAACTTCGTCGACACGATGCTGCGCCTCGCAGACGAGCGCGAGGCCGTGCAGGTAGTCGACGACCAGACCGGCTGTCCGACATGGACGGGCCATCTCGCACCCGCGCTGTTGGGCATGCTCGAGCGCGAGCTGCATGGGCTCGTGCACCTCGCCGGAGCGGGCGCCGTGTCGTGGAACGGCTTCGCCCGAGAGATCTTCCGCCAGGCCGAGCGCGGCTGTCGCGTCGAACCGGCCACCACGGCGCAGATGGCGCGTCCCGCCCCGCGTCCGGCCTGGTCGGTGCTGGCTTCCGAGCGCGACGACGTGCTGGGAATGCCCGACTGGCGCGATGGCCTGGCCGGCTATCTCGCTGCGAGAGCTGGAATGATGCGCTCATGAGGCTGCTCGTCTGCGGAGGCGCCGGGTTCATCGGCTCGCACTTCACACGTGTGCGCATGCGCGAGCATGGCGACGAGGTGACGGTGCTCGACAAGCTCACCTACGCCGGTCGCCAGGAGAACCTCCAGGACCTCTCCGAGGAGCCGGGCTTTCGCTTCGTCCACGGCGCGATCGAGGATCCCCAGGATGTCGAGCAGGCGCTTGGGGGGAGCGACGCGGTGCCGGATGCGATCGTGAACTTCGCGGCAGAGACCCACGTGGATCGCTCGATCGCGGAGCCCGACGCGTTTGTGCGCACGCACGCACTGGGAACCTACGTGCTGCTGGAGGCCGCGCGCGAGCATGGCCTGCGCTACGTCCAGGTCTCCACCGACGAGGTCTACGGATCGATCGACGTCGGAACGTTCACCGAGTCCTCACCGCTGCGCCCATCCTCACCGTATTCGGCGACGAAGACCGGCGCGGACCTGTTGGTGCAGAGCTATTTCCATACATATGGCCTACAGGCGCTGATCTGCCGCGGGTCGAACAACTACGGGTCCTACCAGTACCCGGAGAAGTTGATCCCGCTGATGGTGCTCAACGCGCTGCACGCCGACGCCCTGCCGGTCTACGGAGATGGGCGCCAGGTACGCAATTGGATCCACTCGACCGACTTCGCTCGCGCGATCGGCTGCGTGCTCGAACGCGGCCACCCCGGCGAGGTCTACAACGCGGGTGGACCCGACGAGCTGGCCAATATCGACGTCGTCAAGCGCGTCATCGAACTCTGCGGAGCAGATGAGTCACTGATCGAGCACGTCACCGACCGTCCCGGCCACGATCGCCGCTACTCGCTCTCCTCGGCGAAGGTGCGAGCGCTCGGCTGGGAGCCGCGCGTGCGCTTCGCCGAGGGCCTCGAGCGGACCGTCGCGTGGTATCGCGACAACAAGTGGTGGTGGGAACCGATCCGCTCAGGCGAATACCGCACGTACTACGAACGCCAATACGGCCGCGCGCTGGCGCCCGAATGATCAGCGCTCAGCGGATCGGCGCCCTTGAGGAGCCGATCCGCAGACAAAGCGCTTTGGCATAACCGCTAAAAAAAGAGCTACTCCCGCTCGTCGTCGCGACGGTAACCGAGGCGCGCCGAAATGCGGTCGGCGGTCGAAACGAGGTGCGGCCCGAGGTGATCGACGAGCTCCTCCAGGGAGATCATCGAGCTGTGGGCGGCCATGTTGACGGCGGCCACGACCTCGCGCGACTCCGAGCGCACGGGCGCGGAGATCGAGTGCAGACCGGACGCCAGCTCCTGGTCGTTGACCGCGAAGCTCTCCTCACGCACATGCGTGAGCTCGTCGCGCAGCCCTTTCTTGCTGGTGATCGTGTTCGGACCGCGCTTGGAGAGCTTCATCTCAGCCAGCAGGTTGCGCTGCTCGTGCTCGGGCAGATAGGCGAGCAACAGCTTGCCCATCGCCGTGCAGTACGCCGGCAGCCGCGAGCCCGGGGCAAGCCCGAAGTCGATCTTGCTCTGTCCGCGGCGAAAGCTGCGGGCACGATCGACGTAGAGGATCTCCGGACCGTCGAGCACAGCCAGGTTGACTGTGTAAGAGGTGCGCTGGCGCAACTCCTCGAGATACGGACGGGAGTGCTCGCGCAGGCCCGTCGAGTTAAGCGCGGACATCCCCAGGTCGGTCACCCGCAGACCGAGCCGGTACTTGCGCGAGGCTCCCTGCTCCAAGTAGCCGAGCGCGACAAGCGTGATGACGTAGCGGTGGGTGGTGCTGCGGCTCATACCGAGATCGTCCGCGATGTCGGCGATCCCGAGGATTGGCCGCTCCGGCGTGAAGCACCCGAGAATCGCGAGCCCCCGCTCGAGAGACTGCGAGTAGCGCGGTTCACGCAGGCTGGGAACGGAGCGAATCCATTCCCCGTCGGCATTTAGTCTGTCAGTATGCGTGCTTGTTCTTGGCATTTTACCGTGGACCCCTGTCTTAGTCCCGAGTAGGCTGACCCCCACGGGGGAAACGTGTCTGAACACCGATCATACTTCGAAGTTCGGATGTTCTCAATCATAAACATCGGCTTGGTCCAAGCCATTAGGTGGTTTTCGCCAGGATCAAAGGCGGCCTCGACGCTCACGCCGGCGTGTTCAGAGGTGCGGGAGTCCTCGCACACGCAGGAATTCGTGACCGTGTGGAGCGCGGCGCGCGATTAGCCGAGCAGCGCTTTCAGGACTCTTTTAGCGAGCTGTAGATCACCGGTGACCCGCAGCGCCGCATAACTGCGCCTAGGTCCGAGCGCTTCGGCCCACTCGAATGGATCGCCCGCCATGCGCGTGGCTGGCTTGGCGCCCGGAGCAATCGATCGCAAGCGGCCGTCGGCGATCTCAAAGGCATGGCGTTCGCGACCCTTGCGGCCCTCGACAACCAGTTCGAGTGGGCCTCCCGAGAACCGCTCTTCGGCCAGCAAGCCAGGCAGCATCCGAAAGATCTCGCCGATCGCGATGTGCTCGCGCGGCTGCGGGCGCGTCCAGAGATTGCGCAGACCCCAGCGAGCGAGCTCCAGGACGATCGGCAACAGCTCCCGCCCGGCAGGTGTGAGCGCGTATTCCACGCGTGGCGGCAGCTCACGGTGGCGCTCGCGTGAGACAAGTCCGAGCTCGACCATCTGCTGAAGATGGCGGTTGAGAACGCCAGCGCTGATCCCCGGCAGACGAGCGCGCAAATCGGCCAGTCGCGGTGGTCCGTCATCCAGCGCGTTGAGGATCAGTAGCGTCCACTGGTCGCCGACGGCCAGCACCGCACGCGCGAGTGGCGTCCACTGGTGATGTTCGCGCGGCAGCATCTTCGCGCGGGCACTGCCGAATTCGCCCTCGTGCACAAAAGTGGCGTGCGTGAAGCGCTCGATCCAGGTCGGGTACTGCTCGAGGTCTTCCCGAGCACCGCCCCCACCTTCGGGGTCCCCGTCTGCGACGACTCGGGACACGAGCGCAAGCGTAGACCAACAATCAAGCTAATGGAAGTGTCAGAAACGCTCACAGACGCCGGCTCGGACACATGCGCGCGAGCGCGCATTCGCCGCACGCCGGCGAGCGCGCGTGGCACGTACGGCGACCGTGGCGCAAGAGGTTGACGTGCAGCTCGAGCTCCTGGCCACGGGGGGTCAGCGCGAGCATTTGATCGTGCAACTCCTCGAAGGGAGCCCCGGGACGCAACAGCCGCAGCCGCATCGCTACGCGCGAGACGTGCGTGTCAACTGGAACGTCGTGCAGGCCATAAGCGAACAGCAACACACATGCGGCTGTCTTGCGCCCGACCCCAGGCAGACTCGTGAGGTAGTCGCGAGCCTGCTCGAGCGCGACGTCGGGCAGCCAGTCGAGTGAGAGTTCGCCGACCGTGCGCAGGATCCGCTGGATGCGCTCCGACTTGACCTTCGAGATGCCGCCCGGACGGATCGCCTCCTCGACCTCCGAGAGAGGAGCGTCACGGACGGCCTCCCATGTCGGCAGGCGTGCGCGCAGGCGCAGATAGGCGACGTCGCGATTGCGATCGTTGGTGCTCTGCGAGAGCACCGTCAGAACAAGCTCGGCGAGCGGATCGCCATGCGGAGCCATGCGCGGGATGCCGTAGACGGCGCGCAGTCGTTCGCGCACCGCACGCACGCGCCGGCGACTGGGCGGGCTCCAAGTGGCGGCCGTCTCGGCGGCAGGCATCGCGTCACCGTAGTACGCACACGCGACGCGTCGTACGCCACAGGGTGCGGCAGCTCCAGCAACCACGTATATGCTCGATGCGGTGCCGGAGATCAGCGAGCACAACGCCAGCATCGGCGAACTACCGATCTACTGGCGCAGCGCACCGGCGTCCGAGGAGGCTGACCCCCAACCCCCGGTGCTGTATCTGCACGGGGTGCCGACGAGCTCGGACGACTGGCTCCCGTTCCTGGAGCGCAGCGGCGGCCTCGCGCCCGACCTTCCCGGCTTCGGCCGCTCCGGCAAGCCGGGACACTTCGACTACTCGATCGCCGGGTATGAGCGGTTTCTCGAGCAGTTCCTCGATCTCGTCGGCGTTGAGCGCGTTCGGCTCGTAGTGCACGACTGGGGTGCTGTGGGCCTGGCCTTCGCTCAGCGCCACCCAGAGCGGATCGCCCGCCTGGTCGTGACGAACGCAGTTCCACTCCTGGCGGGCTACCGCTGGCACCGCGTGGCACGCGCGTGGCGCACGCCACTACTGGGCGAGCTCGTCATGGGCGCCACCACCCGCTGGACGCTTCAGCGCGGATCGCGCGTGGCAAACGCCACGCCCGGGCCGCTGCCTGCACAATGGCTGGATTCGGTGCTCGCGCACTTCGACCACGGCACGCAGCGCGCGATATTGCAGCTGTACCGCAGCGCCCCCAGCGAGGTGCTCGCGCGGGCCGGGGAGAAGCTCGCGCACATCCAGGCGCCGGCGCTCGTGGTGTGGGGCACGCAAGACCCCTACATTCCGGAGCGCTTCGCGCACGAGTACGCGCGAGCTCTGCCGAACGCGGAGCTGCTGGAGCTGCCGGACGCTGGGCATTGGTGGTGGCTGGAGCGCCCCGACGCGATCGAGCGCGTGATCGGCTTCCTCACACGCTCGTGAGCTTGCACTCGCGGGCGCCGCACACGGTGGAGCCGTCGCCGAGGGTAGACCGGCCGCCGCGAAGCTTCGCCTGGACACCTTGGAAGGTGGCATTGGCGGTCGCGGTCCCGCTTGCCGCCGGCTACCTACTGCTGCAGCCGCCAAGCGGCGACCTTGCGGCGGCGACGTACCGCGCGAACCTGTTCTCGCGGGTCGGCCTCACGCTGTGGGACGTAGGCTGGTATGGCGGGCATTACCTGCCTGGCTACTCGCTGCTTTCACCAGCGCTGGGGGCGCTCATCGGGGAGCGGCTCCTGTTGGCGCTCAGCGTCGTCGCCGCGTCGGCGCTGTTCGCCGTACTGGTCGAGCGCGCGTTTGACGCGGCGGGCGCCCGTCTCGCGGCGGGGCTGTTCGCGTTCGGGATCTGTGTCGAGTTGCTCTCGGGGCGCGTCGCGTACGACCTCGGCTTGGCCATCGGGTTGCTGGCGCTCGTGGCGCTCCAGCGCGAGCGTACCGTGGGGGCATTTGTACTCGCGGTCGCCACGACCGTGACGAGCCCGGTCGCGGGGGCTTTCCTAGCCCTCGCGGGGTTGGCATGGACGCTAGCGGCGACACTCGCCGGGGGAGCGCATGCCGAAGGACCCCGCCGC
>DASXOX010000115.1:0-21595 GCA_036493975.1 Solirubrobacteraceae bacterium
GGTCAGATTTGCGCTGGCCTCGAAGATGGTGTGACTGAAGTCCGCCGAGGCGCCGGCGACGGCGATTTCCTGCAATCTGCTCACCGGGGGCCGAGCCGGCAGCTGGCTCGCGGCGTCGCTCAGCAGCTCATAGGTCCCAGCACCCGCTTTCAGGAGGTCATCGCGCAGGTAGAGGTTCGCGTTGCGTTCGACGTTCGGGTGGCCAAGTGTGACGGGCGACAGCGCAAAGTAGATTCCGTGCGAGAGGTCGTCCGAGAAGAAGAGATACTGCGCGGAGGATTCAATGGCGTACGCGATCGAGCGTTGTGGCGGGTTGATCGCGTGCGTGGTCCAGCCGTCGAGCCCGCGCTCGCTGAGATACTCCGCGCCCCGTGCCTCGATGCCGCTGGCGTCGCCGAAGGCGGTCACCGAGGTGAACTTGATCGCGTTGCCGTCGGTCGCGCTCTGCGTGTTCGTGGGGTCCGCGGCGACGTCGCCGCCGCTCTTCTCGACGGGCGAGACCATCTCATAAGCGCGGCAGTCCGGCAGTTCTGAGGAGAATTGAGCTTCGCGGATCGCCGCGTTGGCGCAGGGCGCGCCAGCCGCCATTGCGGGGGCGCTCGCGAGCAGCGACGCTCCGCAGGCCACCCAGACACTCACGACTATCGCCAGCGACCGCCGAGCATTCATAGATTCATCCCCTCCTGAGAGAAAACCGACTTGAGATCCACCCGTCTACGGGCAGGGCAAAGCCGCCACGGGGGGCGTGCCCCCGAGGCGACGGAAGAGCGGAACGCGCCAGATGATCTCGACGCGTCAGACGACCAGGAAGCCCACAGCAAGGTCCGCCCGCGGTCGTCGCGGGCGAGCGGCGCCGGCTTGGCGCCGGAGCTAGAGCTGGTGCCTAGGGGTGATCCACTCCAGAGAGAGAGAGAGAGAGAGAGAGATGTGTCGGCGATGCCGACGCATCTAGCTAGGGCGCCCCGGTGGGACGCAGGTAGATCCGCCACGTATGTTCCGTTTGAACCCACGCTCAATCCAACTCCCTCAACCACGAGACCCAGTCCCTCTCCCAGAAACCTCTGTCAGCGCTGAAGATCGACCCGCAAAGAAGTCAAGCCCCAACCAGACCCTCTATGTCTTCTATATACCCCGGCGACCTAGAAGCCAACCGGGGAAGATGACTATAACCAGTCTCGATGCAACTTGTCAAGTCCCAGGCTCCCAGGCTCCCGCGCTCGGGTCCGAAATGCCTTACAACCCGATCGTGCGCATCCCCTGCGGGTCATAGCGATCGCCTGAGGCGAGCGGCACGGCGTCGGCGATCCGCTGGGACTCCTCCGCACTGATCACGACGTCGGCGGCAGCCAAGTTCTCTTCCAGATAACCACGCCGCTTGGTGCCGGGAATCGGCACGACGTGCTCCCCGCGGCTCATGACCCACGCGAGCGCGAGCTGCCCGGGCGTCACCCCCTTCTCCCCCGCGAGCTCGCGGACGCGCTCGGCGAGGACACGATTGCGCTGCGCGTTCTCCCCGGTGAAGCGCGGCCCGTAGCGACGGAAGTCGCCCTCGTCGAGCTCCTCGCCGGAGCTAAAGCGACCCGCGAGAAAGCCGCGCCCGAGCGGGGAGTAAGCGACAAGCGCGATCCCGAGCTCGTTCAGCGTGGGCAGGATCTCCTCCTCGACGTCGCGCGTCCACAGCGAGAACTCGGTCTGGACGGCGGTGATGGGATGGACGGCGTGGGCGCGGCGGATCGTGGTGGCGCTGGCCTCGGAGAGCCCGAGGTGGCGGACCTTGCCTTCGCGGACGAGCTCGGCCATGGCACCGACGGTGTCCTCGATGGGGGTGTTGGGGTCGACGCGGTGCTGGTAGTAGAGGTCGATGTGGTCGACGCCGAGGCGCTCCAGGGAAGCGTCGCAGGCTTCGCGGACGTAGGCGGGAGTGCCGTTGATGCGCCGCACGGGGGCGCCGCCGCCGTCGCGCGCGACCGAGCTGATCCCGAACTTGGTGGCGAGGAAAACGTCGTCGCGGCGCCCGGCGATCGCGCGGGCGAGCAGCCGCTCGTTGGTGTGCGGCCCGTACATGTCGGAGGTGTCGAGGAAGTTGCAGCCGAGCTCCAGGGCGCGCTGGATCGTGGCGATGGCCTCGCCCTCGTCGGTGGCGCCGTAGAAGGCGGACATGCCCATGCAGCCGAGACCGATCGCGGAGACCTCGGGGCCGGAGGGGCCGAGTCTGCGTTTCTTCATGTCGTTCCGCCCTTTCAGATTTTTTTTGGATTGGATGGGGGTCGCGTTGACCGGACATAATGCGCGGAGGTGTTCCCACTGAACCTACCCAACGTGCTGACGGTGCTGCGGATCATGCTGGTCCCGGTGCTGGTGGCGGCGCTACTCGGAAACACGCCGGCGGGGGATGTGCTGGCGGCGATCGTGTTCGCGCTGGCGTCGCTGACGGACTTCGTCGACGGCTACCTGGCGCGCGCGCGGGACTCGATTACGACGTTCGGCAAGCTGATGGACCCATTGGCGGACAAGCTGCTGATCGTGGCGGCGCTGCTGTCGCTGGTCTCGCTGGATCGCCTGCCGGCGTGGATCGCGATGGTGATCATCACGCGCGAGCTCGCGGTGACGGTGCTGCGGATGGGCGCGACGCAGGCGGGCGTGGTGATGGGGGCGAGCATGTTCGGGAAGGTGAAGACGTGCATGCAGATCGCGGCGATCCTGGCGGTGATCGCGGTGCATGGCCAGCCGCTGTGGCTCTCGCTGCTGCTGTACGCGACGGTTCTTGTAACGGTGCTCTCGGGCTTGGACTACTTCTTCGGTCTGCGCCGGCGTTTGGCGCAAGCGCAGACGCGTCCGTCAGGCCCCTGAGCCGCGGCCTGGCGCCTAGCCCGGCTCTCACGCCCTCCCTTGGGCCGCCGCCTGGTGCCGAGCCCGGGCTCTCTCACACCCCGAGCCGCTGTCGGCCGTGGAGCCCGAGCTCCTCACGGGCCCGAGTGGCCGTCGAGCCACTCCTCGAGCGTGGTCTGCCGCTGGGCGGGCTCGCCGCGGTCGAGCTCCTCGCGCAGCTCGGCGAGCAGGCTGTGGCGCTCGGCGAGGACGTTGTGCTGGTGGATGGTCTCGAGGTTCTCCTGACGGGCGGAGACGAAACTGGCGCCATCGAGCTGGGGAAAGGCGCGGACGACGCCGGCGAGCATCTCGCGGACACAGTCCTCGACGAAGCGCGGGCGCCGGTGGGCTTTCTCGACGACGGCGACCTCGTCGGAGCGCTTCATGAGCTCGTAGATCTCCGAGGACATCGACCCCTCGACGATCCCGAGCAGCGTGCGGGCGTCGATCTCGGCGTCGCAGTCCTCCAGGCAGCCGATGTGCAGCGTTCCGAGCCCACGCTGGTTGTGGGTGGCGACGGGGACGTCTTCGAGAATGCCGTCGATCTGCTCGGCGGTGAGATCCCCGCGGGCGGCGAGGCGCTCGCGGGCTTTGGCGGCGACGAGCTCCTGCGCGCAGGGGCACGCGGTCATGCCGGTGGCGGAGACGCCGACGAGGTGGCGGGTGCCGCGCTCGGTGGCGAGGGCGCGCCCGTAGAGCGTGTAGATCTCCTGGGTGGCGATACCGGAGACGGGGGCGGGCTTGTGCTCGGGGTAGCGCGCGGCGATCGTGACCTCGGCGCGCGCGGCGCCCTGGCGTAGGCGGACGAGCTCGGCGATGTCGCGCGCGAGGGTCTCGGCGCGAAACGGGGACTCGGTGAGGACGACCTCGCCGATGGCCTCGTTGACGACCTCGTCGAAGCGAGACATGTGCGCGCCCTTCTGGGCGCGGCTGAGATCGACAAAGCACTCCAACCGCGCAAAGAAGAGCTCGTCGCGGATCCGTACGACCTTCTCGACGCCGGTGACCCCGACGCGCGAGAGGCCAAGGCCGATCGCGGGTGTCCGGGCTTGCACGTCCTGGACGCCGCGGGGCACCGCCGGAGGTGTGTGGCGCGTCGTGGTCGACACTGCGGGCAAGCCTAGCGACCCGGCGGCACGGTGCCGGCCTGGACGAACCGTCTCCCCGCGCCTACGGATCTGGTATCACTCCGCACATTGCTTCGAGGTTCTTGCGCAACGCCGAGACTCGCGAAGTGTTTGGGGATCAAGGGTCCAGAAGCGGAGATATAGAAACAGCCGAAGCCGAGGGCCGATGGAGTCGCGGATTGGAGGGTTTGGGTAGGTAGCAGCGGTTGGGGAGGTCGAGGCAAGAGGTGCTTCGATGGGGAAAGTCGCATGGATCCTGGGGGTCCGAGTTGAGCTCTAAAGTCGAGGTTGTGTCAGAAGGCACTGGTGTGGGCGCTGTCGAGTCCGCCGTCGCGGTCATCGACATCGAGGAGCTGCACACATTGATCGCCGAGGGCCAGGAACGCGGATTCGTGACATCCGTGCAGCTGGCGTCGGCGCTGGAGGAGGCGGAGGTGTCCGCCGAGCAGGTCAGCGATCTGATGAGCTATCTCGAGGAGCACGGGATAGAGATCATCGGTGGTGCGGTGGATCCGGCGTTGGACGTGCGGGTCCCTGAGGAGGCGGTGGGGGACGCGCACCCGATCCCGCTCCACGTCGCGCAGTCGCCGGAGGAGGACGACGAGGCGCAGGACAGCGAGGACTCCGAGCCGGAGCTGGAGGAGATCCACGAGCTGCGGGCGCGCCTGGACGACCTCAAGCGCGCGGAGACCGACGGCGGGTTCGACTCGAGCCTCGATTCGCTGCGCCTGTACCTGCGCTCGATCGGGCGCGTACCGCTGCTGAGCGCCTCCGAAGAGGTGGCGCTGGCCAAGCGGATCGAGCGCGGCGACGTGCTGGCAAAGCAGCACATGGTGGAGGCGAACCTGCGTCTGGTGGTGTCGATCGCGAAGGGCTACATGGGCCGCGGCCTGACGTTCCTGGACCTGATCCAGGAGGGCTCGCTGGGCTTGATCCGGGCGGTGGAGAAGTTCGACTACCGCCGGGGATACAAGTTCTCGACGTACGCGACGTGGTGGATCCGCCAGGCGGTGACGCGCGCGATCGCGGACAAGGCGCGGACGATCCGGATCCCGGTGCACATGGCGGAAAAGCTCAACCGCGTGATCCACGCGGAGCGCCAGCTGATCCAGCAGCTCGGACGCGAGCCCTCACCGGCGGAGATCGCGGCGGAGCTCCAGCTACCGAGCATCGAAGTCCGCGAGATACTGCGGATGGCCCAACAGCCGATCTCCCTGGAGAAGCCGGTGGGCGAGGAGGACGACTCGGCGCTGGCGGACTTCGTGGAGGACATCGCGGCGGAGTCGCCGTTCGAGAGCGCCTCGGAGTCACTGCGCCGCGAGAGCGTGGGTCGCGTGCTGGCGGTCCTCCCGCGCCGCGAGCGCGAGGTGCTGGAGATGCGCTACGGCATCACGGGCGGACGCTCGCGGACACTGGAGGAGGTGGGCCGCGCCTTCAACATCACCCGCGAGCGAGTGCGCCAGATCGAGAACCGGACGTTGAAGAAGCTGCAGACGCTGCCCGAGGCACAGCTGCTGCGCGAGGCTAGCTGAGGGGCGGGGCCTGGGCGGGCGGCACCCCGGCTCGGTGCGCAGATTGCGAGGTCGCGCCTGGCACTCCCGTGAGCGTATAGGGCCACCGCCGAGCGCTATCATCGCGGCCCCTGGCGGGGTTCCCGAGCGGTCAAAGGGGACGCGCTGTAAACGCGTTGGCACTGCCTTCGCAGGTTCGAATCCTGCCCCCGCCATCACTTCGTTGCCATTTTCTAGCGTTTCAGCGGCGTCTCGATAACGAGCTCTCCCGGCCGACAGATGATCGCCGGGCGACTCGATCCCCCTCGATCATCTCCACCACGACGCGTTCGGCTTCTACGCGTACGAGGCCCATGTCGAGGCGTAGGAGCTTCCAGACGAGCAGGTCAGTGGCGACGGTGATGGCGAAGCGACGCCGCTCGCGCCGCTGACCGCGCAGGTCGCGCAGGAGCGGCGCGAACGTCTGGCGGGCCCACTCGCGGTGGTAGGCGCGGCCGGCATCTGTCATGCGCTTGACGGCGGGGATGCGCTCCTCTTGAGAGAGCATCCGCAGAACCGCGGACCCGTGCGCCTCGTAGCGGTCGAACAGCAGCGCGATGGCCTCGGGGACGCTCGCGGTCGGTGCGGCGGGGCGCTCCGTGATCTCTTGTTGGCCGAACCAAACATAGGCGGCGATGAACAGCTCGTCCTTTGAGCCGAAGCGGGCGTGCAGCGTTTGCGCGGTGACTTGCGCCTCGGCGGCGATCTCGCGCAGCAGAACGTCCTCGTAGGGACGCGTCGCGAAATGCCGCCACGCAGCCGCAAGCACGCGCTCGCCACGCGCGGCGGCGGCCTGCGCGCGGACAGTCATGCGGTAAGGGCGCTTCTGCGAGGAGGCAGGAGAATTCATTTGATAGTGACTAAGATAGAATATCGGCAATGGCTCGCATCCTTGCCTACACGTCGCCGGGTCGCAGTCACCTGTTCCCCCTGACCCCGATCCTCGACGAGCTGCACGGCCGCGGACACGAGATCGTGCTGCGCACGCTCTCCTCCGAGCTCGAGCTGATGCGGTCGCGCGGTTTCGAGACGGCGCCGATCGATGCGGCGATCGAGGCGATCGCGCTTGACGACTGGCGGGCGCGCAACTCGCTGGAGTCGCTGCGTGCGAACGCGCGCGTCTTCGGGGCACGCGCCGAGCACGACGCGCCAGACCTGACACGGGCGATCGCCGAAACGAGCCCCGACGCGGCGCTCGTGGACATCAACACCTGGGGCGCACTGATGGCGGCGGAGGCGTGGGGCGGCCCGTGGGCGGCGTTCTGCCCGTACCCGCTCGCGCTGCGCTCGCGCGACGCCCCACCGTTCGGCCCCGGATTCGCGCCGGCCCGCGGGCCGGCGGGCCGCGCACGCGACCGGCTCGTGGGCGCGCTGGCGCTCGGCGCAGTGGAACGCCGGATGCGCCCCGCGCTGAACGCGATCCGCGAGCGCGCGGGCCTTGCGCCGATCGCGACGCTGCAAGAGTGGTTCGCGCAGCCGCCGCTGCTGCTCTATATGACGGCTGAGCCGTTTGAGTACCCGCGCGGCGACTGGCCGGAGAACGTGCTCATGATCGGCCCGTGCGCGTGGGACCCGCCGGCCGCCCCGCCACCGTGGCTTCAGCAGACGACCGGCCCGATCGTGCTCGTGAACACGTCCACGGAATTCCAGAACGACGGGCGGCTGGTTCAGACCACGCTGGAGGCGCTCGCGGAGGAGCCGGTGACAGTCGTCGCGACGCTCCCGGCGGGCGACCCCACGCGCCTGCAGGTGCCCGCCAACGCGCGGGTGGAGCGCTTCATCCCCCACCGGCCAATCCTCGAACGCGCGGCGTGCGCGATCACGCACGGCGGGATGGGCTCGACCCAGAAGGCGCTCGCCCACGGCGTCCCGGTGTGCGCGGTCCCGTTCGGACGCGACCAGCTCGAGGTCGCACGCCGCGTCGAGTCGGCGCGCGCCGGAACCCGACTCCCCGCGCGACGTCTACGCCCCGACCGCCTGCGCGCGAAGGTCAAGGAGGCGATGACCCTCACCTCAGGAGCACAGCGAATCGCTGCCGCCTACACCGCCACCGGCGGCCCAGCCGCCGCGGCCGACGCGATCGAGACCCGCCTCCTGCGCCAAACACACGCTGGCGCGAGCCCGGGACCGATCTAGCGCAAAACGGCCATGACGGGCTGCTCGGCTACCGCGACTACCGGGTCTGGAGATTGTGTACCGGGAACTCCCTCACGTCCGGCGGATTCGGAAAACCCCGATCGCCGAGCCCATGAAGACGAGGCATGAGCCGCTCGCCGACGAAATTGTCGAACGCCTCACGCGACTCCCAAAAATCGATCACGCTCCAACCACCGTCGACTGGGCCGGCCGAATGGACAATCATCCCCTCGGGAGGATTGCTGTCGATCTCCATCACCCCGTGGGCGGCGTCGTAGTTCTCTTGCGTCCCACCGGCGAACTTGAGTCTGATCCCTACAGCCATCTTGGGTCCCCTCGTCGAGTATGTACAACCACAGTACTCCTCTGCCTGCGCTCCGCTCACGGCAGCAAGGGTGACGAACCGGCCGCGGTGTACGCTCATCTCGATGCGCGCTCTTCGCCTGTTTGACGGCCTGGCCGAGGATCCACCGGCCGCGATCAACGACCCTCGCTTTGGCGGTTGGGAGTGGTCGCGCGCGAACAAGATTCTCGAGAACCTCGACCGATCTCTGTCGCGGTGACACCATCGACGGAATCTGAAAAGAGCGCTCATCGACGGCTGCGGGTCACCAGCGAGCTGACAATTCCTCTCGCGGATATCACGGTGCGCGCGAGCCGCTCCTCAGGGCCCGGTGGACAGCATGCAAACGTGACGGCCTCCCGCGTGGAAGCTAGCTTCGACGTGCTCGCCTCGCAGTCGCTGACCGATGCACAGCGCAGGCGGGTGCTGGCGCGCGTTGGACCACGGCTGGTGGCAATCGCGCAGGACTCGCGATCGCAGGCGCGCAACCGCGAGATGGCTCTGACTCGCTTGAGCGCGCGGCTCGCGAACGCGCTCGCCACTCCCAAGCGCCGCCGCACGACGCGTCCGACTGCGGCGTCGCGTGAGCGGCGCCTGGCGGCCAAGCGTCGAGCCTCCGAACGCAAGCGCGAGCGCCGCCCGCCCGCCGACCCCTGAGGTGCGCGTGGCATTGTCCCTACGGATGTGCACCTCTTCTCAATGGGACGCGCGAGAGGGCAACCGCCGCCTCGACGGCTAGCCGAGGGCTCGCGAGCATGGGACGTGAGTTGGTAACAAGCTGAGCGGCGGGCGCCATCGAGGCTTGGGCGAGGACGGCGACCTCGATCGAGTCCTCCAGCGCTTCGAGGTGCACGGCGATCCGCTCGACGTAGCCGACTTGGTCCCCTGCCTGAAAGGCCTCCCAAGCATCGGCGCACAGAACCTCGTGGATCGTGACGCGAACACCGGCCTCGCGTGCGGCCTCATCGAGCAGGGCTTTCGTTGGCGCGAGCGTGCTCGCGAGCGTGGCGAGCACGGCAAGCCTGCGACCGCTGCGGACGGCGAGCTCAGCCATTGGCCGGTCAACTCGCAGAACGCGCAGACCGAGGTCCTCCCCGCAACCCTCAGCGATGGCGCCAATGGTGGAGCAGGTGCACACGACGACACTCCCAGGCGCGACGGGCAGCTCGACGAGCGCCTCGCGCACGCCGCGGTGAAGCTCGCGGTCCTCCAGACCGACGGCGCGAGCGCGATCGAGCAGCCGCGTACGAACGATGTGCCGATGCGCGAATGAGGGATCGACTTCGGCCATCAGCTCCCCGAACGGCTCGACGTGAACGGCGGAGGTGTGCAGAAACCCGACGCACCGAGCCGCCTCGCCACTGCGGGGATCACCGGAGGCGGGCACCCGGCGATCCTCGCACAGCGAGCCCCAACGACGTTCTGATCGAAGCGCGGGGTGGTGCGAGCGGCCTACCAACGCTCCCAGTGAATGACCTGCTCGACCGGGCGCCGGCGGACGGCGCCGAACCGGCCGAGGGGATACCCGACGGGGACGATCGCGAACGTCCTTACCCGTCGCGGGATCCCGAGTGCGCGCTTGAAGTCGCTCTCCAGCGCGAGGTGCAGCGTCGTGAGCGTCGCGCCGAGTCCGAGCGCGCGGGCGCTGAGCAGAATGTTCTGGACGGCGGGATAGACGCTCGCGGCCTCGGCCATGTCCAGACCGCGGATCGCGTGTCGCGCGGCGAGCGCACCGTGGCGCCAGCCGAGCCGGTTTGCCTGTCCGATCGCGCTTCGCCATCCGCGCAGCAGGTGCTTGCGCTGCTCGGTCGCGTCGTGGCAAGCAATGAGTAGCGCGGGGATATCGGTGAAGTGGTCGCGCTGGTGGGTGACGGCGCGGTACATCCGCTCGGCCTGTTCGGCGCTCATCGTGTCGGTCGGAGCGTTCGCGAGAGTGCTCATGTAGAGCTCGTAACAGCGGCCCCAGAGCGGCTCCAGCGAGCGCAACACGTCGCGGTCGGTGACGATCACCCACGAGTACGTCTGCGTGTTGCCTCCGCTAGGCGCCCACGTCGCGGCCTGGACGAGGCGTACGAGCAGCTCGCGTGGCACGGGGTCGGGACGCAAACGCCGCATGGCGCGCATCGTGGACATCACCTCGTGCAGCGGCGCGTCCAGCCCGAAGGCGAGCTCACCGGCGTCCAAGGGGTCCCCCATTGCGCTCAACGGCATTTTCTGTTGTTCGGTGTCTTCTGACATGGGTCCTCGCTCTTTCGGGTCAGGTGGGGACGGGACCGTCGATGAACTCGCGCAGGTGCGCGGCCAGCGCGCGCGGCTGGTCTTGGGGTATCAGCGTGTAGCAGTCTGGGAGCGTGACGAGCCGGCCGTCGGGGAACGCGCCGGCCAAGCGATCGCCGTGGGAGTTGGGCATCATCTTGCCCTCCTCATCCCACACCACGAGCACGGGCTCCTTGAACGATCCCAACGCCGTGGTGGCCGCGATCAGATCGCGCCGCCCCCTCATCGCGTCGCCGGCATAGCGCGCGAAGTCGCGGCGGATCTCGGGGTTTCGCAACGGCTCGAGCCAACTGCGCATGAGCTCGTCGGGCACGCCGTGCTTGGCCATCTGCCCGAAGACGAACGGGAGCCTGCGCAGCCTCGGACGCAGCAGTGACCAGCGCATCACGCGAACGCCGCCGGGGAGTTTCGCGGCGAGCCACGCGGCGTGGCCGGCGAGACCGGGCGGGTAGTTGTCAAACGACTCACAGGAGACCAGCGCGAGCCGTGCGACGCGGTCGGCGAGACCCTCCGCGATCATGACCGGCGCCCCGCACCAGTCGTTGAAGCACAGCGTGACCTCGCGCAGGTCGAGCCGCTCCAGGAACTCGGCGAGGATCGCGACCATCCCCTTCAGCGACAGGTCGGCCCCGGCGCGCATCGGCCGCGTGTGCGCCCCCATCGGCAGGGTCGGCATCACGAAGCGGTAGCCGTCACCGAGCTCGGGGACGACCTTGCGCCACTGGCGGCCGTCCATCAGCAAGCCGTGCACGAGCACGACGGTGGGGCCGTCACCGCCGGTGTCCTCAAAGGCGATCGGGCCGGCTGTAAGATCGATCCACTCCACTGCTACATTTGTATCAGACGTATGTCCCAGCCGTCACGACACAGACCTTCCGGCAACCGCCAGGCCCTGCTCGAGGGCGCTCTGCACTGCCTGCAGGAACGCGGCTACGCGCGCACGACGGCGCGCGACATCGTCGCGGCATCCGAAACCAACCTCGGCGCGATCGGCTACCACTACGGCTCCACCGAGCAGCTCCTCACCCGGGCGCTGCTCACTGGGTTCGAACGATGGTTCGACGAGCTCGCCCAAGCCACAACGACGGTCGCCGAGGGAGTACGTCCGCTTGTTGCGGTCGCGCGCGAGCTGCCCCGAACATTTGAGCGCAACCGGCCGCTCGCCCGCGCGTTCGTCGAGGCCGTCGCGCAGGCCGAGCACTCATCGGAGATACGCGACGGGCTGCGCTCGTGCTACGAGCGCGGACACGAGCTGCTGCGCGCCGTTGTCGGCGAGGGCCCCGACGCCGATGCGGTCTCCTCACTGCTGCTCGCGGTCTTCGACGGCATGCTGATCCAGTGGCTGATCGGAGCCGACAGGGCCGCGGGCAGCGAGGAGCTCGTGCGGATCGGCATGGCCCTGACCGACGCCGCCAACGGCGCCCAGCAAGCCCCCACGGGAGACGCCGCAGACCTGTGATGCGCTTGAACCACATCACGCTCGCGGCGAGCGACGTAGAGCGCTCAGCGCACTTCTACACGCGCCTCGGCCTCACGCAAATCGTCGCCGACTACCCCACCTACGCTCGCTTCGTGGCGCCGCAAGGCGATACGACGCTCTCACTACACCAAGCCCAAGGCGAGCCATCAGAGCCGAGCACGAGCATCCATTTCGAGGTAGACGACGTCGACGTCACCGTGGACCGGCTGAAGCAGGCGGGGTTCAGCTTCGCGTGCGACCCCGTCGATCAGCCCTACCTGTGGCGCGAGGCGATCCTGCTCGATCCCGATGGCCACCGGATCTTCATCTACCGCGCTGGGGAGAATCGCTTGAACCCGCCGTGGCGCCTGCCGGGGCCGGGCGAGGGCAAGCGAGGTTGACGCGCGGGCAGCCATCAGGCGGCACCACCCGGCTGGACGCGGTGCAGAAACTGGGTAAGGAACGGCACAGCGCCGCGACTCTCGTAGAGCCGCATGGCCTCGACGTTGGTCGTGACAACCGCTATCACGAGGTCCTCGATCCCAAGCTCCAGCAGTCGCGCATCGACGGCATCCAGGAGCCGTGATCCGACTCCACGACTGCGCGTGTCGGGCGACACGACCAGCGTGACTAGCTCAGCCAGGGGGTGCGACGCGCGCCACCACGGCGAAGCCCTCCCCTGAGCGGACTCGCACGAATGCGTAGCCGACGTAGCGGCCGGCCTCCTCGGCCGCGAGAACAAACGACTGCGGCTCGGAGCTCAGCCACTCTCGCTCCAACGATCGCCGTGCCTCCCATGCGCGCTCGAAGGGAACCTCGCGATCTCGCAGATGCGGCGTGAGCGCGCTGTGATGCTCATAGAGTGCTCGCCAGAGCGGCTCGAGGTCTTCGAGGCGACCCTCCGGTACAGGGACGATCACGGGCTCGGTCATTCGAAAAGAATCGCAAAGGCCGAAGGCCGCGGCTGCTAGCCAGACCCCAGCTTCCGCGCGAGTGCCTCGGCCTCGGGCGTACTCACTACGACCTTCCGCAGCGTGCCGCCATCGTTGACCGAGAACGACAGCGCCTCCATCCCACGCCGCAAGACCCACGCGCGGTCGAGCTTGATTGAGCGTGCGACGTAGTAGAGCCAGGGCAACCGCAGGCCGGCTTTCAGACCGCTACTCAACACGTCACGCATCGGCTCGCGCACGACCTCGACGTCATCGACGGCGGAGCGCGCGACGCGGATATCGCCCATCAGGCCGAGCACCTTCTCCCAGCGGGCGAGCCGGACTTCGACGAAGTCGTCGGAGACATCGAGGCGCATACCGCGGAGACTATTCGCTGGTGGGAGCCCGAGCGCCGATCCGGGTAGAAGGCATGTAGGCGCGCAGCTCGCGCTTCCGGCGCCCCGCCCGGATATCCCAGACCCAAAGGAGTCCATGCCATGCAGTCCACAACTCCGACCCGCGTGCTGGTGGTAGCGCACAAGACGGCCGCGACCCAACCGCTGCTACGTGCGGTGCGCGCCCGCGCACAGCGGGGACCGTGCACGTTCACGCTGCTCGTGCCGAACCCCGCGCATGGCCTGCACAAGGTCGTGGACCCCGAGGACCAGAGCGCAGGCGAGGCGCGCGGGGTGCTCGACCGCGCGTTGCCGGCCCTCAGCGAGGCAGCGGGAACCGCCGTCGAGGGGATCCTCGGCGACCCCGACCCGACGGCCGCGGTACACGACGCGATCAACCTCCGCGGCTTTGACGAGGTCATCATCTCGACGCTCAGCCCACGCATCTCACGGTGGCTGAAGCTGGATCTGCCGAGCAAGGTGGCTGGGATGGGACTGCCGGTTACCACCGTGACGCCGGCAGACGAGGAGGACCTCGCGACACCGGTCGCTGGCGCCGCAAGCGGAAGGGTCTAGCGGCCGTGTGGGCCGCATCGATCTGCCCTGTGGCAAATACATAAGTTGACAATTACTAGAAAAGATGTTTATATCCTTACCAGGAGAAGACATGAGTCTGCACCGGTCTTGCAAGGGACGGGACCAATGACGACAAACGTCTGTAGACGCCTCGTCTGCGACAGGGGACAGTTAGCTGGTGTCAGTGGAAGAGATCCGCAAGCAATTCGCCGAGAACTTGCGTACCGCGCGGGAAAAATCGGGCCTCTCGCAGGAGGCGCTCGCGGAGACGTGCAACCTGCACCGCACCGAGATCAGCCTGTTGGAGCGCTGCAAGCGCTCGCCGCGCCTGGAGACGCTCGTGATCCTGGCGCGCGGACTCGAGCTCGCGACGCCCGGCGAGTTGCTCAAAGGCATCCGCTAGACGGCCCTGCCTCACTCTGCGGATTGGCGGCGGCAAGCAGCTGCGCGACCTCCTCGTCGGGGGTCGGGCGAAAGTCCTTGTACCAGTAGCCGACGGCCCAGAAGTTTGGCGGGACCTCGACGCAAACGACCTCGTCGGCCTCGGCGCCCAACGCCCGCGCCGACTCCGGTGCGGCGACGGGCACGGCCAGAATCACACGCGCCGCGCCGCGCCTGCGCAGCGAGCGCACGGCGGCTTGCGCTGAACGTCCTGTCGCCAGACCATCGTCTACGAGAATCGCCGTGCGTCCCCCAAGATCGATGGGCTCCTCAGCGCCGCGGTAGCGCCGTAGCCGCTCCACGAGCCCAGCTTCGACGCCCGCCAGCAGCTCGCGCAGTTGGGCCTCGGACAGACTCAATGCGTGGACGAGTGGCTCGCTGAGTACCCGAACCCCGCCCTCCGCGAGCGCTCCAATCGCGAACTCCGGATTCCCTGGAGCTCCGACCTTGCGAACGAGCGCGACATCGAGCGGCGCGCCCAGCACGCGCGCGACCTCCGCCGCGACCGGCACGCCCCCGCGCGCGATCCCGACGACCACAGGACGCTCGTCGCAAAACCGCCCCAGCAGCGATGCGAGCCGTCGGCCCGCATCCCGGCGGTCGTGGAAACGAGTCACGCGCGGCGCCTGCTGAGGAGCACCGTTTGGCTGGGCACTGGAAAGGCGCATACCCTGCTCTTCATATTGCCCTCACAGTCGCGTGCGCACGCTAACCAATGCGATCGTTGCCCCGCGGTTCCCGCGCATTGAGACCCTGCGTTCGGCATTCCCGTCGATGGCGATGATCGAGGAGATCCCACCGGCAGCTGCGTTCCTCGCGGGCCACGCCCACGCAGACTACCGCCGCTCTGGCGGAGCTCGCGAGGTCGTACTCCCCGACTTCCTAATCGGCGCGCACGCTGCCGTTACCGGCCGCCCGCTGCTCACACGCGACCCGCGCCGCGTCGCCACCTATATCCCGGGCGCCACGCTCATCGCCCCATAGAAAGTCGTTTCAGGCTTGGCGAAGGTCGATCTTGTCGGCGATGATCTGGAAGTCCTTGGTGTTGTGGGTCAGCAGCGGGACGCCGTGGACGTTGGCGGTAGCGGCGATCGCGAGGTCCAGCGCTCGGCGTCTTGGCGCTCCGCCTCGTTGTGCGACGAGGGCGTGCAGTCGCCCGCACTCGCGTGCCGCGGCGGCATTGAATGGCAGCGCATCGAAGTGGGCCTCGATCACGCCGAGACGGCGGACCCGTAGAGCGCGGGTTTCCTCGTCGCGGGCGATGAGCACGCCGAAGTGCAGCTCGGTCAGCGAGACAACGCTGATGGCGGCGTCCTCCTCTGGCCCCTTCTCGGCCGCGATCAAGACCGACGTATCGAGCAGGACCGCCACCGTCAGGTGCCGGCCCAGGGATCTGCGAGCTGGCCACCGAGCATCCCCAGATCTTCCTCGAGCGTCGGGTCCGGCGGCGTGGCCCACAGGTCCGCGAGGCCCGCACTGGATACCCACTGTCGTGCACGGACAGGACCGAGCTCGGCGACCGGACGCCCCGAGACGGTGATCGTGAACTGCTCGCCGGCCTCGGCGCGGCGAAGCACCTCGCCGACCTGGTTGCGCAGCTCCTTCTGAGGAATGGTCGTCATCCACATATGGTAGCAATAGTGCTACCGCTTGCGTGGGACGGTCGAAGTGAATAGCCCCCGACACTCAGCATCCCCACGAGATAGGTGCTCGCCGCTATGGCGCCGCGGCGCTAGGATGCGATAGCCAGGCCGACTTAGCTCAGCTGGTAGAGCACCTCCATGGTAAGAGAGTGCCACCTCGGGACGTTCTCCCTGCAAATCAGCAGCTTTGTGGCACATCAAGGTGCCGCTACCGCCGCAGGACCGCAGTTCTGCGCAAAACATGCTCGGAGGACGACGGAGGCCGCGTTTCGGGCTGTCGCCGATGCTTCGGTGGTGGACTTGACCGAGAGCCTTGTTCGACGGTGCGCAGGGGGCTGGAGCGGTGGCTAGACCGTGGCGCAAGCGCTCCGCGTGGCCGTATGTCGCCAAGAGCGGCAAGCGCTCCTACAGGGTGGGCTTCTACGACCACGACCGACGAGAGCGCACCAAGAGCTTCCCGTCGGCTCACCACGCTCGCGAGTGGATGCGCGACCACATCACCGCCGAGCGCCGCGGGCGCGACAGCCTTCGGCGTTTCTTGCTAGATCTCGACGCCAAAGAGGCCAACGAAGCGGAAGGCCGCACGATCGCGGAGATCGTCGAATTGTTCCTGGAGACCGACGCGCATCCGCGCAACGAGGAAGGGCTCGCTCCCGCGACCTATGAGCAGTACGTCTCGGCACTGAACAGCCACCTGCTGGGCAAGCCGCGTAGAACGCGAGCAAGCCGGCGCAGACTGCCGGCGGCGGGGTACGCCGCGGCGATCGCTGCGACCCCGGCGGAGCGTTTCAACCGGCCGCAGACGCCAAGGGCTTGGCGGGAGCAGATGCGCCAGGCCGGCGTGCCACGCTCGACCCGCGTTTGTGCGTGGCGTGCACTCTCCTCCGCGCTGAGCTGGGCATCAGCGTCGGCGTCAGTGCCCGAGATCGAGACGAACGGGTGCCGTCTGGCCAAAGAGTCCGTGATCAGCACGCGGCGATCCGCGCGGCGAGGCGGGACCGGCTACGGGCTTGAAGTACCCCCGCGGTCGTTGGCGAGCTGGGCACTCTCGCCACAGGCCGTGGAGGCGATCCGTGCGCAGATGCTCAACGCGGGTAAGCGCGGCGATGCACTGTTTGCGTACCGGGATGCCACGATCGTGAGCCTGCAGTATGGGCTTGCCACCCGCAACCAGGAGGTCTGGGGCCTGCGCTGGTCGTCGATCGACGGGTACTTCGCGTGGATAACGGAAGTGATCAGCTACGGACGACTCGAATACGGGGGCAAGACCGCGATGAGCACCCGCAGGCACACAGCGGTACCCAGCATCCTGCGAGACGACCTCGAACAGTGGCGCCAAACCCTCGCGAACGCAAGCCACCCCGCCCGCGACATGGACTTCATCATTCCTGGGGACCTCACCGGCGCCGGACAAGGAGTGCGCGACCCGGAGACGGGCGCGGTCCATCTCAGCAGAGCTCAGGCGAAGAAGTGGGGCCAAACGCGTTTCAAGTCCGCGGTGCAGGCCGTCTCTCAGCGCGAAGAGTTCGCGGGCATCATCGACGCCTCGCCCTACTCGCTTCGACGCGGCGGCATCTCTCTGCGACTGCGCACCGAGGATCCGCAGATCGTCGCCAGCGAGTGCGGCACGAGCCTGAAGATGCTCAGCGACCACTACTCGTTCCCGATCGAGGACCTACGACACCACGAGCCGCGACCCGCCCACGCCGAGTGGCGCGCCGCACGCCGCGCCCTGGGCGACCAACGAGCACAGGAGCGCAAACCACGCCGACGCCAAGGCATCTTCGGCCGGTTCCCGACTCGGCGCGAGCACGGCCAGCGAGCATAGGTGTTGCTGCCAACGCGATGGCGCAACCAACAATCAGTATTACTTGCTAGTCTTACCGTATGCGGGTCACGCAGAAGGGTCAGGTCACGATTCCCCTGCCGGTGCGGCGGGCTCTCGGTATCCAACCGGGCAGCGACGTCGAGTTTGAGCTCGACGCGCACGGCGCGCGGTTGCTCGTCGACTCCGACCGGGCTGCCAGGGAAATCAGCCGCATGCGTGGCGCGGGCGAGGGCGAGATGAGCACCGAGGAGATCCTCGCCCTAACCCGCCGGTGAGCACCCGAGCTTGGAGACGTTCGTCGACAGCAGCGTCCTGCTGGACATCTTCACCGAAGACGAGCACTGGCTGTCCTGGTCCCAAGAGCAACTCACACTGGCCGCCCAGCGAGGCGCGATCGTCCTCAACGCCGTTGTCCTTGCAGAGGTCGCCCCGCGGTTCCCGCGCATTGAGACCCTGCGCTCAGCACTCCCGTCGATGGCGATGATCGAGGAGATCCCACCGGCAGCTGCGTTCCTCGCGGGCCACGCACACGCAGACTACCGCCGCTCTGGCGGAGCTCGCGAGGTCGTACTCCCCGACTTCCTGATCGGCGCGCACGCTGCCGTTACCGGCCGCCCGCTGCTCACACGCGACCCGCGCCGCGTCGCCACCTATATCCCGGGCGCCACGCTCATCGCCCCATAGAAAGCGTCGACGAAGCCTGACAGGGCCCGAACCACGGATCGAGTGGCGTGTTCTCCTACGGCAACCAAGCGCCGCTCGACGGCTCAGCAAAAAGCCGATTCTGCCTACTGGCGACTTGCGTCACTTCCGCCTTCGCCGCACCCTCTACTCGATGCTCTCAATCGGGGCTCGCCAGTCCGCGACACGCGAGAGCTGCACGATGGCCCTCTCATAACTCTCGGCCGCAGAGGTCAGCTCAACCCGGTCCGCCTCTTCGGGTGCACCCTCCTGGCTTGAGGGATAGATCCGATCGAGCGATGCATGACCTTGCGCTGCTGCGTGTATGCGGGCGGCGTCACTAACGGCGTCGTTGACGGCGTCCCACGCCTTGGAGGAGAGCACTCTGGCGAGTACTGCACGGTGCTCGGCCCAACTTGATACACGTATCTCGTCAACAAGAATCCCGGCCCAGATGTTCTCGCCCAGTGCGAACTGAATCCAGCCGTGGCGTTCGCGAAGCTCGGAGAGCACGACTCTGGCTGCCGCCCGCCGCTCTCCCCGTTCCCCACGACGGGCGAGCGCCCAATTCGCGCCCCATTGCAGGGTCGCGCCAAGCACGACTCCTGCGAGTGCGTAGGCACCGCTTGACCAGCCTGTATCCACGCACACATTCTCGGTGATAGGCCGGTCGTCCAGCGCGCCTTTGGGCGGCGCACCAGTCCGCAACGAGGAGCGTTCTACTCCTGCCTACTAAGCCCGTTGGTGGGCAGAATCCACAGGGAACTCCCGGTATCCGCGAGGATCGACGCAAGATGGACACGAACCGCACTTGGCTTGCTAGAGCCGTTTCTTGCGCTTCCTCAAGCCTTTCCCGGGCCGCTTCACACGCGAAAGATGGATTGTTGCCTCGCGGATTGAGATCCGGTTGTAGGTTAGAGACCGACCGCCGGTGTGACCTCGGAAATGCGGGTGCATTCCCGGCTGGGCACTCCTGACCCCCGCGTCGAACCCCGGGCTAAACGGCTGCTGGGACACGCACGGGCAGATGTCGAGTGGCGCGCGGCGCGCTGATCGAGCACCGCACACGCGAGCGAGCGCTCTCCGCTCAGTCAACCGGCGAGAAAGAGCGTCCTCGCCGGAAGTTCGCTGCTTGGTTCGCTGCAGGCCGGCGCTCTCGAATGGGGTAGGTATCCGTACATCCCTCTGTTCATCGAATAGGCATTGGAGGACTGCGGGTTCGAACGGGTCAAACCCGGACTTTACGCCCCAGGTCGATGACATCGAGGTCTGGCGTACGGTGCCGCCTTTCGCGGGTTCGTAGCGGGGGCGGGATCAAAACGAGTACCCGCGACCGCTGGATGCGGACTGAGCTTGGCTTCGAGGCCGAGCGCGCCCCGCCCCCAGCTTCTGGCTCGCGCGCTGAGCTTTAGTGAGCAAGACCGGATCGCTTGCAACCAACTGACCCGCGCGAAACCACTGCCCAAGGAGGGCACCGATGAGCCTGTGCGCTGATGCGTCCTTTCCTACGCTTTGATCAGCTCGCGTTCGGCGGTGTCGATTACTCCTGTGCGGTTCTTGTGGGAGCGCTCGTAGGAGCGCACGCGCTTGACGCGATCCTCGTCGCTCTCGTCGAGCGCTGTGCGGATCTCTTCCACGCTGAGCTCGTCGTATCCCGGCCACGGCTCGTCGCCGCGCAGACTGGTGATTCGGCTGAGGATCGTCGTGCGGTTTTCGTTCTTGCGCTCGTAGGAGTCGATCTTCGCGAGGTCGACCTGCGAGAGATGCGGGAGCTTTTCGACGATCTCCGCAGCGGTGAGCTTCCCGTAGCCGGTGATAGCGAGGTCTCCTTCAGAGGCCAGCGCGCCCTTGACCTGACCCTCGGCCTGCGCGACCCCGGGTACCTTGCGCGCTTTGCGGGCGGTGCCCTTTGCGCTCGATGTCGCGTCCCGAGCAGCCCCCTTCACACTCTCCGACGCCGATCGGGCCGCGTCGGCGGCGCCTGTCTTGCCGATGTCATATGAAGGGTTCCCGCGGATCTCTGCTCCCACCACGGCCTCGGTCAGCTTCGGGATCTCCCTCAAGATCCGCTCGAGCATCCTCTGCTCATCGGCCCGGATGGAGTCAGCAAGAGCCTGGGTAGCCTTGTCACCAACAGAGCTCGCCAGACACTCGATGGCGGTGTAAGTGGCGATCTCCAAGGCCTCGGTCGCACACGCGTCCTTGGCGTTCTTAAGGACTTTCTCGTCTCCCCCCGTGCCGCGGACGAGGTCCAGAGGCGTCTTTCCCAGGGCCAGTGCCTGCCCAACGACGCTCTGCACAAGCCCAACACCGGCTTGTATCGGGCTGCTGCCCCCTCCGAGCTCGTCGAGACGGCGCTGCACACGAACTGCGTGGTCGCGCGTCTCACGAAGGTGAGATTCGAGGCCGTCGCGGTAACTGCCCGCCGGGGTCATCGCAATCTGCGACCTCAACACGGTGACGAGCGCCTGCTCCGTAGCATGCGCCTCGCCGAGGTACTGCACGACCTTCTGTTCAGTCTTGTCCATGATGGTCTCCAACCTTCTTTAGACAGTGATGTAATGACGTGCGCAAGCACACGTTCAAGCTTCTGTACGCAGACGCTGCACGAACTGAGCACAGCGTCCCTCGCCAGGAGCGGACGCCTAGGTCTACGCCCGAGCGCGAGTCCGCGCGCCGCGCTTGGCAGACCGGCTGCGCTTGTCAGCCTTTCGCTTGCGCGTACGCGCGGCCTTCTTCGCTGCCGCGCTCCGCTTCTCCGGTCCGTGGCGAAGGCGATCACTAACGTCCTCGACGACCGAGCTAAGGTCCGCCATCGCGCGCCTGGCGACCCTTGGCTTACCAGCACCGCTCGTAACACGGGTCACTTGCTTAGCGATCTTCTTGCGGACGCCTCGCGCCCTCAGGCTCTTGAATAGGTCTGTTTCACTCTTAGCCATTTGTTCCTCCTCAATATTTGTTGTTCCTTCTCACCGAGTGCGTCCGCTGAAACCAATCAGTCAGTGCGTTCATTGATCGCCACTGCCTCGTCTTGGCCGCTGTCGCTCGCGTCCGGGTCGATCTCACGTGCCTGAGCGTGCTGATCTCGGGCAGATTCGGTGAGATGCTCAGCCTTAATCGCCTCGCGCTCTGCGGTGGCACGCCCCTGCCGCGCCTGGGCGGCGCGTTCGTCAGCTTCAGCCTGAGCACGCTTTGCTTCGGCGGCCTGCTCCTCAGCCGAGGCGCGCGCACTTTCCGCTTGGATCGAACGGCTCCTGGCAACCTGGCGAAGCTCGCCCGCCTGCTCACGACGACGTTCGTCACGCCTACGGCTCGCAGCGCGAGCGACCAGGGCGATGA
>DASXOX010000116.1:0-23674 GCA_036493975.1 Solirubrobacteraceae bacterium
CTGTCGCGGGTCTGCCGACCACACGGCCGAGGCCTGCGGCACGACCAGGCGCTCGACGAATAACTTCGAGAAGTCGTGCAGCTCCAGCCAGTGGCCGAGTGAGATGCCGTCAGTCCCGCCCCTCAGCAGTTCGCGAGCGGCGCGGTTGAAGCGCACCAGATCCGCGAGCATGCGGTGGAAGGAAGGCGTCAGCAGATGCGCGCGCTTGGCGAACAGCCCGTTCGGCGAAGCCCCGTTGTACTCGAAGTCGCCCGTTCCGTCGCTGACGCTGAAGCTCATCGTCGACGGTTGGTAGGGGGCGCGCAGCCGGCTCAGCAGGCGTTCGAAATTGGGGTAGTTGCGGTCGTTGAAGACGATGAAGCCGGTATCGACGTGATGTGTCTCGTTCGCGGTGTCGACGCGCACCGTGTTTGCGTGCCCGCCCGCGTAGGAGCCGGCCTCGAAGACCGTGATGTCGTGCTCGCGGTGCAGCAGGTGCGCGACCGTCAGGCCCGAGACACCGGTTCCGATGATCGCGATCCTCATGTCTTTTCAGGGCTGGGCGCCTCACGCATGACCATTCATTCGCGCGGGGGCGCGGGGTGGATCAGCGGCCCGCGCGACCGCTGCCGCGAGCGCCGCCACCGCTGGTCCGATCGCGGCGTCGGTGAGGTTGGCATACCCGACCACGATTCCCGGGGTGCTCCCGGAGAGTCCCTCCAAGGCGATGCCGCGCCCGTGCGCGGCTGTGAGCACTGCCTGCTCGCCGATGCCTTCCGGGAGGCGCAACACGACATACAGTCCGGCGGCGGCGCCGTGGACGGTGACCTCGGGCAGCTCGGTTGCGAGCGCCGCCAGCAACGCGCTGCGCTGACGGCGGTACCGACGGCGCTGGCGGCGCAGGTGGCGGTCGAGCTCGCCGCGCTCGATCAGGTCGGCGAGCGCGAGCTGCTCAAGCGGCGAAGGTGTTCCTCCGCGCAAGCGCTGGCGGACGGCGATCGGCTCCACCAGGCGCTGAGGGAGGACCAGCCAGCCCAGGCGTACCGCCGGGGCGAGCGTCTTGCTCGTCGATCCGCCGTAGACAACGCGTTCGGGTTCGAGACCTTGGAGCGAGCCGACCGGCTTGCGGTCGTAGCGGTACTCGGCGTCGTAGTCGTCCTCCACGATCAGCGCGTCCCGCTTCTGCGCCCAGGCGACAAGCGCCGCACGACGTGCGGCTGAGAGGACGGCGCCGGTGGGGTACTGGTGCGCGGGCGCGACAGCCACCGCATTGACGTCCGTCCTTTCGAGATGCTCGACGACCAGCCCGTCGTCGTCCACCGGGATCGGCACGAGCTCCAGTCCGGCCGCGGTCGCGGTCTCGCGCACTCCTCGCCAGCCAGGGTCCTCGACGGCGATTCGCCGTACGCCGCCGACGGCGAGAGTCGACCACAGCAGGTCGACACCGTGACGCAGGCCGCTTGTCACGACGATCTGCTCGGGGCCGCCACGCACGCCACGTACGCGGCCGAGGTATGCCGCGAGCGTCGCGCGCAGCTCGGGCGCTCCCGCGGGGTCGGGGTAGGCCAGGTGCTCGTCGGGCGCGCCGCGCAGCACGCGCGCGAGCGCCGAGGCCCACGCCGCTCGCGGGAAGCCGCTCAGCGCCGGGCGGAACGGGTTCATGTCGAAGCGCACCGCCGGTATCGGGGCGGCACCGGCTTGCGACGAGCGCTGGCCGGTGGGCGTTGCGGCGACCGTTGTGCCCCCACCGCGGCGGGTGTGCAGGTAGCCCTCCGCGGCGAGCTGCGCGTAGGCGTCGACGACCACTCCCCGCGAGACCCCGAGCTGGGTGCACAGCGCGCGGGTCGAGGGCAGGCGCGTGCCCGGTGCCAGGCGGCCGCCGCGTATCGCTTCGCGCAGCGCATGCTCCACCCGCGCGCGCAGCGATCGTCCGGGGGTGCGCGTCAGGTCGAGGTGCAGGTCCATTTGGCCCTAGATTCTCGCACCTGCTTGGCCCTGTTATGCGAGCCAATATCGGCCTACTCTGCCGGCATGTCCACCGCTCCCTCATTGCGCACCAAGCTCCGTCGTATGCCGGCACGCGGCACCCACGATCGCGAAGCGATCCATTCAATCCTCGACGAGGCGATGGTCGCCCACCTCGGCTTCACCCATGAGGGCCAGCCCTATGTCACGCCCACTCTGCACGCGCGGGTCGGCGACGAGGTGTACTTCCACGGCTCCGCCGCGAGCCGCACGATCCGCGCGCTCGGATCTGGGAGCCCCGCCTGCTTGACGGTGACGCTGCTCGACGGGCTCGTGCTCGCCCGCGCCGCCGTGCACCATTCCGTCAACTACCGCTCCGTCGTCGTCCTCGGCGTCGCGCGCCCCGTCGAGGATCTCTCCGAGCGCATGCGGGCCGCGGAGGCGTTCACCGAACGTCTCATCCCCGGCCGCTGGCAGGAGGTCCGTCCGCCGACGATCAAGGAGCTCAAGGCCATTCACATCCTCGCCCTCCCGATCGAGGAGGCCTCGGCCAAGGTTCGCACCGGGCCGCCGATGGACGAGGAGGAGGACTACGCGCTCACCGCGTGGGCGGGCGTGATCCCAATGTGCACCGATGCCGGCGCTCCGGTGCCTGACTCGCGCCTGGCCGATGGGATCGCGCTGTCGCCGGCCGTTCGCGATTGGACCCCGCAGCGCGGCTGAGTGATGCGCGGCGTCGCTCCGCTTGCTCTCATGGAGCGGCGTTGGGGTGAGGCGAAGAAGCGTGTGCTCGCTCGCCGTGCGCTACAACGGGGCGATGGCGCCACGCCCTGCCCGGTCGGCCGGGCTCACGGTCGCGGTCACCGGTCCGACCGGTGAGATCGGGCAGGCTGTCGTCGGCGCGCTGGAGCGCTCGCGCGAGGTGGGGCGGATCCTCGGTATGGCCCGCCGTCCTTTCGATCCGCGGCAGCGGGGCTGGAAGAAGGTCTCCTATCGGCGCGGCGACGTCCTTGACCGCGCCGCCGTCGCGGAGTTGGTGAGAGAGGCCGATGTCGTTGTGCACCTCGCGTTCATCATCATCGGCGGCGCGCGCGAGAGCGCGGCGGTGAATCTGGAGGGCTCGCGCAACGTGTTCGAGGCCACCGTTGGTGCGGGGGTAGGGCGCCTGGTCTATGCCTCCTCGGTGGCCGCCTACGGCTTTCACAGTGACAACCCCTTGCCGCTGACCGAGGAGGTGCCGGCGCGCGGCAGCGACGAGCACTACTACTCCGCGCAGAAGGCCGCGGTCGAGGAGCTGCTGGAAGAGACGCTCGCGGGGAGCCGCACGGCGGCATACGTGCTGCGACCCTGCATCGTCGGGGGACCCGACGCGCCGCTGCTGATCGACAGCCTGCCGTACACCCAGATCTCCGAGCGCCTGCCCGGTGCGGTCCAGCGGCTGCTCGCGGGTGTCCCGATTCTCAAGCCCGTGCTGCCTGATCCCGGTGCTCCTTTTCAGCTCGTCCACCACGACGACGTCGCCTCCGCGATGCGCGCCGCCGTGCTCGGGCGCGGCTCCCCTGGCGCTTACAACATTGCCGGCCCCGGGCAGCTCACGGTCAGGGAGCTCGCCCAGGAGCTCGGCTGGTACTCGATTCCCGTCCCCGAGCTCGCGGTGGACGCCGTCGCGGAGATCGTCGGCAAGCTTGGTTTCCTACCCGCGCAGGCGCAGTGGGTCGCGGCCTTTCGCGAGCCCGTAATCATGGATGTCTCAAGGGCTCGCCATGAGCTTCGCTGGCGCGCCAAGTACGACGCTCTGACGACGTTGCGTGAGACGATCGCGGCGGCGCGGATGGGTCGCTTCGTGCGGTGAGGTCCCCGATGAGCCGGCCCAACACCTACCGGGCCGGCACATAGGTCAGCACGAAAACGCCATCCGGGCCGACCGCTTTGGAGTCGGCGAGCCGGAGCGTAGTGCGCGTGTGGCCCTCCTCGAACAGGCGCTGGCCGGCGCCGAGGACGATCGGGAAGACCATCAGGCGGTACTCGTCGACAAGATCGTGCTCGGCGAGGCTGCGCACGAGCCGGGCGCTGCCGGCGACGAGCAGATCGCCCGCGACCTCCTCTTTGACCCGCGCGATCTGGCCGGGGACGTCCTCGCGGATCACCCGCGAGTTCGTCCAGCTCGCGTCGTCGTCGCTGAGCGTCGTGGAGACGACGTACTTCGGCATCTCGTTCATCTTTTCGCCGAACCAATCGTGGCCCATCGAGGGCCACGCGGCGGCGAAGCCCTGGTAGGTGACGCGCCCGAGCAGTTGCGCGTCGGCCGCCTTCAGCTCGTCGCCCTTGAACTTGTCGCCGTCCTCGCCGCGGTTGAACTCGAACGTCCAGCGCGGCTCCTCGATTACTCCGTCCAGCGAGACGAACTCCGTGACGACCAGTTTTCCCATGGTCTTTTCCTTTCGATTGCGACCCCGCCGGGCGGGCGAGCGCCTATTGTGCAGCTAAGACGCCATGCGATCGCGAAACTCATCGCGCACCGATCGCCGGCGCACGCTGGCGATGATGGCGACCGTTGTGGTCGGGCTGCACGCCGTGGGCTTGCTGATGCTGATCGCGCTCGTCGCGCGGCGCCACTACGGCGGCGCCGGAGCGTTCACCGTCGGGATCGGCGTGACCGCATACACGCTCGGCTTGCGCCACGCCTTCGACGCCGACCACATCTGTGCGATCGACAACACGACGCGCAAGCTGATGGCCGAAGGCAGGCGGCCGCTCAGCGTCGGTTTCTGGTTCTCGCTGGGGCACTCCACGATCGTGTTCGCGCTCGCGCTGCTGCTCGCCCTCGGCGTGAAGTCGCTGTCCGGCGAGGTCACGCGCGGCGGCTCGACCCTGCACTGGGTCACCGGTTGGGCCGGCGCCCTCGTGTCGGGCAGCTTCCTGTACGCGATCGCGGCGCTCAACGTCGTGATCCTGGTCGGCATCGTCGGCGCCCTGCGCGACATGCGCCACGGCGCCTATGACGAGCGGGCGCTCGAAGAGCAGCTCGACCGGCGGGGTTTGATGAACCGCCTGCTCGGGCGAGTTACGCGCACCATCAAGAAGCCCGCGCAGATGTATCCGGTCGGCGTCCTCTTCGGCCTCGGCTTCGACACGGCGACGGAGGTCGCGCTGCTCGTCCTCGCCGGCGGGGCCACCGGCGCGGGCTTGCCGTGGTACGCGGTCCTGTGCCTGCCGATCCTGTTCGCCGCGGGCATGAGCTTGATGGACTCGATCGACGGGGCCTGCATGAACTTCGCCTACGGCTGGGCCTGCTCGAAGCCCGTGCGCAGGGCCTATTACAACCTCACGATCACCGGTCTCTCCGTCGCGGTCGCGTTCGTGGTCGGCACGATCGAGCTCGGTGGCCTGCTGGCCGAACAGTTCGCACTCTCGGGCTCGTTCTGGAGGTGGTGGGAGCACATCGACCTGAACGTGCTGGGCTACGTGATCGTCGGGATGTTCGCGCTGACGTGGGCCGTCGCGCTCGCGATCTGGCGCCTGGGGCACATCGAAGAGCGCTGGGGTGCATCGACCGCCGAATGATTCTGGCCCATCTTGTTTGACATTGGGCACAGAGCGGGTATGACAGCTAGAAGGTTCGTGTGGAGGGCGAGCGCCGATGTGCCTAGCGATTCCCTGGAGCAGCTGAGTGAAGTTTGTCGACGAGTTCCGCGACGCTGAGCTCGGCCGGGCGCTGGCGGGCGAGATCCTCGCGACGGCCGCGCCCGACCGCCACTACAAGATCATGGAGGTCTGCGGCGGGCACACCCACGCGATCTACAGGTACGGGGTCGAGGACCTGCTGCCGAGCAACGTCGAGCTCGTGCACGGTCCGGGCTGTCCGGTCTGCGTGATCCCGATGGGCCGCGTCGACGACGGCATCTCACTTGCGCACGAGCCCGATGTGATCTTCACGTGCTTCGGCGACATGCTGCGCGTGCCCGGCTCAAGCCAGACGCTGCTCGACGCCAAGGCGCAGGGCGCGGACGTGCGGATCGTCTACTCCCCGCTGGACGCGCTGCGCATCGCCAAGCAGAACCCCGAACGCCAGACCGTGTTCTTCGCCGTCGGCTTCGAGACGACGGCGCCATCGACCGCTTTGACGCTGCGCCGCGCCAAGGCCGAGAGCGTCGGCAACTTCTCGGTGATGTGCTCGCACGTCACGATCGTCCCGCCGCTGCGCGCGCTCCTTGAGTCTCCCGATCTGCGCCTCGACGGCTTCATCGGGCCCGGCCACGTCGCGACCGTCGTCGGAGCGCGGCCGTTTCAGTTCCTGCCCGACCAGTACGGCAAGCCCGTCGTGATCTCCGGTTTCGAGCCGCTGGACGTCCTGCAGTCGGTGTTGATGATCTTGCGCCAGCTCGCCGCGGGACGCGCCGAGGTCGAGAACCAGTACGCGCGCGTCGTGCCGTGGGAGGGCAACCTCAAGGCGCTCGAGATCATGGCCGAGGTCTTCGCACTGCGCGCGCACTTCGAGTGGCGCGGCTTGGGCTTCATCTCTCAGAGCGCCCTGCGCATCTCCGACGAGTACGCCGAGTGGGACGCCGAGCTGCGCTTCTCGGTGCCCGGTGTGCGCGTCGCGGACCCCAAGGCGTGCCAGTGCGGGGAGGTGCTCAAGGGTGTCATCAAGCCGTGGGAGTGCAAGGTGTTCGGCACCGCGTGCACGCCGGAGCGGCCGATCGGGACGTGCATGGTCAGCCCCGAGGGCGCCTGCGCGGCCTATTACAACTACGGGCGCTTCGCCCGCGAGCGCGAGGCCGTGTGATGCACGAGCTCTCGATCGCGCGCGCGATCCTCGACGTCGCCGCCAGACACGCCGCGGGTCGCCGCGTCGTCAAGGTCGAGGTGCGCGTCGGCTACCTGCGCCAGGTCGTGCCGGACTCGCTGGACTTCGCTTTCTCTTTGCTGACGCCCGGCAGCGCTCTGGAGGGCGCGGTGCTCGAGATCGAGCACGTGCCGGCGGCGGGCCGCTGCCGCGAGTGCGGCGCGGAGAGCGCCTTCGAGGATCTCCCGCTGCGCTGCGCGCGCTGTGGCGGTCTGGACGTCGAGGTGATCGCCGGCGAGGAGCTGGTGGTCGATGCGCTCGAGCTGGAGGAGCGCAAGCTGGAGGAGGAGGAACCGACGAACGAAAGGGTTGGTCATGGCAGCCACGTTTGAACCACAGCCGTCGGGCGTCGAGGAGGTGCACATCCTGTGGATCTCCGAGGGCATGAGCTGCGACGGGGACTCGGTCTCGATCACCGCCGCCGCTCAGCCGGGAATCGAGGACGTGCTGCTCGGCGCGATCCCGGGTCTGCCGAAGGTGCACCTGCACAACAAAGTGCTCTCGCCCACGCTCGGAGGTGAGGAGTTTCTCGCGCCCTACCGCGCCGCCGTGCGCGACGAGCTCGGCGCTCCCTACGTGCTTGTGATCGAGGGTTCGATCCCAAATGAGAACATCAACGGCGAGGGCTACTGGACGTCGTTTGGCAACGACGAGGTGACCGGGGAGCCGCTGAACCTCAACTACTGGCTCGACCGGCTCGCGCCGAAAGCCTGGGGGGTGGTCGCGGCCGGCACCTGCGCTGCCTACGGGGGGATCCATGCGATGGCGGGCAACCCCACTGGTTGCATGGGTCTCGCCGACTACCTGGGGTGGGACTTCCGCTCGGCCGCGGGGCTGCCGATCGTCAACGTCCCCGGTTGCCCGGTGCAGCCGGAGAACTTCATGGAGACGCTCGTGTGGCTGCTCTACCAGGCGGCCGGGTTGGCGCCGGCGATCCCGCTCGACGAGGCGCTGCGCCCGCGATGGATCTTCGGCAAAACCGTGCACGAGGGCTGCGATCGCGGGGGCTACTACGAGCAGGGCGAGTTCGCCAAGGATTACAACTCGCCCAAGTGCCAGGTCAAGATCGGCTGCTGGGGGCCGGTCGTCAACTGCAACGTGCCCAAGCGCGGCTGGATGAACGGTGTCGGTGGCTGCCCGAACGTCGGCGGGATCTGCATCGGGTGCACGATGCCGGGCTTCCCCGACAAGTTCATGCCGTTTATGGACGCGCCTCCAGGGTCCACCGTTTCGGCTGGTATCGGCAGCGTCTACGGGCCGGTCATGCGCAAGCTGCGCGCGATGACCAATCACACGATGAACAAGGAGACCAAATGGCGGCACGACCGGCCTGAGCTCACCACAGGCTACGTGCCTCCGTGGGGTAATTAAAAGGAGAAAAGAGAGAAGGAAGAGAGGAGGCCGTGATGGCCGCGACGAGAGAGAGCATCAAGCCGGAGGCGGGCAAGCTCGTCGACATGGCATGGGACCCGATCACCCGCATCGTCGGGAACCTCGGGATCTACACGAAGATCGACTTCGAGAACCGCCAGGTCGCGACGTGCAAATCGACCTCCTCGATGTTCCGCGGCTACTCGGTCTTCATGAAGGGCAAGGACCCGCGCGACGCGCACTTCATCACCAGCCGCATCTGCGGGATCTGTGGTGACAACCACGCGGTGTGCTCCTGTTACGCCCAGCAGATGGCATACGGGGTGAAGCCCCCGCCGCTGGGTGAGTGGATCGTCAATCTCGGCGAGGCGGCGGAGTACATCTTCGATCACATCATCTTCCAGGACAATCTTGTGTTCGTCGATTTCTGCGAGCAGATGGTGCGCGCGACAAATCCGAAGGTGTTCGAGAAGGCCGAGAAGACCGAGGCGCGCGGCGCGAACATCCACGGCTACCGCACGATCGCCGACATCATGCGCTCCTACAACCCGTTCACCGGAGAGACGTACAAGGAGGCGCTCCACATGAGCCGCGTCGGGCGCGAGATGATCTGCCTGATGGAGGGGCGCCACGTCCACCCCTCGACCATTTACCCCGGCGGGGTGGGCACGGTCGCGACGCCGACGCTGTTCACCGATTACATGTCGCGACTGCTGCGCTGCTTTGACTTCATCAAGTCGGCGGTCGCGATGAACGACGACGTGTTCGACTTCTTCTACGACGCGCTGCCAGGCTACGAGGAGGTCGGGCGCCGGCGGATCCTGCTCGGCTGCTGGGGCGCTTGGAACAACCCCGATTTCGTCGACTACGACTACCGCCACATGGACAACTGGGGCAACGAGATGTTCGTCACCCCGGGCGTCGTCGTGGACGGCGAGCTCCTGACGACGAATCTCGTCGACATCAATCTCGGCATCCGCATCCTGCTGGGCTCCTCCTACTACGAGGACTGGACCAATGAGGAGACGTTCGTCGCGCGCGACCCGCTCGGCAACCCGGTCGACAAGCACCACCCGTGGAACCAGACGACGATCCCCAAGCCCCAGAAACGCGATCTCGAAGGCGGCAACTACTCGTGGGTGATGAGCCCGCGCTGGTTCGACAAACGCTCGGGCGAGCACCTTGCGCTGGACACCGGCGGCGGCGCGCTCGCGCGGCTGTGGGTGACGGCGCTGGCCAACAAGGTCGACACGCCTTACGTCAAAGCGACCGGCACCAGCGTGCTTATCAACCTGCCGCAGACGCCCAACACGCCCGAGCAGACGCTCGAGTGGAAGATCCCGAAGTGGTCAAACGCGATCGAGCGCGATCGCGCGCGGATCTACTTCGTGGCCTACGCCGCGGCGATGGCGATGCACTTTCTCGACAAGGCGATGACCGAGCTGCGCTCCGGACGCACGAAGGTGTTCGAGGACTTCGACGTGCCCGAGGAGGCGATCGGCTGCGGCTTTCACGAGGCCGTCCGCGGGGTGCTCTCCCACCACCTCGTGATCCGCGAGGGCAAGATCGCCAACTACCACCCCTACCCGCCGACGCCGTGGAACGGCTCGCCGACGGACTCCTATGGCACGCCGGGGCCCTACGAGGATGCTGTCGCGGGCCAGCCGATCTTCGAGGAAAACGCGCAGGAGGAGTTCCGCGGGATCGACATCATGCGCGCGGTGCGCTCGTTCGATCCGTGCCTGCCGTGCGGGGTGCACATGTATCTCGGCAAGGGCCGGACGCTCAAGCAGGTGCACTCGCCGATGTTCGGCGAGCAGCACGGTTAGGAGGGCACGATGACTCGGGCGGCAAGCACCGCAGCCGGGGCGCCGCCGGCGGCTGCCAGCGCTACAGCCGCAACGCCGCCGCCGGCTCCCGAGTCCGTTGCGCGGGTTGCACGGGTCGAGCGACTGCTACCGCAGCTGGAGGGCTTGCCGGACCCGGCGGCGCGGGCCACCGCGACCGACCTGACACAGGCGCTGCTCGATCTCTACGGCGAGGGCCTGGCGCGCATCGTCGCGGTGCTCGCGCAGGAGGACGACGGAACCTTCGCGCGGCGACTGGCCGGGGACGAACTGGTCGCGCATCTGCTGCTCGTGCATGGATTGCACCCGGTCGCGGTCGAGGATCGCGTGCGCGCCGCGCTTGCCGGTGTCATGCCGTACCTGGAATCCCACGGGGGCAGCGTCGATTTGCTTAGCATCGATGAAGGTGTCGTGCATTTGCGGCTGCAGGGCAGCTGCTCGGGCTGTCCCTCCTCGGCGCTCACGCTGAAGTCGGCGATCGAGGAGGCGATCTTCAAGGCCGCCCCCGATGTCGAGGAGGTGCGCGCCGAGGGCGCGGTCGAGCCGCCCGCGGCGCCGTCGGGGTTGCTGCAGATCGAGTGTCCAAGCGCGCTGCGCGTCGTGGGGGGTTGAGGGCATGGCGGCGGAGCAGGAGCAGTGTTGCGAGCTGTGCAACGCACCGATCCCCGCGGTGCACCGGCACATGCTCGAGCTGTCCTCACGTGAACTCCTATGCACGTGCCGGCCGTGCTCGGTGCTGTTCGATCGCGAGGGCGCGGGGGCGGGGCGCTACAAGCTCGTGCCCGAGCGACGCCTGCGCCTCGATGATTTCGCGATCGACGATCTGACGTGGGAGCAACTGCGGATCCCGGTCGACATGGCGTTCTTCTTTCACTCCACCACCGCCGAGCGAGTGCTCGCGTACTACCCGGGGCCGATGGGCCCGACGGAGTCTCAATTGGAGCTGAGCGCGTGGGATGAGATCGAGCGCGCGAACCCGATCCTCGCCGAGCTCGAGCCCGACGTCGAGGCGCTGCTGGTCAACCGCATCGGCGAGCGGCACGGGCATTGGCTGGTGGGGCTGGATGACTGCTACGGCCTCGTGGGGTTGATTCGCATGCGCTGGAAGGGTTTGTCGGGCGGCAGCGAGGTGTGGCGGGAGATCGAGCGCTTCTTCTCCGAGCTCGACAGTCGCTCGCGCAGCGCGACCGGCGTGGGGAGGTAGCCGGTGCCCTCACAGCCGCAGCCGATCGGGCCGTTCGCGGAGGCGGAGATTCCGCAGCTTTCCTTCGCGGTGGGAGACGCGGTCGCCGAGCGTCACTCGGCGGCGCCGGCGCTCAACTTCGCGTTGCGCATCGAGCGAGACGGTGGCGGCGCGGTGCGCTCGATCCTGCTCGACACGCAGATCCAGATCGCCGCGCGGCGCCGTCCCTACGGCGAGAGCGAGCAAAGTGCGCTGGTCGAGCTGTTCGGCACTCCGGAGCGCTGGGGCACGACGCTGCGCACGCTGCTGTGGACACGAACGACGCTGGTGGTGCCGCCGTTCAGCGACGCGACCGAAATCGAGATCCCGGTCGCGTGCTCGTATGACCTGGAGGTCAACGCGTCGGCTTATTTCTCTGCGCTCAGCGATGGCGAGGTGCCATTGGAGTTCATGTTCTCGGGGTCGGTGTTCTATGCGGGGCGCGGCGGGATGCTGCAGACGGCGCGCATCTCCTGGGACCGCGAGGCGGAGTACCGGCTGCCGGTGAGCGTGTGGCGCGAGGCGATGGACCGCCACTTCCCGGGGTCGGCGTGGCTGCGCCTCGGTCGCCCGGCGTTCGACGGTCTGCGTGCGTACAAGGCCGAGCACGGGCTGCGCACGCTGGAGGACGCCGTCGAGCGTCTCTTGGGGGACGGGCGGTGAGACGCGAGGCGCCGCGTGACGCTCTCGCCGGGACGCCGCGCGTCGGGGGGTCTTCAGGCGCGACGGCTGTCGCCGACCCAGTCCGGCGGATCGCCGACGCGGTTCTCTACGAGGGTTACCTGTTGTGGCCGTACAGTAAGTCGGCGCTGAAGAACCAGCAGCGCTTCACGTTCGGCGGGGTGTACCCACCCGCGTGGGAGCAGGATGCATCCGCGGTTCAGGTACAGGCGCTGCTGGAGGGTGAGCAGGACGCGGGGGTCGAGATCCGGGTGCGCTTCCTGCAGGTCGTGCGCCGCCAGGTGCTGAGGAGCGAGTCGCCGAGCTCCGCCCCTGAGCCTGTGGAGGAGCTGACGGTGGGCGGGCGGCGCTTTGTCTCCTGGGATGAGGTGCGCGAGCGCGAGCTCGGACCGGGTCCGATCGCGATCCCTGCGGGAAGTGAGCAGGAGATGATTGTCGGGGGGGCGGTGAGGCGCTCCTGGAGGGCGCTGCGGGGTGAGGTGTCACTGAGGCGCGAGCGCCTGGGCGCGGAGCTTTGGCGTGTGACGGTGAGGGTGGCGAACACGACGCGATGGGCCGGCGGGTTACGCGCGGATGCGCTGCGCGACACGCTCTGCTCAACACATGTGGTTTTGGATGTGGAGGGGGAGGGGGGATGGGTTTCGCTGACCGACCCGCCGCGAGACCTGCAAGCAGCGGCGCGGAACTGTGAGAACACGGGATTGTGGCCGGTGTTGATGGGCGAGCCGGGTGAGCGCGGCACGCTGCTGGCCTCGCCGATCGTTCTCTGCGACTACCCGCAGATCGCGCCGGAGAGCCCGGGCGACCTGTTCGACTCGGGCGAGATCGACCAGATGCTCGTGCTGAACATCCTCGCGATGACCGAGGAGGAGCGCAGCGCGATGCGCGACAGCGACCCGCGCGCGAGGGAGATCTTGGAGCGCACGGAGGCGCTCAGCGAGGAGCAGATCATGCGCCTGAACGGCGCGGTCCGCGACTTCGGGATGGCGCGCGGGCGATGATCGGTGAGCGGTCCCCGCGCGAGGAGCCGGAGCGATGATCGACGACCGGCCACCGTGGGAGGCGTTCGAGCGCCCTGGCCCGGATTTCATCGAGGTCGACGGCGCCGAGGTGCGCGCGGGCAGCGTCGTGCGGCTTGCCCCGCGGCAGGCTGGGGGCGACATCTTCGAGACCGCGCTCGCGGGGCGGACGGCGACGGTGCACGAGGTGCTCCAGGACTACGAGGGCCGGGTCCAGCTCGCGGTGGTCGTGACCGACGACCCGGGCCATGATCTAGGCGCGCTACGCCGGCCGGGTCACCGTTTCTTTTTCGATCCGTGGGAGATTGAACCGCTGGAGACGGTGAGCCCGACCGGCGGGCTGCCCGCTACGCGCGTGCTTGTGGCGGGAATCGGGAACGTGTTCCTCGGCGACGACGGCTGGGGGGTGGCGCTCGCGGGGCGGCTGGCTGCTCGCACGCAACCTCGGGGTGTCGAGGTGGTCGACTTCGGCATCCGCGGCATGGATCTGGCGTACGCGATGCAGGACGGCTACGACGCGGTGGTGTTCCTCGACGCGACGCCGCGCGGGCGGCCTCCGGGGACGCTGTATGTGATCGAGCCGGAGCTGGATGAGACCGAGATGACAGTCGACGCGCACGGGATGGATCCGGTCAAGGTGCTGGCGCTGGCGCGCACGCTCGGCATGGAGCGGCTGCCGCGGACGCTGGTGGTGGGCTGCGAGCCGCGAACACGGATGAGCGCCGGGGACGAGCGCATCGTGGTGGAGCTGACGGAGCCGGTGCGCGCTTCACTCGACGGTGCGGTGGCGCTCGTGGAGGAGCTCTTGAAGGACCTCACAACCGCAAAGCCAACGGAAGGATCGCCGAGATGAGCGACATAACGATCACGAGACCGGCGCAGGCGGGAATGCTGCTGGCGATCATCGCTGCGGTAGCGGCCGCGGCGGTGGCGCAGCTGCCGGAGTTGCGGCGCTACCTGAAGATCAGGTCGATGTAGCGGTGGACGCCGGCACGACGAGTCAGGCGCTCGACTTCGGGGCCGCCGAGCGTCGTGGCGGCGCGGGCCGTGCGTTCTTCGAGGCGGAGGCCGAGCGGATCGCCCAGGTGTGTCACCGGATGGCGGAGCGCTTCGCGCGCGGCGGGCGTCTGCTGGCGTTCGGCGAGGGGCCCGTGGCGCGCTCGGACGCGCGACACGTGGCGGTCGAGTTCGTGCACCCGGTGATCGTGGGCAAGCGCGCGCTGCCGGCGCTCGCGCTGACCGCGGAGGGAGGCCCGACGAGCGAGCAGGTGGGTCTGCTTGCCGAGCCGCTGGACATCGCGCTCGCGTTCGGCGACCACGCGCAGACGCGCGCGGCGGTAGGCGTGGCGGGCGATCGGGGGTGCCTGACGATCGCGGATTCGCACGTCGGGGCGGAGTGGGAGTTCGTGCCCTTCGCGGACTCCAGCGAGCAGGGCGATCGGTTCGTGGCGCAGGAGCTCATCGAGACGCTCTACCACGTGCTGTGGGAGTTGGTGCACGTGTTCTTCGAGCACAAGGGTCTGCTGGAGGGGCGCAGCGAGCGGGTCGTGCACGACGCGGGGGCGTCGAGCTTCCTCTACCCCTTCCTGGGCGAGGAGGAGAACGACCTGGAGTCGGTGCTCGCCGACGTGCGGCGGTCGATTCTCGAGAAGGCGGCGCAGGCGGGCGAGCTGCGCGCGCAGACGCTGCGCGAGGGCGAGCCCGAACTGCGCGCGGCTGCGCGCGGGCTGCGCGAGCGCCTGGACGCGGGCGGCCGGATCCTCGCGCTGGGCAACGGCGGCTCGGCGACCGACGCGATGGATGCGGTCGCCGATCTGCGCTTTCCCCCGCGCGGCTGGCCGCCGCGCGCGGCGATCGACCTGACCGAGGATCCCGGCATCCTGACGGCGATCGCCAACGACGTGGGCGAGGAGTCGATCTTCGCGCGGCAGGTGATCGCGCACGGCCGCGCGGGCGACGCGCTGCTGGCGTTCTCGACCAGCGGTGGTTCGCGCAACGTGCTCGCCGCGTTGGTCGAGGCGCGGCGGCGCGGGCTCTTAACGATCGCCTTCGTGGGCTATGACGGCGGCCGGATCGCGGCGGAGGGGTTGGCCGACCGTGTCGTGGTGAGGCGCTCCGAGCATATTCCGCGGATTCAGGAGGCGCAGGCGAGCGCTTGGCATGTGCTGCGGGGGTTGGTTGAGGGAGTGCGCGGGGGTTAGGGCGTCGAGATGTAAGACAGGCGCATGGGTCCAGATGCTAGTACGGCGCCTATCTGTTCGATCGTGGTTTCCCGGCATCCGATACCTGCCCGAGCGGGCACGGCAGTTTTTGTTCAACAGTTACGTTGCTCGAATAGGTCGAGCACGAGTTGCCCGAGTGCGATCATCGCCGCGTGACTAGAAGCCAGTCCATTGGACTGGTCCTGAGCATCAAACCGCGGCGGAGGGGCGGACCGGTACCATGACACCTTGCGTTAGAGGGACCACCAGGGATTGCCCTGTAAGGAAGGGCCGATGGGGGAGACTACGACGATAAATCCGGGGCTGGACGAGTGCGCAGAGCGCTTCACTATGCAAACACCGAGCGGCGGGCCAGATGACGACACCTCCCTGTGAGGCTTGCGGGCGGCCTCGCGGACGCGGCGCGCGATGCAAGGAATGTGGCTATGACCGCTACGCCACGCGACTCAGGGGTGCCCAGACCGAAACCTCAAGCCAGCCAGCGGTCACACCAGATAGTTCCAGGCCCCAGGCAAACAGCAGCCGACCTGCCTCGCCGACTGCGACAGGCGGCGCCGAAGTCTCCCGCTCGCCCCATGAACCGGCGGCGTCCTCCCGGGTCCGTGAACAACCAGCCCGTCGGCAGGCCGCATATCGCGGCGCGAGCGAACCTGCGTCCAGCCACTCTCACCAGAGTTCACGCACGTCCCAGGCTCAACCAAGCGCACCCGTGGCAACGGGCCGTGTCGTCTCGCTGAGCGCCACACCGCCTGCCAGCGGAGACAGGCCGTGGTGGGTCGCCGCGGTTCACGCACTTGCGATGCTTTCGGCGCTGACGGCCCTCGCTTTCATCATGGCGCTGCGCGCCTTTGCCAAGAGTTTGGGGCGAGCCAAAGACGGCCTGGTTCCTTCGCCGCTCAAGTTGTTCGGGCAGCCATCCAAACCACAGATGAACGTCTCCGTCACGTTCAGTTTCGAGGGTCTGGCAGCGCTGCTTGGCTACCGTGCGGGACGCTACTCCCAAATCCGGCTAACGGCGCCGAGCAGCGAAATGGTGTGCAGGTATCTCGCGTCGCCGGCGAGTATCCCCGTGGCGACGGGAGACGATCTCAGGCTGTGGGGCAAGCTCGGGCGCGATGGGGTGGTACGGGCCTATCGGCTTGAGAACGTCTCCAACGGAGCCAGCCACGAGGTGACCCTCGTCCGGCCGTGGGTTCTCGCGGCCGCCGTGGCCTCTGCGCTGTTCTGTCTGATGGTCCTCGCCACCGTCGTCTGAGAGGGGAGAGCATGAGTGAACTGGTCGAACACGAGGGAACGGACCCTGGCGCCGAGCACCGAGGCGACGTCGAGCCGACTGCGTCAGACGGTGCCGAGCGAGAGCCCGGGGTACCGTCGAGTGCCACCACCACCGTCGAGAGCCCCGCGCCGGATGCCGCGACGCCCGAGGAGCCTGCGCCGCATGCCGCGACGCCCGAGGAGCCTGCGCCGCGTGTCGCGACGCCCGAGGAGCCCCTGCCGGACGCCGAGTCCCCCGCCCTGGATGTCGAGTTCCGCGAGCTGGGCAGCCTGGTGGCCTCGGTCGAGCGCCTCGACGAGCGCCTCCAGGAGTCACAGCGACTCCAAATGCGCCAGAGCGACCTCGTTGACAAGCTCCACGCGGAGAACCAGCGGCTACGCGCTGGGGAGCTGCGCGCAGCGACCCTGCCGCTGGTGCGTGACTTGCTGCGCCTCCACGATGACATCGGCCGCCTCCCGCGCGATGGGGAGCATGGCCACGATCTTGACGTGGTGCAGGTGAGCTTGCTCGATGCGCTTGCACGCAATGGCATCACAGCATTCGAGCCTGCGGCGCGCGACCAGTTTGACCCCAAGCAGCACAGCGCCGCGGGCGTTCTTGAGACAGACGACGCCAGTCTCGACCGCACGATCTCGGAAGTCGTCCGGGTCGGCTTTCAGTGGGAGGATGGTCCGACGATCCGCGTTGCCGAGGTGCGCGTGTACAAGCACAGTTCCAGTAGCGGCTCAAGTTCTGCCGGCTAGATGCCACAGACCAACCAACGGAGATAGTCAATGAACACCGAATCCAGCACGGCGAGCACCACGGTCTGGGGGATCGACCTCGGCACCACCTACTCCTGCATCTCTCGGGTCGACGAGTTCGGCCGAGCAGTCGTCGTCAACAACCGCGACGGTGACCCGACCACCCCGTCGGTCGTGATGTTCATCGGCCCAGAGAACATCCAGGTCGGCAAGGAGGCAAAGCGTCAGATGCAGATGGACCCCGACGCTGTCTCGGAGCTTGTCAAGCGCCAGATGGGTGTACCAGACTGGACTTTCCAGGCACACGGCCAAGAATGGACGGCCCCTGAGGTCTCGGCGCAGATCCTCAAAGCGCTTGCCGAGGACGCTGCCCAGCAAACAGGGAACGCCGTTGAGAAGGTCATCGTCACCGTACCCGCGTACTTTGGGATCCCAGAACGCGACGCGACGCTCGCCGCTGGCAAGATGGCGGGACTCGAGGTCGTCGACGTCCTCAACGAGCCGACCGCAGCCGCACTCGCCTACGGGTTTGCGCAGGGCGCCGACGTCGATGAAACGGTGCTTGTCTACGACCTCGGCGGCGGCACCTTCGACGTCACCGTCATTCGTCTTGAGCCGCTGCCGACTGGCGGGAGCCACATCCGGGTGGTCGCCACCGGCGGAAACCACCGTCTCGGTGGCGCCGACTGGGACCAGCGCGTCGTCCAGCTGCTCTCGAGCAGGTTCCAGGCGGAGAACCCCGATGCTCCCGACCCGCTTGACGACGACCTCACCGCTGCGGACCTGCGACTCGCCGCCGAGGATGTCAAGCGGGCGCTAACTCTCCGGGAGTCCGTCACACAGGTCGTGATGGCGGGCGGCGTCCGCGCGACTGTTGAGGTGACACGCGAGGAGTTCGAGCAGGCCACCCAAGACCTGCTCGAGCAGACGATCAACTTCACCCGCGAAACGCTCGAGAAGGCACGCGAGCGCGGCGCAGGCGAGATCGACAGGGTGCTGCTCGTTGGCGGCTCGAGCTTCATGCCGGCCGTCTCCCGGCGGCTCTCCGAGGCGTTCCCCGGCTGGGTTCCCGAGCTAGGCGACCCCAACCAGGCTGTCGCCAAGGGCGCCGCCCTCTACGGATTCCAGGCCGAGCTGCGCAGCAAAATCGAAGATCTCGAAGAGGAAGAACAAGCCGACGGCGAGACCCCTGATCGAGGTGAGATCGAAAAGCGTGTCGCCGAGGAATCCGGTCTGGCGCTTGGCGCTCTGCAGCGCATGACCGAGACAAAGATCACCAACGTCTGCTCCCGCGGCTTCGGAGTGAAGGTCGTGCGCGAGGGCTATACCGGGGCCAACAACGACCCGAGCGAATTCTACGTCGACCATCTCCTTCGGGAAAACGATCCGCTACCGATTGATCCACCACGCCTGGAAACCTACGGCACCGTCGTCGACAACCAGTCGGGTGTCCAGATCGTGCTTCTCGAGCAGGCCGGGTCGGAGCTCTCCGAGGAGATGGAGCACAACAAAGAGCTCGAAAGGCGTGACTTTCACCTTCCCGGCAACGACCCCAAGGGCACGCCGATCCAAGTCAGCATCGGAATGGGCAACGACGGACTGCTGACCGTGACCGCCAAACATCCCAACGTTGCCGAGCTGACCTTCTCAGCCGAATCGGAGGGTGGGGTCCTCACCAAGGAGCAGGTTTCCGAGTCCGCCGCCAAGGTCCAGGCGATGCAGCGCACGTGAGGTCAAGGTGAAGCACTTCGACTCCTCCACCTACCTGAAGGAGGTCCTCGGCCCCTACCTGGACAGTCCCGAGCTGCCCGGCCTGTTCGAGCGCTACTGCCTTGAGACCTCCGACAGCGACGAGACGGCGATCACCGCGCGCTGCAAGGAGGTCAAGCAGCTGTGGGACATGCGGGTGGAACGGCCCAAGTACGGCGCCCTGATCCGGCTGCTGCTAGAGCGCCACGGCGAAGCCGTCCTCACCCTCGAAGACCCCACCGAGCGCCGCCGCGCCGCAGCGGGCGCCGCTGAAGTCGAGAACGCCCGTGTGCAAGCCGGGGAACGGGCACGCAACGAATGGGAGGCGCTTCTGAGCGCCGCGCTGCACCAGCACGATGGGCTCGACCCGGGCGTCCGGGCCAGCCTTGTGCGGGCCGGAGAGAGCCTGCGCCTCGACCCAGTGTTCGTACGCCAGCGCCTTGATGCGGCGCCCGTCGCAGTGGTCCGCGCGGAGCTCACGACCGCCGAACGCAAGGACATCCGCAAAGCGCTCGCCGCCCTCGCGCAGGACGCCGGAGAGCCGCGATCCGGACTCACCCTCTATCACGCCCTCGGGCTGCCCGGGATCACCCAGGACATCGCCGAGATCCGCCGGCGGCACAGCATCCTTGACGCCGATAACAACAAGCGCAAGCGGGACAACACACGCGTTATCCACGAAACGATGCTCGTGATTGCAAAGCGGATCCTGATCGACGGCGATCCGCGAGCCTACGAAGAGAGTCTCGTGAGCGATGTCCAAGACGAGCTGACCGCAGATGGTCTTCGTGCCGCGGTCGATGATGGCGCGATCGACGAGATGGAGGCCGAGCATCTCGCGCGTCGCGGGGTGGAACTCGGCCTGACACCGGAGCTCGCCGGTCGAGTGGTGACACAGATCGCGCGGGAGAGCGGGGTCCCGTTGCGCACCGCGGCGCCGGTCGACTACATCGTCTGCGGCACCTGCAGCAACGTCGCCGCCCGCGAGCGAGCGGGCGAGCGCTGCGATCAGTGCGGGGCAGCCCTGTTCATCACCTGCCCGAAGGACGATTGCGCGACCGTCAACGACGCTTCGGTCGGCAGGTGCCGTAAATGCGGTGCGGATCTCCGGCAGTACGCCACGGCGATGTTGAAGCTCGCGGGCCTGGATGGCCTGTTACGGGCCGGATACCTTCAGCAGGCGGGCGACGAGCTCATGGGGATCGAGCAGGTGCTCGGAAGCACCCCTGAGGTTGAACGGCTCAACCAGGAGGTCGCCGACGCCGTAAAGTCCGCGCACGCCGAGTGGAGGGCCGCAGAGGCCGCGATCGGCCGGCGTTGCCTCTACGCGGCGCGCCAGACCCTGCAGAACCTCAGACGCACCGCGGGCGACGTCCCCGGCCCTGAGGGAATACCTCCCGCCGACCGCCTCGCACAAGTTACCGAGCAACTGAAGCTCGCGGAGGCAGCGGTGATACGTGCACGTACTGCGAGCGGGGAGGCTCGTGAAGCAATCTTCGTCGAAGCCCTCGCGCTGGCCGCCGACTGCCAGGAAGCGAGGGAGGCGCTCGACCGGCTCCCCGCGAGCCCGACCTCCGGGGTCCGCGCCGCGATGAGCGGCGCCGAGGTCATCATTACCTGGCAGCCCTCGCCAACTGCCGGCGTCGGCTATGAGGTCACCCGTGTCCAGTCAGACGGGACACGCGTACAGCTCGCCGCTGCGCAGCCAGGTTGTGAGGCGGTCGACCAGACCGTCGCGAGCGGCGTCATCGCCCGCTATGAGGTGGTTGCGGTGCGTGGGGCTAGCCGCTCCTCGAGCGCCACCAGCGCTCCACTGGTTGTCGCACGGGAGCTGCAGCAACTCCTGGTCTTCAGCGGGGAGCGAGAAGTGCGCCTGACATGGTCGGCGCTCAGCGCACGTGGACGGGTGCTGATTACACGCAAGCACGAGCGCACAAACGTCGAGGAGACCCTCGCTGCCGACAGCACCGGTATCACCGACCGCGGTCTCACAAACGGGGAGCGCTACACCTATCTAGCGCGAGTGCAGTATGTCGGCCCCTCGGGCGAGCCCGTCATCACAGGTGGCACCATCGTCTACGGGCAGCCCGTCGCGCGACCCGAGCCGGTCACGATCATCGCCGCCGAGCCCTCTCCGCAGGGGGTGCTCATCAGCTTCAGCGGGCCACCGTCGGGGACCGTGACGGTTCTGCGCTGCGTCGAGCGGCCGGGTCTCGCGCCCGGGGAGCAGCTCGACCCGCTGTCCCTGCCGAGTCTCGGCACGGTCGTCCCCCCTGACAGCTGCGGAGCGCGGGACCCCGACCCCCAACCCGGGAGCCGGTGGTATCTGCCCGTCACGGTCGCGGGCACGATGGCAGTTGCCGGTGAGCCATACCAGTGTGTGGCGCTCCCCGGTGTGAGCAACGTCCGTGCCACAGACGACGGGGTTGCCGTGCGCCTGACCTGGTCCTGGCCTGAGACGCTGCGCGCCGTGCTCGTTGTGTGGCGCAAGGACCGCCAGCCCGAAGGGCCCGAGGATCCCGCGGCCGAGAAGCGAGTGTTTCGCCTCAGCGAGTACAAGGATCGAGGGGGCTTCACGATCGACGGCAGAAGCGGTGAGTCGATCTTCGTCACGGTGTACCCCGCCGCTCGGGTCGGGAACGACTACCACTACGGCACCGCGGCTTCGCGCGAGGCTCGCGCCGCCGTCACCCGCGTCCGCAAGACCGACGTCCGCTACGAGGTCAAACGGATCGGCATGCGTCGCAAGAAGATTGAGATCGGTGTACTCGAGCCGGGCGTCGGCGCGGTCCCCGAGATCATCGTCGTCGCGCGGGTCGGGGACCTGCTGCCGCGACAGCCCGCGGACGGTGAGATTGTCGCCCGGCTCGGCGGCAGCCAGCCGCTCACCTCCACGGTGGACCTCGACGGGCGCAGCCGGCCGCTCGCAATCCGTGCGTTCCTCAGCGGAGCGGGCGCGAACGCCTCACACAGGGTCCTTGACCCCGGCGTCGAGGACCTGGTGATTCGCTGAGATGGCGCGCCCCAAGCACATGCTCTGCCCGTACTGCTTCACGCGCTGGTCGACGAACCTCGCCGCGTACCGTTGCACCGGCACAGACGACACACGCTGTCCGCGCATCCCAGATGAGGCGCTCGGGCGCCTGCGTGGCACGACCGCCCCCGATGAAGCGCGCGTGCTCGTCAAGCAGGGAAAACTCGGCCAGGCCTTCACGGTCAAGGCCGGGCAGCCCGTCCGTTGCGAATGCGGCGCCGCGACTCGGCCCGTCTGCCCGTCCTGTCACTCGAACCTACCCCAGCGCTTCACCGAAGCCGAGGGGCGCACGATGGCGCTCGTCGGCACCCGCGCCGCGGGCAAGAGCCATTACATCGCGGTTGCGCTGCACGAGCTCGAGCACCGCGTGGGGCCGAGTTTCGGCGGTTCGCTGATGCTGCTCGACGACGCTTCACGCGATCGCGTCGACAACGTCCTGATGCCGCGCCTGTACCGCGAACAGGGCGTGCTCGACGCGACGAGATCGGCTGCGGTTGACCGCGACGTGCGCCAGCCGCTGGTCTCAAGACTCACCCTCGGACGGGCAAAGAACGCTACGCACAGCAACCTCGTGTTCTTCGATGCCGCCGGGGAGGACCTGCAGTCGCTCAGCGTGCTCGAACGCGAGGCTCGCTACGTCACCCAGTCAGACGGGCTGATCCTGCTGCTCGACCCTCTGCAGATCGCCGCGGTCCGCGACGAGTTCGACAGCGACAGCGAGCTGCCCCCGGTCAGCGCTGACCCGTACACGATGCTCGGGCGTCTCGCGGCGCTGCTACGCGAGGCGCGCGGCATCCCCGCCGGCAAGCCGATCGGGGTGCCGCTTGCGATCGTGCTGTCGAAGTCCGACATGCTGCGCGGGCTTCTGCCCGAGGAGCACCCGCTGTTCAGACCGTCCTCCAACGGACGACTGTTTGATCCCGACGCGGCGCACAACCTCAGCGAGCAGCTGCGAGCGGATGTCGCCGGGTGGCTTGGCGAACGATTCGACAAGCTGGTGAAAGCGGAATTTCCACTGGCGGCCTATTTCGGCGTTTCGGCGCTCGGAGAAAACCCAGTGGATGGGCATCTGCGAAACGGGGTGGCACCGCAGCGCGTGGAGGACCCGATCCTCTGGATGCTGCATGCGTGGGGGGCTATCCCCAAGCCGTGAGCCACCCTCAGGCCTACCACACCTCCTGCCGGCAGGGTCTTGGGGGGCATTCGGGTTTCCAGTTCAATGCGGCAAGCCCTGGGATCAGCCGGGAGCTACTTGCGATGCTGGCTTCGGCGCACGTCGGCTACCACGCTCCGCGCGACAGCCCGCGCGAGCCCACCGTCGAGGAGCTCCAGGCGTTTCCGGTCGCCCTGAAGTGCCATGAGGTCGACGGGACACCCGTGGTCTCCCAGACCGTCTATGTTGGCCGGGAGTTCCGCGGGCGCGACGGTGAGCCCGACACCGGACGCTTCGGCAACTACTTCTCTCACATCGTGCTGGCGGATCCAGACGCTGTGGAGCCGTTCGATGGGTTGCTCGCGATTGAGCTCTGGAAGGCACCGCACTGGCGCAGCAGCGAGTCCGAGACCCCGCAGTTGCCAGAGCTGGGGGCTCTCCAGCCGGGTCGATGCGACCTCGAGTGGGCTTTCGAACAGGTCGGCGAGTCAAGCAAGGCGTGGTTCGGGGCGGTGCTCGACGGGGTTCTCGCCGCGATCGGGGGCGGCCCGCGGGTGGTGCTCGTCG
>DASXOX010000117.1:0-3401 GCA_036493975.1 Solirubrobacteraceae bacterium
GTCTGTCCGCACGATCGGCTCGGGACGGAGTAGATGCCGCCGGCGATGGCCGTGGTGGCGTGGTGACGGAGCTGACCGCGCGGACGTGCCGACCGTCGAACGGCAGCGGGAGAGCCCGCAGCGCTGCCCGCTCGCGTGCCCACGCGTCGGCTCGCGACGCGTCCCGGTCGTGCTGCGCATCGATGCGCCTCTGAAGCGCCGTGCTCGTCTCCGCGAGCGATCCCCCTTGCGGCAGCGGCACCAGGTGCTGCCATCGAATGTGTCCGCCGCGGCGCTCGACCCCGCCCTTGTCGTGCCCTACGCCGGGACGGCAGAATCGAGGCTCGAACGCGTAGTGCGCCGCGAGCGCTGCGAAGCGCGGCCGCGGCACGCGCGGAGCGCCGACCAGCACCTTGCCGACCGCGGCGGTCAGGTTGTCGTAGGTGACCGCCGCGACGACGCCGCCGAAGTGGGAGAACGCGGCGACGTGAGCGGCGAGAAACCAGGGCGTGTCCTGCTGCGCGCAGAGCATCACGAAGTCGCGCCCCGAGTTCATCCAGCGCATCAAGAAGAGCCATCACTTCTGGCGCACCCCGGCGAGCTCCACCCAGACCTCGAAGAAGTCCACCTGCGCCACCTCGCCCGAGCCGTACACGCGCGGCACGGTGACCTCTCGCTCCGCGCTCCGAAACTCGGCTACGAGGCGACGGACGGTGCGCTCGCTGGCCGTGTGCCCCGCTTCACGCAATAGGACCGGCGTGACTGCCAGATCGACGCTGCCGCTTCTTCAATCGCGTCGCGCGCGGGAGTCGAGCGCGTGGGCAGCGACGACCTATCGACCGGGACCCTCTTGGCACGTGCGCCGGCGACGTGCCGCGTCCTCGCCACATTCCGGAGAATCGAGCGGGACCGAGCAGCGAAGGAGGTGGGGAAAGCGCCGTTCAGAATTTGATCCCCGACGCCCGCTCGGGCTAGGGGACGCAGCACCACTCGTCGTCGAAGGCGCATGCATCGGGCGGCCCGAGAGTGCTGCACGTCGTGTTTGCCTTGTACGCGCAGGTCCCGCCGCTGCCCGTGCAGGTCGGTAGGGTATCGCTCGACGGTGGTCCGCAAAACGCCGCCTGACATCGTCCCGCGCGACAGACTGCGCCGCTTTCGCACGGGCACCCGCAGGCTGTGCCCGCAGGCTCGCTGGCGAACGCCATCGCGAGCGCTGCCAAATACGCGGTCGTAGCCCCGCGATTGACCGCTTGTGTGGTAACCGTTCAGGCTCCTCGTAAGTGGTCCATATCGCTCCGACTTTTTCTTCGCACTTTCCATTGTGTCGCGGATGGGCGAAGAGGGGGTGGTGGCAGCGGATTGGCGCGACGAGCGAATCGCGGAGCTGGAGGCGGAGGTCGCGCGGAAGGACGCGCGGATCGTCGAGCTCGAAGGGCAGGTCGCGACGCTGACGGCGCAGGTGGCGGCGCTGACGAAGCTGGTCGCCGAGCTGATGGAGAAGCTCGGTCGCAACTCGCGCAACTCGCACCTGCCGCCATCGAGCGACCCGCCGGGCAAGCGGGGGCAGGGCGGCCAGGGCAAAGACAAGCAGGGCACCCGGAAGCGGGGCGGGCAGCCAGGGCACGGCGGTTCGCGCCGCACGCTGCTGCCGCCCGACGAGGTCGACGAGGTTGTCGACGTGTTCCCGCCGCACTGCGAGGGCTGTGCGCGCGAGCTACCGGAGGTGGTCGACCCCGACGCGCATCGGTATCAGCAGGTCGAGATGCCGCCGATCACGCCGCATACAACGGAGTGGCGCTGCCACGAGGTGGCGTGCGCAAAGTGCGGGCGCAAGACGCGCGCGCCGTACGACAAGGAGAAGATCCCTGCGTCGCCGTTTGGTCCGCGCCTCATGGCGCTGATCGCGTTTCTCACGGGCGCCTACCACGTGAGCCGCCGCAAGACCGTCGTGTTGCTCTGGGAGCTACTGGGAGTCCGAATCTCGCTCGGCGCGCTGAGCGCGGTCGAGGCGCGGGTCAGCGACGCCATCGCGCCCGCGGTCGAGGATGCGTGGAAGCGCGTCGGCGCGGGCGCGGTGAAGCACACCGATGGCACGAGCTGGCTGCAGGCCGGCGCGGTACGCGCCCTCTGGACCATCGCGACGAAGGCGGCGACGGTGTTCAAGATCCTCGCCGACAACAGCAAGGCGACGCTCGAGCCGCTCTACGGCTCGCTTCGCGGGATCCTCGTGAGCGATCGGGCCAAGGCGCTCGGCTTCTGGGCGATGGATCGCCGCCAGATCTGCTGGGCCCACCTGCTCAGAAAATTCGTCTCGTTCTCCGAGCGCACTGGGCCGGCCGCGGCGATCGGCCGCGAGCTGCTCGATTACACGGGAATCCTATTCGAGTACTGGCACGACTACCGGGCCGGCAAGCTCCCGCGCGCCGTCTTCGTCGCGTGGATGGCGGCGCTCGGTCCGAAAGTGGAGGCCGTGCTCACGCGCGCCGCCGCCGCCGGCATCGACGGCCTCTCGGGCTCGTGCGTCGACATGCTGGAGCACCGGCAAGCGCTGTGGACATTCGTGGAGCACGATGGCGTCGAGCCGACCAACAACCATGCCGAGAGGGAAATCCGCGCCTTCGTGCTCTGGCGCAAGCGCTCCTTCGGCGCCCAGAGTGACCGAGGCAACGTCTTCGCCGAGCGCGTGATGACCGTCGCGCACACGGCGCGCAAGCAGGACAAGAACCTCCTCGCGTTCCTGACCGCCTGCTGCCGGGCGCGCTGCGGCGGCAGCAAGCTCCCGTCGCTCTTCGCCGCAGACGTCGCGGTCGCCGCCTAATCCGACGCGCGCGCCATCGGAAAGTAGCGCGTCGAATGGCGCGTCCCGACGCTGCGCACGCGCCCCGCTCGTTTGAGCAGCTGCATCGGCCGGTGAAGCTCCCGCGCGCTCGCGCCGACCTGCGGGCCCAGGACCGTCATCGTCTCGCCCGGCATCCTGCACACTGCCTCGTAGATGCGCTCGCCGAGCGCTCCGATCGCACCCGGCGACCGGCGGACGCCGGACTCTCGCAGGACTCCCGGCCGCGACGGTGACGCCGGCCGCACCTGCTTCGCATGCGCGACCGCCCCTGGCGCGAACGCCCGATCCAGCGCCGCCTGCGCCGCGACGCGAGTTGCCAAAATGTACTCCCGCACGAGGCGCTCAATCTGCTCGGACAGGACCCCGGGATTCGTCATGGTCGTCATGCGCGATCAACTCGCATGACTCGTCGCGACCGCTCAACCACTCCCCTGAACGGTTACTCTCAAACCGGCACGCGCGGTCGCGAGTTCAAGCGCCCTCCTCGCAATCTTCGGATCCAAAAGCCGCCCGGACTTCGCCGTGAAGAGGTACGGCGCCGTCGGTCGCTCTTGCTTCCAGTAAGCACGCAGCAGCCGCAGCA
>DASXOX010000118.1:0-7800 GCA_036493975.1 Solirubrobacteraceae bacterium
CCCGGACGGAGACCGAGCGGTTCATCGCGAAGTACTCCCGCACGACGAGCAAACCCCCGGCACGCACCAAAGCTCCGACACGCACTAAAGCCCGGGCGCGCGCCGCGAAGGCGTGATAATGGCGGCCGATGGCCGCGAAGCACGCGATCGCTCATGTGACGCCCCATCCGTGGGAGGCTGAGGAGGACGCGGTCAACTCCTACGTGCGTGCCGCCGCGCGAGAGCTCTCCCGCCGGGGGCACAGCGTCCTGATCCTCGCGCCGTCGCGCTCGCAGGAGCGGGTCCGAGCTTCGCGGCGGGAGCTGCGCGCGGCGCGAGAGCGCCCCCAGGAGCTGCTGGCGGGCACCGCAGAGGGCGAGCCGCGCGTGATCGCGGTAGGTGAGGTGCTCGACGTGCCGATGCCCGCTCGGAGCGCCGAGAGCGCCTCTGCCGCGCGCCCGCCGCGGGCGCTGCCGATCGACGTGGCGCGCACGATCGAGCAGCTGCTGGGGACGCTCGAGCTGGATTTCGTGCACGTGCACGAGCCGTTCGCGCCAAGCGCGGCCAATGCGGCGCTGCGCCACTCGCGGGCGCTGAATGTGGGCTCCTTCCACGCGCCGACAGAGCGGCTGCTCTCGACGCTGCTGGGGAGGCGCTTCGTGGCGACGTTCTTCGGGCGCCTGGATGTGCGGACAGCGAGCTTCGCGGCGACGGCGGAGCTAATGGAGAAGCACTTCCCGGCCGACTATCGCCTGCTGGAGCCGGCGGCAGCTGGGCGCAGCTGGGAGGACGTCGCCGACGAGCTGGAGCTCCTCTACGCGGGGCTCGCAGCGCGCAGACGCGATCCACGCGGCAATGAGGGCTTGCGGCGGCGCCTGGCAGGCAGAGACATGATCGACATGGACATGCACATGCACACCGACCACTCCCACGACTGTGCGACGCCGGTCGAGGTGCTGCTGGCGACCGCGCATGAGCAGGGCTTGGGCGCGATCGCGGTGACCGACCACAACGAGATCTCCGGCGCACTTGCGGCGCATGAGCAGGCGCAGACCGCGCGCGTGAAGGTCGTTGTGGGCGAGGAGGTCAAGACGGCCTCGCAAGGCGAGGTGATCGGCCTGTTCCTACAGGAGCGCATCCCGCGCGGCCTGAGCATGGCGGAGACCGTCGCGGAGATCAAGCGCCAGGGCGGCCTGGTGTACGTGCCGCACCCGTTCGACCGCTTGCACGCGGTGCCCGACTACGAGCACCTGCTGCCGGTACTCGACGATGTAGACGCGATCGAGGTCTTCAATCCGCGCGTGGCGATCGGCGCGTTCAACGAGGAGGCAGCGCGCTTTGCCGCGAAGTATCGGATCGCAGCGGGCGCGGGCTCGGACTCCCACGTCGCGCAAGGCCTCGGCTCGGTGCGGGTGCGGATGCGCGACTTCGATGGGCCGCAAGAGTTCCTGCAGTCGCTGCGCGACGCGGAGATCCTGACGCGTCCGACGAGCCTGTTGTACGTGCAGGCGCTGAAGTTTCTGCAGACGCGCGCGACCCCGCCGTCGGCGCGGCGCGCACGCCGCGAGCGCCGCGTTCGCAAAGCGACGGGACGCAACTAGTGGTGCAGCGCCAAGGACAAGTCGAGGAGTCGTCAAAACCATCGGCGTCCATGCCGACGACCGACGACGAGATCCGCGAGAAGTATTTGGAGCGAGCGATCCGCGAGCTGAACACGCTGACGCGCGAGCTGCAGTCCTGCCCGCACTGCCCGCGCGGCAACCTGATGCCGGTGCTCGGCTCCGGCCACCCGCAGGCGGACATCATGCTGCTCAAGCACTCTCCGCTGCCCTCGGAGATCGAGGAGGGCGTCGCGTTCTACGGGCGCTCAGGTGGTGCGCTGATGAAGTCTCTCAAGCGCCTGCAGATCGACCCCCTGGCTGTCTACGGGACGCTGTGCGTGAAGTGCCCGCTGAGCGACTCCTCGCTGGCCGACGACGCGTGCATCGCGCGGGTCGCCGAAGAGATCGCGATCGTGGGCCCGAAGATCATCGTCGCGATGGGCATCGAGGCACTGCAGACGCTGAACGATCTGGAAGTCCCGCTTGCGCAGGAGATCGAGCCGCGCGTGGGCATCGTCCAGGAGCTGACGCCGACGATCGACGCGCTATACGTCCCGAACATCGATGAGTCACTGGACGAGCGCGACTCCAAGCGAGAATTTTGGGAGGCCTTCCGGGCGCTCGGCGAGTGGTGGGCGGCGCAGCCGCCGTACTGAGCCGCGCACCCGCCGCGCAGTGGACGAGCGACTGCGGGAGTTAGCGCCCGGGCAGCACCGCGAACGCGATCACCGCGTAGTGCAACGCGGCGGCAACGATGACGAGCGCATGAAAGACCTCGTGGTAGCCGAACACGCCGGGCACCGGGTTTGGGCGACCGCTGGCATACACAACGGCCCCGATCGTGTAGAGCAGCCCGCCGGTCGCCAGCCCCGCGACCGCAAGCCAGCCGATCGCGCCGGGCAGTTCGCCGAAGACGGCGACCGAGACGCAGCCGAACGCTACGTACACGCCGGCGAGCAACCACTTCGGGGCGTCGATCCAGACGAGCTTGAAGATCACTCCGACGCCCACGCCGACCCACACGACGATCAGCACCGCGCGCCCAAGCGAGGAGGGCAGCGCGAGCAATGCGACCGGCGTGTAGGTGCCGGCGATCAACACGAAGATCATCGAGTGATCCAGACGCCGCATCCAGCGCCGCGCCTGAGGACGCCAGGTGACCCGGTGGTAGAGCGCACTGGTACCGAGCAGCGCCGACACCGCAAGGGCATAGATCGTGGCGGCCAGCCGCGCCCGCCCACCGCTGGCGGCAAAGATCAGCGCGACCCCACAGAAAAGCGAGACGAAGAACGCATATTGGTGGGAGACCCCGCGCAGCCGCGGCTTGACGCGCTGGGAGAGTTGAGCGACATCTGTCCCCATGGGCTAAAGATAATGGCGCGCCAAACGGGTGGCGAGGCGGAGCGACCTGCTCGGCAGGCGGGGCGACGTGCGTGCTGGGGAGGCGAAGCGACGTGCTCAGCCGGCGAGCAGCACGATCTTGCCGAGCTTGCCGCCCGCGGCGAAGAGCTCGTAGGCCTCGGCGGCGTCGTGCAGTGGCAGCGTGGCCGAGAGGTGGACTCGGACGCTGCCGTCTTCGAGCAGCGGCAGCACCTCGTGTTCGAGTGCGCGAGCGGCAAGCGCCTTCTCCTCCAACGGCCGCGCGCGCAGCGTCGAGCCGCGGATCGCGGCGCGCTTGCCCATCAGCGCGAGCAAGTTGAGCTCCGCCTTGACGCCGGCGGAGACGCCGATCACGACGACGCGCCCATCCGTCGCCAGCGCGTTCAGATTCTCGGTGAGATTGGGAGCGCCAACGAGCTCGAGGACCACGTCGAAAGGTCCGTGAGCGCCAAAGCCCTCGGGCGCCACGACGTCGGCGCCGAGCTCGGCGACCTGCCCGCGCAGCTCATCGCGGCGGACGGTCGCGGTGACGTGCGCGCCGCAGGCCCGCGCGAGCTGGATCGCGGCGGTGCCGACGCCACCGGCCCCGCCGTGCACGAGCAGGCGCTCGCCGGGGCGCAGAGCGGCCTGCGTGAAGAGAGCGTCGTGGGCGGTCGTGAAGACCTCCGGCAGGCCGCCAGCTGCGGGCCAGTCGACGGCGGCCGGGACGGGCATCAGCTGGCGCTCGTGGACGACGGCGAGCTCGGCCTGTCCGCCGCCACCGACGATCGCCATCACGCGGTCACCGACCGCAAAGCGCTCAGCTCCGTGCCCTAGCGCAGCGACCTCGCCGGCGAGCTCCAGCCCGGGTATGTCCTGCGGCGATCCGGGCGGCGCGGGGTAGAGGCCGCGGCGCTGCATCATGTCGGCACCGTTGAGCCCCGCGGCGCGGACGTGCACGAGCACCTCGCCGGCCCCGGGCACGGGGTCGGGGTGCTCCTCGATCACGATCTGCTGGTCGCGGATTGTGACGGCGCGCATCGCGTGGAGCCTATCCGGCGTCGGTGTCGGTGGGTGTCGCGCGCGGGGCGCCGGCGCCGGCGCGCTCCAGCAGCGCGACGCACTCGACGTGGTGGGTCTGGGGGAACATGTCGACGGGCCGCACGCGGCGCAGCACGTAACCCGCCTCGACCAGTTGCGCGGCGTTTGGAGCGAGCGTCGTCGGGTTGCACGAGACGTACACGACCCGCCGCGGCGAGGCCTCGATGATGCGGCGGACCACTTTTTGGGAGAGCCCGGCGCGCGGAGGATCGACGACGAGCACGTCCGGACGCCCGGCGCGCGCGACGAGCTCGGGGAGCGCGAGGCGAGTGTCACCGGCAAAGAAGTGGGCGCGCTCGATCTCGTTGCGCCGAGCACCGGCGATCGCGTCGGCGACGGCCTGTTCGACGATCTCGATCCCCCACAGCTCGCCGGCCCGTGGGGCGAGCGTGAACGCGATTGCGCCGATCCCGCAGTAGAGGTCGTAGACGCGCTCCCAACCCTCCAGGGCGGCGTAGTCGGCGGCAATGCCGTATAGGACCTCGGCCATCTCGGTGTTGGTCTGAAAGAACGCTTCGGGTGAGATGCGCAGGTCGAGCTCGCCAAGCCGCTCGGGCAGCTCGGACTCGCCCCAGATGAGCTCCGTCTCGCCACCGGCGGTGGTCTCGGCGAGCGCCGTCGAGCGGCTCCAGAGAACGCCCGCGAGGGCGCTCTCCTCCAACCCGGCGACCAACGCATCCGCGAGGCCCTCGATCCCCTCTAGCTCCCCGGGAGTCGTGACCAGCCGCACCTGCAGCAAACCGGTGCGGCGACCTTCGCGCACGACGAGGTTGCGCAACCGCACCCGGCCGTCGGGGCCAGGGTCGGTGTTGCGCGAGCCCCGCTCCCACGCGCGCAGCCCCTGCTCGCGGCACCAGCGCAGGACGATGCGGCGCGCCTCGTTGCCGCGCTCGGAGGCGAGCAGGCAGTCGTCGATCGGGACGACCTGATTCCAGCCGGCGGGGGCGTGGAAGCCGCATTGCAGCTCGCCCTCGCCGGCGCCCACGGGGTCGTCGTCCGCGTCCGCGCGCTCGGCCAACCGTGGGCCGGTGAGCCCGTGCCCGTTGGCGGCTCCGGCCGCCAACTGTGCGAGCGTGACGGCGCCGTTGCCAAAGGAGTACTCGAGCTTGTTGCGGTAGCGCCAAGTTTCCAGCGCGGGCACGATCGCCTCCATCTCGAAGTCGACCAGACCGCCGATCCGCCGCAGCGCATCCTCGACCTGGTCGTGCTTGACCTGCAACTGGCGCTCGTAGGGCAGCACCTGCCAGGGGACGCCGGGGTGCTGAGCGAGCGGCGGGATCCGTTCGGGGCTCGGGGAGAGCACCTCGAGCGTGCGGGCATGAGCGTAGCTGCGCTTGCGCTTGTAGACGACCGCGCGCACGCGGTCGCCGGGAACAGCGTCGGCGACGAACACGACGTAGCTGCTCTCGCCCAGCCGTGCGACGCCCTCGCCGCCGTGGGCCAGCGACTCGACGGTCAGCTCCAGCAGGTCTCCGCGCTCGGGCCGGGTCGCGGTCGTCAAGAAGACCCGCCAACCCTCGCGCCGAGCAGCAGCTCGAGCAGGGCCTTCTGGGCGTGGCGACGGTTCTCGGCCTGCTCCCAGATGCGCTGGCGAGGACCGTAGAGGACCTCCGCTGTGATCTCCTCGCCGGGGTGCGCCGGCAGGCAGTGCAGCGCGATCGCGTCCGGGGCAGCGAGGTCGAGCAGCGCGTCGTCGAGCTGGTAAGGCGCCAGCGCGGCCCGTCGCGCGGATGCGGTGTCGGCGTCGTCGTTCATCGAGACCCAGACATCGGTGTAGATCGCGTGGGCTCCCTCGACGGCGGCGCGGGGATCCTCGTGGACGCTGATCCGCTCGCGCTCCTGCGCGCTGAGCGAGAAACCCTCTGAATCCTCGATGGTGAGCGCGTATTGCGCCGGCGATGCGACCGCGACGTGAGCGCCGGCGCGCGCGCCGAGGGCGGCGAGCGAGCGCGCGACGTTGTTGCCGTCGCCGACGTACGCCAGTCGCAGGCCGGCGAGCTCGCCGAAGGACTCCCTGATCGTCAGCAGATCCGCCAGCGCCTGGCAAGGATGGTGCAGCGCGGTGAGCATGTTGAAGACCGGGATGGTGGCGTGCGAAGCGAGCTCGGCGAGTATCTCGTCCGGCCCCGTGCGCACCCCCAGAGCGGCGACGTGGCGCGAGAGCACGTAGGCGGTGTCGCGCAGCGACTCCCCGCGTGCCAGCTGCAAATCTTCGGGGCGCAGCACGAGCGGGTGGCCGCCGAGCTCATGAATGCCCGTCTCGAAGGACAGGCGCGTGCGCGTCGAGGGATGCTCGAAGAGCACCGCCACGCTGGATCCTGCAAGCGCGTCACTACAGAGCGGCGCGGCCTTGAGCTGCTCTGCGCGCGCGAGCAACGCCTCCAGCTCGGCGGCGCTCAGCTCGGTTCCGGTGAGGTAATGACGCGGAGTCCTCGCGTCGGACGTCGTCGTGGAAGGTATGGATGCGGTGGCCGGCTGCGTCATCGATCGCCAGTCTAGGCTAGGCTGCCAGCCATGCGAGCTGGAGACCCTGGCCGACGCGACCAAATGAGACTGCGATCATCGGCGCGAGCGCTTACGGCAGCGGCGCTGTGCGTAGCGCTGTGTGCAATCGCCGGCTGCGGCAGCTCCAGCGACTCGAACTCCAATGACTCGGGCGGCGCGGCTATCTCGACCGGTAACTCGGCCAACTCAAGCGGGACGAGCAGCACGGCGAGCTCGAGCGGCGCGACAACGAAGAGCAAGACCAAGCCACCGGCGAGTGGCGGCCTGAAATACAACACGACACCGAAGTACGCGACGCCGTCGTCCTCGGCGCCGGTGCAGAGCGGGGTCGTGCAGGTCGCGTACCGCAACATCGCGATCGACCCCGACACGCTGCGCGTGAAGGCCGGCAGCACGGTCCGCTGGACCAACTACGACCCGGTGGAACACAACGTCACGAGCAAGGGCGGCCCGGACCATTTCGCGTCGAAGACCTTCGCCGAAGGCGGCACGGTCGAATTCAAGCTGACCAAGCCCGGAATCGTGCACTACGTGTGCACGATCCACCCGACGACGATGAACGGGACGATCGAAGTCGTCAAGTAGGGGGATCGGACTCCGTCAGCGGAGTCCGCAAACGAAGACCCCGCCGCGCGAGCGTGCATGCGCGCGCACGCGCACGGCGGGCCGTCAAACGAAGAACTCGGCGCGCCCGTCCTCGGGCGTCGACGCCGTCGCGTACGTACGCCGCGGGATGCGCCCCGCTGTGCGAGCGAGATAGCCCGCCTCCACTGCGGCGCGCATCGCGCGGGCCATGCGCACGGGGTCCTCGGCGCGCGCGATCGCGGAGGCCGCCATCACCGCGTCGCAGCCGAGCTCCATCGCCCGCGCCGCATCGGAGGCAGTGCCGATGCCGGCGTCGAGCACGACGGGGAGATCGACGGCTTCGCGCAACAGGGCGATGTTGTAAGGATTCCGAATGCCCATGCCGCTGCCGATCGGCGAGCCCAGCGGCATCACCGCGGCGCAGCCAACATCCTGTAGGCGCCGTGCAAGGACGGGGTCATCGGTCGTATAGGGCAGCACGGTGAAGCCCGCGCCGACGAGCTCCTCGGCGGCGCGCAGCAGCTCGGGCGCGTCAGGCAGCAGCGTGTCCTCGTCGCCGATCACCTCGAGCTTGATCCAGTCCGTCTCGAACGCCTCCCGCGCCAGCCGTGCGGTGATCACCGCGTCGCGTGCGGTGTGGCAGCCCGCGGTGTTCGGCAGCAGTTGCACG